>CAJJPN010000001.1:0-52500 GCA_905193635.1 Coriobacteriaceae bacterium
CTCGCACGGAGAGCACATTAAGTGCTCTCCGGCTCGTGCGGAACTCGCGATCGACTTCGCATGCCGCCGGGCAGCCGGGGCCGACGCGAGGTTCAAGATTGTCAAAAAAGCGGTCGGCGCGCAGTGCGCCGACCGCCGATATATGGGGGCTGATATTTTTTACCAGCTAGGCCCTCTTACTCGTCGAGGAGATCTTCTGGCATGTCGTTGCCGTCGCCTAGGTCGACTGGGGCCTCTTCGGCGTCGGTTGCGGCCTCGGCGCCTTCGTCTTCGGGCTTCTCCTTGGCGGCCGTCATGCGGGCTACGGCGCAGATGCGGTCGTTGTCGTCGACGGTCATCATCTTGACGCCCTGGGTAGCGCGGCCAGTCTGGCTAATCTCATCGGTCTTGACGCGAATGACCGTCGCGCCCTCCGTCACGATGAACAGCTCGTGCTGCGGGCCCACCGTCTTCATGGCCGCGAGGTTACCCTTACGCTCGGTCATTTGGATGGTGTAGACGCCCTGGCCGCCGCGATTCTGCTCCGGGTAGTCCGCGACCGGCGTGCGCTTGCCGTAGCCGCGCTCGGTGATGACGAACAGATCGCCGTTGCCGTTAGTGACTTCCATGCCCAGAACGCTCACGCCGTCCTTCATACCGATACCGCGAACGCCGCTGGTATCGCGGCCGGTGGCGCGCACCTGCTCCTCGGAGAACATGATCGCCTTGCCCGCGGTGGTGGCCAGGATAATCTTGTCGCCCTCGCGCACGCGGCGCACGTTCAGCAGCGCGTCGTCGTCACGCAGGTTGATAGCGATCAGGCCGTCGCGACGGCTGCGGTCATATGCGCTCATCACGGTCTTCTTGACCATGCCGCTCTTGGTGGCAAACATCAGATACTCGTCGGCAGGGAACTCGCGGCAGCTGATGACGCTCGCGATCTTCTCGCCCTCCTCGAAGGGCAGCAGGTTGACGATCGCGGTACCGCGCGCCTGGCGCGTACCCACCGGCAGCTCGTGCACCTTCAGGCGATAGACCTTGCCCTTGCTCGAGAAGAACAGCACGTACTCGTGCGTGGACGCGATGAACATCTCGTCGATGACGTCGTCCTCTTTGAGGTTGACGCCCGAGACGCCCTTGCCGCCGCGCTTCTGGGCGCGGTAGGCGGCCACCGGGATGCGCTTGACATAGCCGGTGTGGGTGATGGTCACGACCATGTCCTCGTCGGCAATGAGGTCCTCGACGTCCAGGTCCTTCTCGACCTGGCTGATCTCGGTGCGGCGCTTATCGCCAAACTTCTTGGAGATCTCGCGCATCTCTTCCTTAATGACGCCCAGGATCTTCTCCTCGTGCGCCAGCAGGTCCTCGTAGTAGGCGATGGCGCGGCGCAGGCCGTCCAGCTCTTCCTGAATCTTGTCGCGCTCCAGGCCGGTCAGGCGGCGCAGCTTCATCTCGAGGATGGCCGTGGTCTGCTCGGGCGTAAAGCCAAAGCGTTCGATCAGGCGGCTGCTGGCCTCGGAATCGGTCTGCGAGGAACGGATGATGCTGATGACCTCGTCAATATGGTCGAGAGCCATCAGGTAGCCCTCGAGGATATGCGCGCGGGCCTGGGCCTTCTTAAGGTCGAAGCGGGTGCGGCGGGTGACGACGTCGACCTGGTGATCGATGTAGTGCTGCAGCATCTCGCGCAGGCTCAGGCATTTGGGAACGCCGTTGACGAGCGCCAGGTTGTTGGCGCCAAAGGTCGTCTGCAGCGAGGTGTACTTATACAGGTTGTTGAGCACGACCTGCGGAATGACGCCCTTCTTGAGCTCGATGACCAGACGGATGCCCTTCTGGTTGGACTCATCGCGCATATCCGAGATGCCCTCGATGCGTTTGTCGTTGACGAGCTGGGCAATCTTCTCCTGCAGGGTGCCTTTGTTGACCATGTAGGGAATCTCGGTAAAGACCAGGCGGCTGCGGCCGGTCTTGGTGGACTCCACGTGAGCCTTGGCGCGCACGGTAATGGAGCCGCGGCCGGTCTCGTAGCTCTGCTTAATGCCGGCGCTGCCCATGATGATGGCGCCGGTGGGGAAGTCCGGACCGGGCATGATCTGCATGAGCTCGTCGACGGTGGCGTCGGGGTTGTCGATCAGGTAGCAGGTGGCCTCGATCGCCTCGGTGAGGTTATGCGGAGCGATGTTGGTGGCCATGCCGACGGCGATGCCCTGGCTGCCGTTGACCAGCAGGTTGGGGAAGCGCGCAGGCAGCGCCACGGGCTCGGCGAGCGATTCGTCGTAGTTGGGCTGCCAGTCGACGGTATCCTTCTGCAAGTCACGCAGCAGTTCCATGGCGGGCTTGGCCAGGCGGCTCTCGGTGTAACGCATGGCCGCCGCGCCGTCGCCGTCGATGTTACCGAAGTTGCCGTGACCGTCGATGAGCGGCGTGCGCATGGAGAACCACTGCGCCAGGCGAACCATGGCCTCATAGACCGCGGAATCGCCGTGCGGGTGGTACTTACCGATAACTTCGCCGACCGTCCACGCCGACTTCTTATGCGGGCGGTTGGGGTAGATGCCGCTCTCGTTCATCGCGTACAGGATGCGGCGGTGCACCGGCTTTAAGCCGTCGCGCACGTCCGGCAGGGCGCGCGCCGTGATAACCGACATCGAATACTCGATGAACGACTGCTTCATCTCGCGACCGAACTCCGAAATCTGGAGCTGGCCGCCATTGATATCCTCGCCGGCCGAGGCGCCACGGTCGACTTCGCCAAAGCTCTCCTCGAGCTCACCGTCGTCCTCTTCCTCGTCATCATCGGCATCGGGGTTATAGGCGTCCGGATCGCCGTCCTCGCCCTGCTCAGCACGGGCAAGCAGGCGCCTCAGATCGTCGGGCATGCCGGCGTCGCCGGCCTCGCCCATGCCCTCGTTATTGTTGATATCGTCTGCCACGTTACCTCCTCTTAAGCGTCAAGGAAGCGTGCGTCATGCGCGTGCTTCTCGATGTACTCGCGGCGATAGCCGACCTCGGAACCCATCAGCTCACGCACGGCGCGGTCTGCCACCACGGCGTCCTCGATCGACACGCGCTGCAGGATGCGGGTCTTGGGGTCCATCGTCGTCGAGGCAAGCTGCTTGGGGTCCATCTCGCCCAGGCCCTTGTAGCGCTGGACGGTATAGCCCTTGCGCTTCTTGGTGATCTTGCCGTCCTTGGCCTTGCCGTCCTCGTCGTTGTCGTCGGGGTTCAGGCCCAGACCCTGGATGGTGTCGCGCAGGATCTCGTCTTCGGGCTGGCGGCCGTTGGGATACACGTAGTGGATCTTGTTGCGCACCTTGATGCCAAAGATAGGCGGGCACGCGACGTACACGTAGCCGGCGTCAATCAGCGGACGCATGTACTTGTAGAAGAACGTCAGCAGCAGGATGCGGATATGCGCACCGTCGACGTCTGCATCGGTCATGATGATGATCTTGTGGTAACGCGCCTTGCTAATGTCGAAGTCGCCGCCGTCGCCGGCACTCGTCGTGACGCCGCAGCCGATCGCGGTAATCAGCGACTGGATGGTGTCGCTCGAGAACGCACGATGGTCACCAACGCGCTCGACGTTCAGAATCTTGCCGCGCAGGGGCAGAATCGCCTGGATGTCTCGGCGACGGCCATCCTTGGCCGAGCCGCCTGCCGAGTCGCCCTCTACGATGAAGAGCTCGGTCAACTCGGCGTCGCGCACCGAGCAGTCGGCGAGCTTGCCGGGCAGCGACGCCGTCTCGAGCAGGCTCTTGCGGCGGGTCGCCTCGCGCGCCTTACGGGCGGCATTGCGTGCCTTGCAGGCCTGCTGGGCCTTCTTGACGATCTCACGAGCGGGCTTGGGATGCTCCTCCAAGTAATCGGCAAGGCCGTCGGTCACGATCTTGAGCGTCAGCGCGCGCATATAGGAGCTGCCGAGCTTGGCCTTGGTCTGGCCCTCAAACTGCGGATCGGGCAGCTTGACCGAGATAACGGCCGAAAGGCCCTCGCGTACATCGTCGCCGGTCAGATTGGCGTCTTTTTCCTTGAGCAGGTTCTGCTTGCGCGCGTAGTCGTTGATCACGCGAGTGAGCGCGGTGCGGAAGCCCTCAAGGTGCATGCCGCCCTCGGGAGTGTAGATGTCGTTGGCGAACGACATGACGTTCTCGCCGTAGCCGCTATTCCACTGCAGGGAAACCTCGACCTCGCCCATCTTGGTCACAGGCGCGTCCGGATCCGATTTGCCCTCGATGTAGATGGGCTCCTTAAAGGCCTCGGGGACGTCCTTGCCCTCGTTGAGGAACTTGACGAAGTCGATGATGCCGCCCTCGTAGCAAAACTCCTCCACGTGGGGAGTCGCCTCGCGCTCGTCGGTCAGCACAATCTTAAGGTTCTTATTGAGGAACGCCGTCTCCTGCAGACGGTTGTGCAGCGTATCGAAATCGTAGATGCAGGTCTCGAAGATCTCGTCGTCGGGCCAGAAGGTGACGGTGGTGCCCGTTGAATCCGAGGTGCCCACGACCTCCATCTTCTTGACGGTCTTGCCGCGCGAGAACTCCATCTCGTAGGTGTTGCCATCGCGACGAACCTGAACGACCACGCGCTTGGACAGTGCGTTGACGACGGAGATGCCCACGCCGTGCAGGCCGCCCGAGACCTTATAGGCCGAGTTATCGAACTTACCGCCGGCGTGCAAGATCGTCATAACGACCTCGAGCGTCGGGATCTTTTTAACAGGGTGCTCGTCGACGGGGATGCCGCGCCCGTTGTCGACGACCGTGATGGAGTTGTCGGCGTGGACCGTCACCTGGATCTCGGTGCAGAAACCGGCCATGGCCTCGTCGACGGAGTTGTCAACGATCTCCCACACCAGGTGATGCAGACCGCTGGCGCTCGTCGAGCCAATGTACATGCCCGGGCGCTTACGAACGGCCTCGAGACCTTCGAGAATCTTAATCTCGCCGCCATCGTAATCGTTTTCGTTTGCCACACGTCCTCCTTCAGTCAAGAAAATGTGTACAGCCTTACTAGTTTATCGTAAAAAAATACCCTCGGGAACGAGGGTGTTTGGCTCTACAAGGCCACCAGATGCGATTTAAGGCTCTTTTTTGCTTTGCACGCCCTTGGCCCACTCGGCACTGGCTCTCATGGCATTCTCGAGGGCCTCGCGCAGTTTTTGGTCTTCGATGGGCGCCACTTGGCGCTCGATCTCGGTACGCTCGGCCTCACTTAGGTCGGCGTGCGGGGCCGGCGGTCGCTCGGTCGTCGCCGGGCGCAGGCGCTCCTTGGCGGCGGGCGGCGTGTGACCGGGCGCGGTGGTTTTGAACACCAGGCCGTCCACATGCGCACCGGCGCGCTCCATGCGCGCACGGATGATCTCGCGCAACAGCGTCATTTCCTGCGTCCACGAGGGCGAGTCGAGATACACCAGCAGCTCATTGGACTCGGGTAGGTAGCGCAGCCCCGTCACATGCCGTCCCTCGCGCGTGCCCGAGCACACCGCGTTCCATGCGCGATAGACCGCGCGCGACTCCTCGGCGGCCTCCATCTGCGCACGGCGCTTAGGCGTTGCAGCCGCCAGGATGCGCTGGCGCTCTGCGTTCAAAAATCCACTGAAGGCGACTGTCTCGCTCTCGCGCTCGTAATTAGCACGTCTCACCCATGCTCACCACCTTGGCTCGATCAAGCAGGTCATCGGTAAAGTACCCCAGGTTGGTCGTAGTTATGACCGTCTGGATATCATCGCCGATCAGCCGCAGGAAAGCGCCGCGACGCTCGCCGTCGAGCTCGCTCATCACGTCGTCCAAAAGCAGCAGCGGGGCGGTGCCCAGGACATCGCGAGCCACGGCCACCTCGGCCACCTTCCAGGACAGTACCAGCGTGCGCTGCTGTCCTTGGCTGGCAAATGAACGGGCGGAGCGACCCGCCACGGTGAACTCGATCTCGTCGCGATGCGGTCCCACCAACGTCACGCCGCGGCGAATTTCCTCGTCGGCATGCTCGTCAAGGGCGGCCAGCATGCGCTCGTACGCCCAACCCTTCAGCTCTTCGCGATCCTCGACCTGGGGCAAATCCCCCAGCGTGGACGCATAGGTCACGTTGGCAGCCTCGCCGGACGCCACTTGCCCGTAGGCAGTGTGCACATGGCCCGCCAGCCGGTCGAGTAGGGCCAACCGGTGCACGAGCAGGGCCGAGCCCGCGCGAGCAATCGAATCGTTCCACGCGCCGAGCATCTCGCGACAGCACCAGGTCTCCTTGAGCAGGGCGTTACGCTGGGTCACGCAGCGCCCATAGGTGCTCGCAAGATCGGCATAACGCGCGCTCAGCTGCATGCCAAAGTCATCGAGGGCGGCGCGGCGCACACTGGCGCCTCGCTTAACCATGTCCAGATGGTCGGGGCAAAACAGCACGCTCGGCAGAATCCCGCGCACACCGGCGGCAGAGCATCTCTTGCCGTTGCGACTAAACGAGCGCTTACCGTCCTCCGCGCTCAATCCCATATCAAGCACGCGGCCGTCGCCCTCGAGCCTCAGCTCGATCTTGCACGAGCCCACGCCGTCATGGACGAGCTCGGCTGCGGTCGGATGCCTAAACGAGGCGCCGCTCGTCAGCAGCTGCAGCGCCTCTATGAGATTGGTCTTTCCCGCCGCGTTGGGTCCCGCAAGTATCGTCACGCCCTCGTCCAGGGCAAGGCGATAGCTATCGAAGCTGCGGTAGTGCGCGACGGAAAGATCGCGGGCGAACATGGTCATGGCGCAGCGCTAGATGCGGACCGGCATGACCAGGTACAGGTAGTTGATCTTATCGTAGGACTTAAAGATGCCCGCCTGCGAGTAGCTCTTGAGCTCCAGCGTGATCTCCTTCTCCTTGGACAGGGCATTGAGGCAGCCGAAGATGTAATGGTAGTTGAAGGCGATGGTACCCGACTCGCCCTCGGCCTCGACATCGATCGTCTCCTGCGCAAGGTCCTGGTCATTGGAAATGGAGGACAGGCCCATCTGCCCGTTCTCGACATCGATCTCGAACTTGACGGCGGGGTTGGCGCTCGCGATAACGGCCACGCGCTTGAGGGCGGCGTTAAAGGCGGCGACGTCGATCTTGACGCTCGTCACGCAAGAATCGGGGATGAGCTGCTTGTAGTTGGGGTACACGCCCTCGATGCGACGCGACACGTAGGTGGTGTTGCCGGCCTCGAAGACGACCTGGGTGTCGGTAGCCCCGATCATGATGGTCGCTTGGCTGGCCATGATGTTCAGCGCGTCGTTAAAGGCGTCAGCCGGAACGTTGAGCTCAAAGGAGCCCTCGAGGGTCGAGGTCTCGACCTGCGTATCGCACACGGCCAAGCGGAAGGAATCGGTCGCTACCAGGCGTACGGTGTTGTTCTCGACCTTCATGTGCACGCCGCCCAGGATGGGGCGAGCCTTGTCGGTCGAGGTGACGCGCCACACGCGGCCGACCATTTCGGACAAGACATCGGTCGGCAGCTCCACGGCACTCTCGATGGCATAGGCCGGAAACTCGGGGAAGTCATTGGCATCGAGCGTGTTCAGGCGGAAAGAGCTCTTCTCGCAACCAATCAGCACCTGGCGCTCGGACAGTTCAAAGGTGACCGGGGCATCGGGGAGGGTCTTGGTGATATTGGAGAGCATCTTACAGGGAATAACCATCTCGCCCTCTTCTTCGACATGCGCCGCGATGCGATGACGGATCGAGATGGTGTAGTTAGAGGTCTGGAATTCCAAGATGCCGTCTTGGGCCTTAACGAGCACGCCCGACAAGATGGGGAGGGTGGATGCCGAAGCGACACCCTTCATAACGACGCCGATGGCTTGTGTAAGCGAGCTCTGGCTGACGGTGAACTTCATCTTTTAATACCTTTCTATAGATATAAATATCTTAATAATAGTAATAGCACTGACGAAACTGTTGATTACTCCCAAAGACGCAGGTCAGACCCAGAAAGAGAATCGACAGCAACCTGTGTGCAACAGGGGTGGTTTTTCACGTTCAAAACCTGCGCAAAACTTTTCATCACCGCGGGTTGAGTTTTAGACACCTTATGCCCGTGGTTTCGACAAGTTTTCAACAGGTGTCTCTATTTCCCTACGAGCGCAGTGTAATTTTATCGCGCAGCGACTTGAGGTCTTCGGTGACGGTGCGGTCTTCCTGGATCATCTTCTGGACCTTTTTGTAGCTCGTGCTGACGGTCGAGTGGTTGCGGTTGCCAAATTCGGCGCCCACCGCCGTGGTCGTCATCTCGCACATCTCGATAGCCAGGTAGATAGCGATATGGCGTGCTTTGGCGATATTGGCGTTGCGACGCGGGCCGATGAGCTCCTCGTGCGTCACGCCGTACTGCTCTTCGATGACGGACTGAACCGTCTGGACGTTGATCTTTTTGGCCGATGTGTCAAAGTACTGGCTGGCGATGGCATCGATATCGTCAAAGGTGAGCTCCCCGCCCTCGCGCTCGCGGTCGCCCGCCTCGCCGGCGCAGCGCTCGCAAAAGCTCTCGAGTTCGCGGATGTTGGTGCCCGAGACCTCGGCCATGTGTTTAAAGTGCTCGTCGGTTAGGTGCCCGCCGTCGCCCCCATAGGCCGCCAGCAGCGAGTCGTCGCCTGCCTCGGGAGCGGCGACGATGGTGTTCTCGTAATAGCGCTGCAAGATCTTGTATTTCATTTCGTAGCTGGGCTCTGCGACCAGGCAGAGCATGCCGGCGTTGAAGCGGCTGGTTAGACGCTCGTCCATGCTCAGGTCCTTGGGGGCGCGGTCTGCCGCGATGACGACCTTCTTGTTGTTGCGGATGAACTCGTCCATGAGCTGGAAAAAGTAGTCCACGCTCGCGCGCTTGCCGATGATGTTTTGGATGTCGTCGATGATGAGCACGTCCACGCCGTGGTACGCCTGCATGATGGGGGCGTTGCTCTTCTTTTGGCGGTCGAACTCGGTCATCAGGTCGTCCAGATATGCCTGGGAGTTGGCATACTTGACCTTGATCTCGGGCGACTTTTCGGCGAGCTCGTTTTTGATGGCAAGCAGCAGGTGCGTCTTGCCCAGGCCCGATTTGCCGTAGATGAACAGTGATGTGCACGTGCCCCGCTCGTCCGCGAGGGCGGCAAACTTGAGTGCCGAGCGATAGGCATGGCTGTTCTCGGGGCCGTAGACAAAGTTCTCAAAGGTAAATTTTGAGTTCGCGGCGAGCGGGGCTCCATCCGTATTCTGTTCGGCCGGCGCGGTCGGTGCTGGCATGGATGAAGCGGGGGTCGCAGCTTGCGTGGATTTAGTTGGCGCTCCGCCCTTCATCTGGTTCATCATGCGACGAAAATCATCGGCCGAGAGCGTGTTCTTGATTGCAATGCCCGAATCCGCGCCCGTCGTTGCGTCGTGAGCGATGGGCATGTGCGTGACGGGTGCGTTCGTTGACGTCGCCGCCGCGGTCGGCAACGGTGCCATGGTTTCACGGGAAACATCGCTGTGCTGGTGCCCGATTGTCGGCACGTCGCCTGCGGAGGCCGGCGCCGCCGGGGAAGCAGCGGGGGCCGTGGCGGGCGCCGTCGCGGCAGCGGATTCCGTCGCGGCGCCTTGCGGTGCCACGATGTCGAGCGCAATCGGTGCAAAGGCGATTTCTTCCAGATAGGCCTCAATGGTTGGCTGATGCTTTTTGAGCTGCGCGATGGCAAAGCGCGAGGGGGCCTCGATCGTGAGCGTATCTTCGGTTAGGCTTATGGCGCGCGATTGCCCCAGCATGTTGATGAGGCGTGCATCTTGGCCGTCGCGCTGGCAAAAGGCGATGGCATCCCCCAGGATGATGCCTGCTTCCTCGTCCACTATCTCTCCCGTTCTTTAGCTCTGAGCTCGCACGCGAGCGGCGCCGAGTTCGGTCAGATGGTATTTCTGGCCATGCTTGATGACCAAGCCGGCCTGCGCCAAGTCATTGAGCGTGCGTGACCAAGTGGGGGCCGAGTTTCCAAACGCCCTCGCCAGATCGGTAGCACCGCACGCTTGATTTTGCGCCAGATAGCCCAGCGCGGCGTTGCCGCGATCGCTTACGAACACGTCCGGTTGTGGCTGCGCATACTGATTTGCTGCATTAGGATACATCATTTGAGCTGCTGGTTGTTGAGAACTCTGCATCGGCGGCATTTGCTGTTGAAAACTTTGAGGCCACTGTTGGTAAGGCTGCGGAGTCATCTGCTGGGCCCAGGGGTTGTGCTGCTGCTGCGGCATCTGCTGGTACGGCTGCTGATATCCCTGCTGGTACTGCTGTGGGAACTGCTGGCCATACCCCAGTGGCGGCATCTGCTGATATGGATATCCCTGTTGGTACGGCTGATATCCCATTTGCTGGCCACCCGGTGCCCCCGTCGCCTGCTGCATTGCTGCTGCATCCTGATCCGCCAGCGGCATGGCCTCTGGCACGTTTGGCGGCATCGACATCGACGCCGCCTGGGACTCTTGTGTAGGAAGCATTCCGGGCTGCTGCATCTGTCCCACGCGGGGCTGCATCTGTTGCGTTGCCATGGGCTGCTGCGCAAAAGCTCCCGGCAGGGGATATGCGGGCTGCTCCGTCTCGGGCCGCACGGCAGCACCGCGCCCGCCGGCGCGTTCGATTTCCTGCACGCGTTTAGGATCCAGGCTTACCGTAACCACGGTGCCGTTGCCCATGTTGTCCTCGATGGACACGGCCCCGCCGGCGTTTTCCAAATACTCCTGCACCATGGGAAACCCTGCTCCGGTTCCACGGATATAGCGCTTCATCTTGCTGTTTGCGCTGGTAACGCCAAAGTCGAAAGCGCGCTCCTTGTCGTCGATGCCGGGTCCTTGATCAGCAAAGCGGATGGTGTCTCCGCCGTCCAGAATCGAGATGATGGGCTCGGCAAAGTGCGCGTGGATAAAGTTTTCGACAATCTCGCGGATGACCATGAGCGAGATATGGCCACCTTGTTCTTTCATGCACTGGTAGACGGTGTTGGTCGTCTCTTCCAAATACGTGCGGACATCTTGCGGATCAATGACGATCACACGCGGTGTCGACAGCATGTCGTCATAGACGGCGATGCGCGCGGCGTACATGACTTTTGGCGCCTGCGTGGTCGTCTGCTCGCCTTCCTCACGCTCTTCGCGCACGCCGGTGATGTGCTCGTTGTCGGGTGCCGGGTCTCCGGAATCGACCATGGTGTAAAAGTCGTCAGACATGCCGCTCGCAATCTTTCAAAAGGTTTCGAACAAATAGTAGCTCACCGTGCAATGTTTCTCATCTTTCGACAACTTTTCAAAACCTGTTGAAAACTTTGGAAAACGGACGAAAAGTTCTCAACATTGCCAACATGACCTGTTGAAAACTCGATGAAATATCGTGAAAAGTTGCCATGCACCGCTAAATCGAGCTCGGCTTATGGGGGAACCGTGTGAACTGCGCAACCTTTTACCTTTGATTTCTTGACATTTGAACATTGATTTCCCTACAATCTTCAAGCTCACGTGTCTATATCTGCGTCCGCGCCCCCGCGGACACTCGAAATGCAGCAGGAGGAACTTAAGATGAAGCGTACGTATCAGCCTAATAAGCGTAAGCGTGCCAAGACCCATGGCTTCCGTGCCCGTATGGCCACTAAGGGTGGTCGTGCCGTGCTCGCCCGTCGTCGCGCCAAGGGCCGCAAGCGTCTCACTGTCTAGCAGCGATACACACATCTCGCATGAAGACTATTAAGTCTCGGCAAGATTTCGAGCATGTGTTCAGTCAGGGGCGTCGTTTCAATCACCCTCTGATTCGAATGACCATATGTGAATCGGTTGGCGAAGGCGACTCCGGAAGGGTCGCCTTCGTTGGTGCTAAACGGCTCGGTTGTGCTGTCGTGCGCAACCGTTCTAAGCGTGTGATGCGCGAGGCCGCCCGCAGCTGTGGATTTCCCGTTGCGGGTTATGACATCATCTTGTTCGCAACTCCCAAGACGAGGGTTTCTTCGCCTCAGGAGATGGACAATGCATTGCGTTCGCTTATGAAACGCGCCGGCGTTGCCGGGGAGGAGCGATGAGCAATCACGTTTTGCGACGTGTTGCCATCGCTCCTATTCGCATATATCAACAGGTTATTTCGCCCTTATTGCCTGACGCCTGCATTTATTACCCAACGTGCTCGCAATACGCCGTCCAGGCGATTGAGAAGTACGGTGTTTTGAGAGGCTGCTGGCTTGCCGTGAGGCGCATCGCTCGCTGCAATCCCCTGCACGTCGGCGGTTATGACCCTGTGCCCTAGCGGGCACTCGCTATCGGAGGAAAACTTACATGTGGGATTGGATCGTTAACATCCTTTTCGAGCTGCTCAAGCTCATCCAGACCTTTGCGGTCGACTGGGGCCTGTCCATTATCATCCTGGTGGTCATCATCCGTCTGCTGCTGACGCCGCTTATGCTCAAGTCGACTAAGTCGACGGCACGCATGCAGGTGCTGCAGCCCAAGATGCTCGAGATCCAGGAGCGCTATGCCGACGATCCCCAGCGTCAGGCCGAGGAAATGCAGAAGTTCTACAGCGAGAACAAGTTCAACCCGATGGCTGGTTGTCTGCCGCTGTTGATTCAGATGCCTGTCCTGTTCGCCCTATTTACGCTGCTGCGTAACCTGCCGGACTACTTTAACGACGGCACGTTCTCGTTCTTTAATATTCTGCCCGACCTGACCACCACGCCGAGTGCCTCCTTTGCCGATGGCTTTATGGTCGCGCTGCCTGCGCTGGTCTGCCTGATCCTGTTCGCTGTCCTGACCCTGATTCCGCAGCTCTATATGTCGCGCAACCAGACCGGCCAGCAGGCTCAGAGCATGCGTATGATGGCCGTTGTCATGACGGTCATGATGCTTTGGATGGGCTGGAGCCTTCCCGTTGGTGTTCTGCTGTACTACGACGTCTCGTCTGCTTGGCAGGTTATCCAGCAGATTTTTGTGACGCAGAAGGTCATCGACAAGGCGAAGGCCGATGAGGAGGAGCGCCTTAAGAACGCGCCGCTGCAGGTTGAGGTCACTCGTCGCGAGAAGAAGCCGCGCCCGCACAAGAAGAAGTAGTGGGATATCAATCTTATTTAGGTACCTAACTTTTGGAGTACGTTATGTCTGAAGAGATCATCGAGGATATGCTTGAGGAGGTTGCCCCGCAGGTCGCGGGCGATTATCCCGAGATTGCACAGCGCTACAAGGCTGGTGAAGAGCTGACCGACGAGGAGCTCGACACCATTGCCGATGTCGCGATTTCCATCCTGCGTTCCATCCTTTCGCACTTCGATGCCGCCAACTCTCCTATCGATGAGTATGAGGGCGACGAGGGTGAGCTGATTCTGGATGTAACGGCTCCCGACCTTGCTGTTCTCATTGGCCGTCATGGTCGCACCCTTGATGCCCTTCAGGTTATGTTCTCATTGCTGGTGAGCCGCAAGCTCGGCTTTAGGTATCCGGTTGTAGTTGACGTCGAGGGATACAAGAGCCGCCGTCAGGACAAGGTTGCCTCCATGGCTCAGTCTGCTGCCGAGCGTGCCATCCGCACTCATAAGAGTGTTTCGCTTCCGCCCATGAATGCCTACGAGCGCCGACTGGTTCACATTGCACTTCGTGGCAATGACGCCGTCTATACTCATTCTGAGGGTTCTGACCCCGATCGCCATGTGGTGATTGTTGCTCGATAATCTACTCGAGCTTATGCTAAGGGGACGTGGTTTCCACGTCCCCTTTTTTTGTCAAAAGTTCTCGATACACTGATTTTTGTCAGAAAGGAGCTTTCGTTGTTAGTACTTACTGATCAGCAGGCTGACGAGATGTTGAGTCGTCTAACTTCCTATTGCAAAGAGTATTCCTTGAGCGTAACTGATACTGAGCTGAGGAAATGTATTCAACATTTGGATTTGGTTCTGGAAACAAATAAGACAACCAATCTCACCCGTATTCTTAACATAGAAGATGCTGCGGTACTTCATATCCTCGACTCACTTGTTTTGCTCCCCTATATCAATAAGGCTCCTGAGGGAGCTTTGCTCGATATGGGAACAGGTGCGGGCTTCCCTGGTATTCCGTTAACCATAACCACGCATCGTAAAGCTACTTATATTGACTCTGTTGGTAAGAAGGTTGATGCTGTCAATTCTTTTGTTGATGTTCTTGGATTGAAACATGCTCATGCGGTTCATGATCGCCTTGAAGAATATGCTCGAAGCCATAAGAAGCAGTTTTCTGTCGTAACCGCCCGCGCACTTGCCCCTCTACCGATTCTTGTTGAGTATGCTGCTCCGTTCCTCAAAGACGGAGGGCTATTTGTTATCACCAAGGGTAATCCTTCGGATGAGGAGCTTGCTTCCGGCATGTCAGCAGCTAAGATTTGCGGCTTCACTTTGCTTCTGAATGACGCAATCGATTTGCCTGAGGGCTTGGGCCACAGGGAGTTCATTGTTCTTAAAAAGAGTCATCCGGCATCCGTTTCATTGCCTCGTGCAAATGGCATGGCAAAGAAGAATCCGCTTGCCTAGATGTTTCACGTGAAACATAATGGATACTAACAACTTGCAGTGTTTCACGTGAAACATGGCGGTTGATATCGAATCGGAATGTTTCACGTGAAACATCCTCCGTTTGACAGCTTTAATACACACCAGGAGGGACCGTGGGATTTCGCGACGTTAAGCGTTCTAAGAGCGCAAAAGACACGCGTATCATTGCAATCATCAATCAAAAAGGCGGCGTCGGTAAGTCAACGACGGCTGTGAACCTTGCAGCAGCACTGGGTGAGCAGGGTCGTAAGACACTGATTGTCGATTTTGATCCGCAGGGAAACAGCACCAGTGGATTTGGAATTGAAAAAGAAGACCTTGATCGCTGCATCTATGATGCATTGTTGAATGATGTGCCGGCAGAATCGCTTGTTCTTGATACAAATTGCAAAAAGGTATTCGTAATTCCAGCTACGATTCAGCTTGCAGGTGCCGAAATTGAGCTCGTAAGCGCAATTGCTCGTGAAACCCGCCTCAAAGATTTGCTTGAGCCGATTCAGGACGAGTTCGATTTTATTTTCATTGACTGTCCTCCTTCGCTCGGCCTGCTTACTATCAATGCCTTGACCGCAGCAGACAGCGTTTTGATTCCGATCCAGTGCGAGTACTACGCACTCGAGGGCGTTACGAAGCTGCTAGAGTCAATGAAGATGGTCAAATCACGTCTGAACAAGGGCTTAGACACCTATGGTGTGCTTATGACCATGTATGACTCGCGTACTTCTCTATCGAATCAGGTTGTTGAGGAGGTTCAATCGTACTTTGGTGATAAGGCATTTAAGACGCTAATCCCCCGTACGGTTAAAATCTCCGAAGCTCCGTCTTTTGGAGAACCGGTAATTACCTATGCACCTCAAAATAAGGGTGCAAAAGCGTATATGAACCTTGCAAAAGAGGTGATCAAGCGTGCCTAGTGTAAAGAAACGTGGCGGATTGGGACGTGGACTCAATGCTTTGGTCTCAGAGGCCGAGTATGAGACCGGTGGTTCTGCTGTATCTGCTTCAAATGCCGCATCTGTAACAAAACTACCTATTGAGGATATCGTTCCCAACCCTAATCAACCGCGAATTCATTTTAATGAAACTGAACTTCGCGAGTTGAGCGAGTCAATCCAAGAGCATGGCGTTTTGCAGCCGCTCTTGGTTCGCAAGCATGGAAACGGCTATGAGATCATCGCTGGTGAGCGTCGGTATCAGGCATCAAAGCTTGCTGGTCTTGAGGAACTGCCTGTCATCATTAAAGATGTTAATGATGAAGAGATGCTGGCTCTTGCTCTTATCGAAAACCTTCAGCGTTCTGATCTGAATCCCGTCGAAGAGGCTAAGGGCTATCGCCAGCTTATCGATGCCAGCGGTATGACCCAGGAGGCATTGTCGAAAGCAGTAAGCAAGTCACGCTCTGCAATTACAAACTCGCTGCGCCTTCTCGATCTCCCCGAAGTAGTTCAGCAGATGATTTTTGAGGGTAAACTTACTGCTGGACATGCACGTGCGATTCTTGCAGTTCCCTATGAGGACGCGCGAATTCGACTTGCAGAGAAGGTTGTTGCGGAGGGCCTTTCCGTAAGAGCGACAGAAAATCTTGCTCCATTGTTTTCTGCCGGAGAGACAACTAAGACGCCACGGCCTGCAACGCCTCAGTCTTTTAAAAAGGCTGCGCGTGTACTTCGTCAGGTATTTAATACCAACGTTCGTGTGAAGAGCTCGCGTGGAAAGAATAAGATTGAGATTGAGTTTAAAGACGAGGAAGAGCTCTCTCGTATTCTTGGTGAAATGATTCAGTTTGATCAAGGAGGCCAAGATGAGGAATAAGATTTTTACTGCGATTGCATTGGCGACGACTGTCGCGGCTGGTGCCTTTGCTGGCTATAAGATCGCGATAGACGATGAACTTCGAGGTCGTTTGCTTCGTGGCGCGCAAGATATCGTTGATACGTCAAAGAAGAAAATGGATGTTATGACAGAAGATGTTGCCATGCGCACTGCTCAGGTAACGAAAAATCCTAAGATTAATCAAGGTTGGGTTAGCAACCAATGGGAAAATGTAGGCTATTAGGTACCTAACAATTACCCTGCATATTTTGAGGAGCCCTTGTCTGATTCATGAGACAAGGGCCGCTTATTTTGTCCGTAAAAAATGGGAAAGCTAGCAGCGGTCCAAAATTGAGGTCAATAAATGAAACGGTCCCTGTTGCATATCCTGCAACAGGGACCGTTCGATGTTTCACATGAAACGTTTTGGAGTGCGACTCCCCTATGCGTTCTTCTGAACTTTGAAACGCTGTTTCAGCTGTCCGCAAGCGGCGTCAATATCGTTACCACGGGAGTTACGAATCGTGGTCTCGATGCCACGGGACTCAAGACGACGCTGAAGATCCTCAACCTTATGAATCGGCGACGGCTTGAGCGGGCTGCCCTCGATGTCGTTAAGTTGAATCAGGTTAACGTGGCACAGCGTTCCCTCGCAGAAGTCGCAGAGTGCCTGCATCTCGGGATTCGTATCGTTGACGCCTTCGATCATGGCATACTCATAGGTCGGGCGGCGGCCAGTCTTCTCGGTGTAGAGCTGAAGCGCTTCGTGAAGGCGAAGCAGCGTGTACTTCTTAACACCGGGCATGAGCTTATTGCGCGTCGACTGGATGGCGGAATGCAGGGAAACGGCAAGCGTGAACTGCTCGGGGATGTCGGCAAATTTGCGAATACCGGGAATAACGCCGCTGGTAGAGACGGTGAGGTGACGAGCGCCGATACCGATACCATCGGGATCGTTGAGGATACGCAATGCCTTGAGAACCTCGTCGTAGTTGGCAAACGGCTCGCCCTGGCCCATGAAGACAACGCTTGTGGCACGCTCGCCAAAGTCGTTGGATACATGAAGCACCTGGTCGACGATCTCTTGAGCGGTCAGAGAGCGCTTGAGGCCGTTGAGACCGGTAGCGCAAAAGGCGCAGCCCATGCCGCAGCCTGCCTGGGTGGAAACGCAGACGGAAAGTTTGTTACGACGGGGCATGCCGACAGTCTCGACGGAAATGCCATCGTGGTACTCGAGCAGATACTTGCGCGAGCCATCTTTGGAAACCTGCTTGGTGAGTTCAGTCGGCGTATCAAAGGCAAAAGCCTCTTTAAGCTGCTCACGGAAAGCCTTGGGAAGGTTGGTCATATCGTCAAACGAACAAACGTTCTTCTCAAAGACCCATTCGATGAGCTGCTTCGCGCGGAAGGCGGGCTGGCCAAGTTCGGCCACGAGCTCGCGAATATCGTTTTGGCTCAAGTCGCGAATGTCCTGAGATTTAGTCCTGGGATTCATGGAAGCCTTTCGATTTTGGGGAAACGTAGAGGGTATCGCTACAATATGGTATCAGCTGCAGAAATTATAGAGGAGGAGTCTGCCCATGCCGGGTAAAAGCCTAGAGAACATGCACGTAGCGGTCTTGGCGGGCGGTCATTCCGCCGAGCGCGAGATCTCGCTCGATTCGGGAAAGAACGTTGTGGTGGCACTGAAGGAAGCCGGCTACACCTCGGTGGAGCTGCTTGACACGGCCGCTGATGACTTTATGGTAACCATGGCGACCGGCGGATTCGATGTGGCATTTATCGCCATGCACGGCGCCGGCGGTGAGGATGGCGCCATGCAGGGTGCCATGGAGACCCTGGGTATCCCCTACACGGCCTCGGGCGTACTTGCCAGCGCCTGCGGTGCCGACAAGGAGGTCTCTAAGCTCCTATACGCCAAGGCGGGCATTCCCATTGCCCCCGGCCTTGCGCTCGAGGTGGGCGATGAAGTCGATATCGATCATATCGTCGAGGTTTGTGGCGAGCGCTGCTTTGTGAAGCCGGCCGTCAACGGTTCCAGCTATGGCATTTCCCTGGTCCATGAGCCCTCCGAGCTGCCCGCGGCAATCGCCAAGGCGTTTGAGTACGGCGACAAAGTGCTGGTCGAGAAGTGCATCGAGGGTACCGAGATCACCGTCGGCGTATACGGCGAAGATGACGTGCGCGCCCTGCCGATTGTCGAGATTCGTAAGCCCGAGGACTGCGAGTTCTACGATCTGGACGTGAAGTATGTCGACCCTACGGATATCCATCGCATTCCGGCGCAGATTTCACCCGAGAATTACGCTCGCGCTCAGGAGCTTGCCTGCGCCGCTCACAAGGCCCTCGGTTGCCTGGGTATCTCGCGCAGCGACTTTATTGTGAGCGAGGACGGCCCCGTTATCCTCGAGACCAATACCATTCCCGGCATGACCGATACGTCGCTGTATCCGGATGAGATCCGCCACACCGACGACATGACGTTCCCGCAGGTCTGTGACAGCCTGATCCGTATGGGCCTTCGTCGAGCGGGCATTGCATGATAATCGAGGACGCGGTTTCGTCAGGAACGCCGCAGTTTGTCATCGACTCCTATGCCACGCTTGCCGACCGCGCCAAAACGCAGTCCTTCGGCCTTATCGAGGAAGACGTGATTGTCCTCGATACCGAGACCACGGGTCTTTCGGTGCAGGACAACGAGCTGATCGAGATCTCGGCGGCCCGTCTTTCGGGCCGCGAGGTCATCGACCGCTTCGATACCTTCGTGCATCCCAAGCAGCTGATTCCCGCCGAGATTACCGAGCTCACGAGCATTACAAATGCCGATGTGGCAGATGCCCCGTCGGCCGTTGGGGCCGTCGCCGCTCTCGCCGATTTTGTCGGTGGTTGCCCGGTGATCGCACATAACGCCACGTTCGACCGCTCGTTTATCGAGTCGGTCAAAGGCGGCGTCAACGTGAGCGATATTTGGATCGATTCGCTGGCGCTGTCGCGCATCGCGCTTCCGCGCTTGGCCTCGCACAAGCTGTCTTTTATGGCCGATCTGTTTGGCTGTGACTCGGTGTCACACCGTGCCAATGCCGACGTCGACGCCCTGTGTGGCGTATGGCGCGTGTTGCTCGTGGCGCTCACCGACTTGCCCCAGGGCCTCATGGCGCGCCTAGCCGACATGCATCCGGACGTGCCTTGGTCCTATCGCCCTATCTTCTCGTTCTTGGCAGGGCAGAACCCTGGTTCTATCTTCTCCCTCAGCGCCGCTCGTGCTGACGTTCTCAAGGCCGATCGCGCCGACGATCGGGTGGACGCCGACGAACTGCCGGTCCTCAAGATGCCGAGTCGTGAGGAGATTGAGGCGGACTATGCGCCAGGTGGCCTGGTCAATCGCATGTATCCCACCTACGAGCCGCGTGATGAGCAGATCGCGATGGCGCTCGAGGTCCGCGATGCGCTGGTCACGGGCACTCATCGTGTAATTGAGGCAGGCACAGGCGTCGGCAAATCGATGGCCTATCTGGTGCCTTTTGCCGAGGCAGCACGCCGTAACAACATCACGGTTGGTATTGCGACCAAATCGAACAATCTTGCCGACCAGCTCATGTACCATGAGCTGCCAAAACTTGCCGAGCAACTGAACGGTGGTCTGTCATTTTGCGCTCTCAAGGGGTATGACCACTATCCGTGCCTGCGCAAGCTCGAGCGCATGAGCCGAGGCCAGGTCGAGATTACCACCAAGCGCGATCCGGCGGACACGCTCACGGCGGTCGCGGTCATTATGGCGTACGTCTGCCAATCAGCCGATGGCGACCTCGACTCGCTCGGCATTCGGTGGCGCAGCGTCAACCGCCCCGACTTTACGACGGCCTCGCGCGAGTGTGCCCGTCGCCTCTGCCCGTTTTTCCCTGATAAATGTTTGGTCCACGGTGCTCGCCGTCGTGCGGCGCATGCCGATGTGGTGGTCACCAACCATTCCCTGCTGTTCCGCAATGTCGCGGCCGAGGGCAGGATTTTACCCCCGATTCGTCATTGGGTAATCGACGAGGCCCATTCCATCGAGCGCGAGGCGCGCCGCCAGTGGGCGCGCGTGGTGTCGGCGGACGAATCACGCGTTCTGTTTGAGCGCCTGGGTGGCTCGAGCACCGGCGCGCTAAGCCAGGTTTCCCGTGATTTGGCAACCTCCGAGGGCTCTACGCTCTATTTGGGCCTTACTGCCAAGGCGACGTCGACGGTTGCGCGCGCGAGCATGGCAATCGCCGACGTGTTCGATGGCGTTCGCGAGCTCGGCCGCCGTGCCCGTGGGGGTTATGACAATGCCAATCTATGGATTGGCCCCGAGTTGCGCGAATCTGACGACTGGCATGATTTCTTACAGTCGGCCTACACAGCCATCGACGCATTGGAACAAACTGACAAGAGCGTCGACGCGCTGGTGCAAGCCGTCGCCGCCGACAAGCCAGAGGTTGTTGTCGACCTGGGTGATATCTCGCGCCGCCTGCACGAGCTGGCCGAGAACCTAAAACTCATCATTGATGGTACCGATGAACACTACGTGTATTCGCTGCAGGTCAATCGCAGGCTGCGTGCCGGCGGAGAGTCAATGACCGCAGAGCGCATCGACATTGGCGAGGCCTTGGCAACCGAGTGGCTGCCCGAGGTTCACACGGCTATCTTTGCCTCGGCGACCATGACGGTGTCCAAAAGCTTTGAACACTTTAACCATGCGGTCGGCCTCGATCGCATCGGTGCTTCAACATCCTCATCGCTGCACTTGGACTCGAGCTACGACTTCGATTCGAACATGGCTGTAGTCGTTGCGGGCGATATCCCCGATCCGCGCGATCGTGAGAGCTATCTTACGGCGCTCGAGCGCGTGCTGGTCGACGCCCATCTTGCCATGGGCGGATCGGTGCTCACGTTGTTCACCAATCGGCGCGACATGGAGGACCTATACGCCCGCGTTGAGCCCAAGATGGCCCGTGCGGGTCTGGAGCTCAACTGCCAGCAGCGCAACTCATCTCCTCGTCGCCTGCGCGACCGGTTTATCAACGAACCGACCTCGTCGCTTTTTGCGCTCAAGGCCTTCTGGGAGGGGTTTGATGCCAGCGGCGAGACGCTGCGCTGCGTCATCATTCCCAAGTTGCCGTTCTCGAGCCCCACGGACCCGCTCTCGTGCGAGCGCAACCTGCGCGAAGACCGCGCATGGGCGCGCTATTCGCTGCCCGAGGCGGTGCTCGAGGTTAAGCAGGCCGCGGGGCGTTTGATTCGCTCGTCGACCGATAGCGGTGTGCTGATCTTGGCGGATCCTCGCCTGGTGACGAAGGGCTATGGCAAGAAGTTCTTAACGTCGCTGCCCACGAGCTCCTACCAGCGCATCGAATCGGCGCAGATCGGGCACTATCTGCAGCTGTGGCGTGCACGCCACGAGCGGCGGCGCTAAAGCGGACAGACGAGGGTTTTTGCCATATCGCACAGACGCTTTGACAGGGCGGGGTCATCCAAGATGCGGATGGCTCCGCCCGCTGCGATTATCTGGCTCAGCAGCCAACGCTCGGAGCCGTAATGTACGGTTACCGTTGCCATGTCTGTCCCGCTGCGTTCGATTAGGGTGATGCCGGCCCAGTCCAGATGCTCCGCCATATCGAATGGCATCAAGAGCTTTGCGCTACGCTGCGTCCGGGCAAGGGAATCGTGGAGGGATGCAACGTCCGGTGCGTGAGGCACGACGGAGTCTTCCGTCAAGGCGAGTCCCTCGATTTTATCCATGCGATAGGTGCGCTGCTCATCGACCGCGATGTCCCAGGCAATCAGATATGTTTGGTCGCCGTTTGCTGTAATGCGCAAGGGGTCGACCAGACGCTCGCGTGGCCGCGCATCGTCCATCGAGCGATACGAGATACGACAGCGAACGCCGTCCTGAATGGCGCAGCTCAGCTGCTGCCAGTGCGACCCGTGGTTGACGGTGTCAAAGACGTGCTGGTTATAGCCGAGCTCTTCGGGTAGAAGAGCATGTCGAATTCGAGCCGCCGCCTGGGGCTCGATCCCCAACGATTCAAGTTCGTGGTTGAGCACAGCGCCCTCGGCGGCACTCAGGCGCAGCGGTAGTACACGCCCGGCGTCACCGGTGAGGACCACGCGCCCGCCGTGGCATTCGCAGATGATACGCGCACCCGATTCTCGGTCCGCGAGCGTCGAGACGATCTCGAGAATCTCGTCGAGCGACGCCCCCGTGATGTCAAAGCGACTGCAAATCTCGGTTCGTGTCATGCCGCTCTCGCCGGCGGCGTAGAGGGCCTCCATGATGTCGATGGCGCGCGAGAGCCTCTGCTCGCTGGTGAGTTTACGCACGGGCATGCTCGTGCACCGTCCTTTCAATGAGGTGGTTCCACGCCTGCTTGAGCGATTTGGGGGCCATGGGCCTCATGCCGTCCATGGCGTGGGCCATGCAAAATGAGGCGGCGGCTTCAAGATCGCGCACGTCAACGGTCCAAGTCCATCCCGAATCGGTGTGTGCGAGCTCACCTCGCCCGCGCGTGAGGCCGTTGATCATATCGATCTGCGTCTGCGGGGCGAACGAGAACGTAGCCGCAACGGGCGGGCGGTCGGCAAAATCGAATTCAAAGAACAGGTAGTCGTTGAGATTGAAGTCTGCAGGGATGGCGTAGGCCTTCGAAGGACGCCAAGCGCGAACGATACGGTCGCAGCGGAATGTCCTGATGTCGTCGGTGGCATTGTCGAGGCCGCAGAAGTACGCAACGCCCTCGCGCTCGAACATGCCGTAGACGCAGACGGTACGCTCTTTCTGCTCACCGCGTCCGTTCTGATATAAAAATCGCACCGCGCATCGCTCGGCAAAGGCGCTCCATACCGCATCGACGGTGGGAGAGCGGCGGATCGGTGCTTCGTCCGCCGTCGTCCTGCCGGTGAGGTAGGCAATCTTGGAACGAATATCGGCAAGCGGCGCGGCAAAAGTGGATGAGCCGGCCGCTATTGTCTGGTCGATAGCGTTGAGCAGGATATCGGCGTCGTCTGCGGTGATGAGGCCGCCTGCCGCAAACGTGTGCTCGCGGTCGATTGTCCATGAGCTTTCCTCGGTCTCCTGCGCGCCGGCGGGGCGAACCTCCTTGATTAAGATGCCGCGTTCGAGCAGTTTGTCACGATCGCGCCGAAACTTGCGCTTATCCGAGTCGATATTGCCCGAGCCATATCCCAGGTCAGAATCCAAGACGATCTGCTCGGTCGTCAGCGGTTCGGGGGAGCTGTTGAGCACAAAGAAAAGATTGAGGATGCGCTGAGCCGTTTTATCGAAACTGGGCTCCGAATTCCCCTTTTTAATTGTCGCGGTCGCGTCGCTTGCCGTCATAGAGTCCTCGCATGAGAAGGTGGTTTGCTGCCATGATTTTAGTCCGATATGGAGATTAGGCTATATCCTTGTCCGCTCGGGGCGTTAAGATGGCCCGAATTCGGTCGTTTGCGCTCGCTCGGGGTATACTTTCGACTATATACGGTTCTAATGTGCATGCATTGGGCCTATTTGTCGGATTATGGATGTGGAGCGCACATGGCGAACACCCAGAACTATATTAACCACCTGCTGCAGAACACCGGCATCACGCCGGCATGCAGCGAAGAAGAGCGCTTGGCTGCCGAGGATATCGCTCAGATCTTCCGCAACCACGGCTTTGATCCCGAGGTTCAGGAGTTCAATGCCCCGGCGCCCAGCAGGTTGGCATTTGCCGTTACCGGTATTCTTGCGTTTGCCGGCGCCCTGCTGATGGGCATCGGCGGCGGCATCGGCTTGGTCGGCACCTTGCTGGCCATTGTCGGCGCCGTTCTTTACGTGCTCGAGCGCACGGGCCACCCCGTGGTTTCGCGCCTGGGCAAGACGGGCGTGAGCCAAAATGTCATCGCCTACCACAAGGCCTCGGGCCCGCTCGCGTCTCCGCGCAACCGCCCGGTGGTCGTTGTCGCACACTACGACTCTCCCCGTGCTGAGCTGCTCGCCCGCGAGCCCTATGCTTCGTATCGTGCGCTCATCGCCAAGCTGTTGCCCGTTGCCACGGTTGCCCCTGCTGCCGTTGCCATCTTGCGTATCCTGCCGCTCCCCGGCGCGCTCAAGGTTCTGCTGTGGATTGTCGCGATCCTCGCTTCCCTCGTTGCGCTCGCCAACGCGGCAAACATCATTTCTAACCGTTTTGTGCTTCCCTATACGTCCGGCGCAGTGTGCAACAAGTCTTCTGTCGCCGCTATGCTCGGCGTTATGGACAACGTTGCTCCCTTCCAGGGCGAAAACGAGTTTCCCGACGATGTTCCGTTCGATACCTATTTTGGGGAGCAGAAGCGTCGTGCCGAGGAGATGGCGCGCGCAGCAGCGGAGTATGCCGCGGCCCAACAGCAAAACGACTACGGCAACACCATCGAGTATGAAGAGCCTACCTACGCCGAGGACGAGTTCGGTCAGCCGATTGCTCCCGACGCTCAGACCGAGCCCGAACAGGGCGAGGCTTTCGACGAGCAGATCGAGGGCTTTGAGGGTGCGTCTGCCGACGAGACGCTGATTGGCGCCATCGTGTCCGAGGATCAGAATCAGGCTGTCCAGGCCGAAGAGTTCAATGACGAGGTTCCCACTGCCGAGCCGGCGGAGCGGCCTGTCGCGGCCGAGCCCGAGCCCAGGCTCTATCGCAATGCCGCCGGCAACATCCGCTTTGGTTCGGATGCCATCCGTGCGCTCGGAATGCTTCCCGAGTCCTGCACGCTCGATTACGAGGAAGGCGAGGAGCCGACGTTTGAGCCCGAGCCTGCCCCCGTCGTGACTGCATCTGCGCCCGTTGTCGCCGTGGATGATGAGTCTGCCGCGGTTGCCGCTCCCGTTGCCGAGCCCGAGGCGGTGTCCGCGATCGATCCCGCGGCAGGACTGGACATTTTGGCCCCCGCTGCGCCGGCGCAAGACGTTGCGGACGAGTCTGACGACGATTACGTTGAACAGCCGAGGCGCGTGTCTTACGAGAGCGATACTGATTTCTCGGCCGAGATTCCCGCGGCAACGCCCCATGCCGATATTGCATCCGCGTTCTCTTCGATTGGCGCCAGTGCTTCCAGCTTCTTTAAGGGTGCGCTTGCAAAGGGCAGGAAATTTGCCGACGATTTCGAGGAGAAGCGCGCTGCCGCACGCGTGGCTGCCGAGCAGGAGGCTATCGCTCAGCAGCAGGCAGCCGAGGCGGCACGTGAGCGCGCGGCGCAAGAGTTCGAGCAGAACGAGGCTATGCAGTCCGTGCCTGTCGACGCCGCCGAAGCTACAACGTCCTTTGAGTCCCAGCAACCGACGTCAGCGGATGTTGTTGAGGCAACAACGTCTTTCGAGGCTCAGCAGCACGTCGATAGCACCATGTCGTTTGATGCCGCGCAGTTCGATTCCACGATAACGTTTGAAAAGCAAGGCACCGCAATTGCCGAGCCCCTTCCTGTTTCCGATGAGCAGGGCGACGCGGCAGACGATGACGAGCCCATTGATGCTGCCGAAATCCAAGATGCCGCCGAGGACGAGTCCGTCGAGGCCAACTCTGACGAAGAGCAATACGCGGCAGCCGATCAAGGTGATTCGACCGAGGTCGAGCAGGAGGAAGTGCCTGCGGTTTCCGAGACTCCCGAGACGGATGAGTCGAGGCCTTACTCCACGCAGATTTTCACCATGCCGACCCCGAGTGGTTCCGGTGCCACGGTTGCCAATGTCGCTCCCACCCAGGACGAAACGGTCGATTCCCTTATGGCCCAGATTTCCTCCCAGGCATCGCCGCGTCCGCAGATGAATGTTCCCGATCCGGCGTCGGCACCGTCGCCTGCACCTTCCTCGTCTCCGCTGGCTTCGGTCCCCGATCCGTCGCTGCCGTCTATGAAGCAGGCAAACGTTGCGTCTCGCACGTCGCTGTTCGACCTTCCCGATCCCTCTGCCCAGGTCAACGACCCCTTTGCTACTGCCCAGGGTCCCGAACCCACATCGGCACCCGTTGCGCCTTCTATGCCCGTTGCGTCGGGCGCGCAGCCGATCGAGACCATTTCGGCTCCCGCCCCGGCGGCACCCAAGTCTCGCAAACGCGGCCTGGGTGGCCTGTTCGGTCGTAAAAGGAAAAACGAGCAGGACAGCATGAGTGATTGGCTGGGCGTCGAAGACGATTACGATGCCAAGAAGTCCGGTCGCGGTATCGGTTCGTGGGATAACTTCGAGGACGATAACGATGGCTGGAAGGGCGGCGCTACGTCTTCCGATGGCGCTTCTTCCGAAGATATGCTCTCGGCTGTCGCCTCTATGGGCGATGATGAGCTGCTCGGTCACGATATCTGGTTTGTGGCAACGGGCGCCTCGGATTGTGATGGCGCCGGCATGAAGGCCTTCTTGGCTTCGCATCGCGATAAACTCCGCGGCGTATTCTTCATCAATCTTGAATCCGTCGGCGCCGGTAGGCTTTCGGTGGTGACGGTCGAGGGCGAACAGCAGCTGCTCAAGGGCGATCGCCGCATCATGAACCTGGTCAGCAAGGTGTGCAAGTCGTTCCATGTCGATTGTGGCGCGCTCGAGATGCCCTATGCCAAGACCGATGCCTATGCCGCGCTCGAGGCGAGCCGCCGAGCCCTCACCATCGCCGGCGTGGACGGCACGCGTCTGGCTTGCGCTCGTACCGAGGACGACCTGCCCCACAATGTCAACCCGACGAACATTGCCACGGTATCCGAGGTCGTGACCGAGGTTATCCGCCGTTCGTAGACGGAGCTCTAAGGAGTCAACGTGTTTTCGTATATTAAGCGCCATTGGCCTGTCTACGTGATTTTGACCTTGATTGCCATTGCGTTAGGATTTGGGGCTGCCTACATCGTGGGTGCAAAGGGCTCGACCCCCGCCTCCGCAATCAGCGAAGAGGTGGAGCAAGAACAGAGTACGGGTGCCGATGGGATTCCTGAGTCCGAGCAGGCAATCGTTGATGGTGGATCTTCGTCTGCAGAGTAGATACGGCGATTTACATGATTGAAAGCGGGCGAGCCAGGGGACTGGCTCCCGCTTTTTCATCGCGCTAGCGCTTCTTTGGGGTCGACCTAAGGCGAGCGAACCATAGGGCTGCGGCACCCGAGGTCAGGAGCGCGGTGATGCAAGCGGCGATGGAAGCTGATCCTGTTGCCGGTAGGTCCTGCAGTAGGGTACAGCGTTGAATGACACGGTCCTCGTCATGTGACTCAAGTTTATCGCCGCCGCCGTTGCGGCAAAGATCGACGCGTGCGCTGTTGGTGAGTGCGGTTTGGGGCGTATAAGCCGACGTCGCCTGCATGTGCACGATTGCGCCCCGAGCGTCTGTGCCAAGGATTGCTTTGGCATCGTCAAGGTCGTCGTGCTCATCTTTGAGATCATCGCGGGTCCAAGAATCCGCATCGCTTCGAGTCGTAAAGTCGGCGGCTACCGCACCGTATTCAATTCGAATGCCCGTTACGACGGTATTGGGTGTAAGGTCGAGCTCTTCCGCCTCGAGTGTGGTGGATTCCGTGGTCGAGACATCCGCCTTCCAGAGGCGCCAGCCGTCGTAATCGACGAGGCGACAGTCCTCACCAAGGCTCTCTTTTACTTCGTCGGACTCAAGCCAAGGATTTTCGTGTCCATCGTCAAGTGTCGCGTTCGCCGGTTCATCGACGTCTGTCGAGTCCAACGGCGTCGTGCGATACCACACGTTGCACAGACCGTTGAGGTCGCCGATGGCGACGGGGGTTTCGATTGAGATGAATCTCGCCGTGCCGTCTTTGGCGCACTCAAGATCATCGATAATCGTAAACTCATCAACCCAAGTAGCGGAATCGTTTCGAGCATCGATGGTATAGGAGAAAAGCCCATCACTATTGGTTTGCGTCGTGGCGCGGTTTTTACCATCGCCGTTAGCCAACAGGCCCTTTTCGATAGGTTGGACAAGTTCCTGACGCTTGTCGACCTGCCCCTTGATCTCGATGGGCGCATCCTTCATCGCGACGGATTGGACTTCTCCCGTATCTTTTATTTCAAACGTTATCTCCTCGGCAAGGTCATAGGTCCGCGGAGACATCATTTCGCGCAACGAGTAGGTGCCGGGTGCAAGATGTTCGACGCGGTGTGGCTTGTCGGATGAGGTCCAGGAGTCTATTTCGGTTTTATCGGGACCATATAAGGTGAGCTGTGCGCCTTCCACTTCCTGCTCGCCGCTTGCATCGACCTTGGAGATATCTACCTTGGTGTAATCGTCGGATACGTTAAGCCGTGCTTCTACAACGGGTGTTTTCTGGTCGGCATAAGTAAGGTCGACAATATGGGATGTCCGATCGAGTAAGAAGCCTGCCGGCGCTTGAGTCTCGACAACCTCGTAGCGTGCGGTGCCAGATCCCAGCGGGAGGTCGTCCGCGCGTGCTTCTCCAGTTTCATCCGTCGTGACGGCAGCGACAGTCTCACCGTCGAGCGCGGCAATGCTACCGTCGGGGCGCATGATATCACCCGAGGCACGGATCTCAAAGATGGCGCCCGCGAGGCTGCTGCCGTCTACGGCATCGGTTTTAACGATCCTGATGTTTCCGGTCGCGGCGTGGTCATAATACGAGGCGATTACAACGGGCGTTAGGTTCATGTCGGCGGGTATGTTTACCTCGATCTCTTCGCCGACAAGATAGGGCTCTTTGGCCGAGGCTTCGCGTACATAATAGGTGCCCGGCACGAGCGATTCTGGCAGTGTGACGGTCCCGGTCGCGTCAGTCGTAAAGGTGTCCATTACGTTATGTGCTGGATACCAGCAAGTTTGTGAGACAGGTTCGTGATTGCTGTCGAGGAGTTGGAAGGTGAATCCGGCTAGGGGAACAGAAGCGCCTGTTTGGGCATCGCGTTTTACAATCTGGAGATGCGTCGACAGAGCGTGGTTGTCCACGATATATTGAAGCTCGGCGCCGTTGGAAATCTGATTGGCCCCGACGGTCCATTCCCCTGCACGTTTAAAACCCTCGGGGACGGTTTCCGGAACCTCGCGAATCGTGTAGCCGGCACGGTCGTATGGGACGGCTCCGTGGACACCGGCGGGTCGCTTGCCTGTGCCGAACCATGCTTCGGGCTGATCTTTGGTGGAGGCAAAGCCATAGATGTTTGTGGTCAATGTGCCAACAACCTGCTGAGAGCTGTTGCTGACAACTTCAAAGACAACACCACCCGCCGGCTGCTCCAGGCCGGATTGGTCGCTATTGCCGTAATCCTTGAATTTGGAAATCTCAAGGTCAAACGCAATGGGGATATCGGAAATGCGAGATTCGATCTCGACTACGCCTGAATCGCCGAGCTGGTCGGCTCCAACGGTATAGGTCCAGCTGTCGTTGGATGGCAGGTAGCCCTCGGGGGCTTTTGATTCGTAGATGGTAAAGGTTCCTAAGGGGACATCGACGAGGGTAGCCCGACCGCTTTCGTCAGTCGTGAGAATTTGCGCCCATCCAGGGGTTGATTGCGACACACACGTGAACTCTGCTCCTGCGAGTGAAGATCCCGCCTGGGGGCCGGCATTCGTCGCGGCATCGAGTTTTACGATACGCAGATTGATGGTGCCGGGCTGTTCATCAATGGCGACCTTTCCACCGTCATTCCCCGTGGTAAAGGCGATGCGATCGCGACGGGGGACATAGCCGGCCGGCGCCTTCGTTTCAACTAGGTAGTATGCCGTGTTGGGCAGAAGTGTTGCCTGCGCTCGACCGTTGCTGTCCATCTGGACGGTGCCGACACGCGCGCCGCTGGTGCTCTCAAAAACATCGAATGTTGCCCCGTCAAACTGATAAGTATTGTTTCCGCTGGTAATGGCAGCGTTTGCAGACTGCTTTTGGAAGGAAACAGAGACCGCCGGCAGTACATAGAGCATGTCCTGACGTTTGCTGCCGCCCGATACGGCTCCTAGATAGCGCCGCGCGCGGTGCGGAGCGGCTTTGATGCTTCCTGATTTTGCGCTGTCGTGGAGCCACCGCGCCGCCGCCACGACTTCATTGTCAGTGATAAAGTGCCCACTCTTGGTTTTGCCCTGAGCGGTCGTGTAAGAGTAGGTACCGTCGACATGGGTAGTGCCGTTGAGCATCCATACGGCAAGCTGGGTTGCGGCGCGGGCACGATCGGGTGAAAGATGGTAACCGCCAAACGACGTGGCGGTAGGATATCCGTGACAAACGATTGCCGCGAACTCGTCGTCGAGCCACACCCAGCCTTGATCAAAGTTGAGCCATGGGCCGCCCGGCTTGGTGGGGCCGGGGCGCTCCTGGTTCATGCAGTAGGCAATCGAGGCGTCTTGAGCTTCATACTTGCCGATGAGGAAGGGCCCACAATCATCGCTAATAGTGCGGAAGCCGAGCTGGTCGTAGCCATCGACGGCAAATGCGGCTCCCGGTGTCAGGCAGCCGAAAAGCAGGAAGAGGAGCAGGAGCAGCGGACCTGTTGCGATTGCGCTGTGGACAGAGTGCGTGGGTGCGTTGGACATGGCTGCTCCTTATCCCTCGTGCGCCGCATGGGGAGGTTGCGACGCGTAGGATGAGGCTACCCCCGAGGTTCATGCGGGTAAGTACCGGAGCCTGACCAAAAGCTTGCCCGATTTCTGACAAATCGAGCTCAAATACAACAATCAGATAAAAGTGCAGGTAGAAGATGGTAAGAAAAGAAAGACAAAGGTCCTCATCTCCACAATTGGCGCGGTTTTCAAACGATTCTCCACAGCTAAAACAAGTATCGACACCCTTGTATCGAACAAGACAACGGCGTTATACTATCCCCCACATATGCGGGCATCGCCAAGTGGTAAGGCATCAGCTTCCCAAGCTGACACTCGCGGGTTCGAGTCCCGTTGCCCGCTCCAGCAAAAAGCACAAGCACGGCAGCGTTACGTTGCCGTGCTTTTTACTACCAAGCGCCGGGGCTCGAACCCGCCAGGGTGCGAGCGTTAAGCAAACGCGAAGCGTTTGTAGCGAGCAGGCGAAGGCGCCGACAGGCGTCTGAAGCCGGTGCGGATTTGCGAAGCAAATACGCGGACGTCCCGTTGCCCGCTCCATGGAGCACAGAAGACCTCGGGACGGCCAATTCAACAAAGTCTTCCCCATCGTCTCCGTGAATCCGAGGAGATCGACCGCAGCCGGTGCGTATTTGCGAAGCAAATGCGCGGACGTCCCCATGCTCGCTCCAATTCCAAAATGTTAGGTTAATGCCTGCTGCCCATACTCGCACCCGCGCACGGTACAATGGTTGGGTTACGACCAACGTGCCAATAACCAAAAAGGAGCCGCTATGATCGATCGCTATACCCGCCCGGAGATGGGACACATCTTCTCCCTCGAGAACAAGTACGCCATTTGGCAGGAGATTGAGGTCCTGGCCTGCGAGGCTCAGGCGGAGCTCGGCAAGATCGGTATTTCCAAAGAAGAGGCCCAGTGGATCCGCGATCACGCCAACTTTGAGAAGGCAAAGGTCGATGAGATCGAGGAGGTCACGCGCCACGATGTCATCGCCTTCCTGACCAACATGAAGGAATATATCGACGCCGATGTTCCCGAGGGCGAGCCCAAGCCTAGCCGCTGGGTTCACTACGGTATGACCAGCTCCGACCTGGGTGATACGGCTCTGTGCTATCAGCTTACTCAGGCGTGTGACCTGATTATCGAGGACGTCAAGAAGCTCGGCGTGATCTGCAAGCGCCGCGCCTTCGAGGAGCGCAATACGCTCTGCGCCGGCCGCACCCACGGCATTCATGCCGAGCCGATGACCTTCGGTATGAAGTTCGGCTCTTGGGCGTGGGAGCTCAAGCGCGATCTCGATCGTCTTGAGGACGCTCGCAAGAACGTTGCCTTCGGTGCCATCTCCGGTGCCGTCGGCACCTACAGCTCCATCGAGCCGTTCGTCGAGGAGTACGTCTGCGAGCACCTGGGCCTGGTCCACGATCCGCTGTCCACGCAGGTCATCAGCCGCGATCACCATGCCTACCTTGCCGGCGTGCTTGCCACTACGGCGGCCACCTGCGAGCGCATCGCGACCGAGGTCCGCAACCTGCAGAAGACCGATACGCTCGAGGCCGAGGAGCCCTTCCGCAAGGGCCAAAAGGGCAGCTCCGCCATGCCGCACAAGCGCAACCCCATCACCATGGAGAAGGTCTGCGGCCTGTCGCGCGTCGTGAAGTCCAACGCCCAGGTCGCCTTTGACAACGTCGCCCTGTGGCACGAGCGCGACATTTCGCATTCCTCTGCCGAGCGCGTCGCCCAGGCCGATAGCTTTATTGCGCTTGACCACATGTTCCAGTGTCTCATCCGCGTTATCGACGGCCTGCAGCTGTATCCGGCTCGCATGATGGCCAACCTCAACAAGACTCGCGGCCTCATCTTCTCCTCTAAGGTGCTCCTTGCCCTCGTCGACACGGGCATCACCCGCGAGGATGCCTATGCGATCGTGCAGGAAAACGCCATGGCTACCTGGCACGAGGTGCAGGATTGTGTCTCCGGCCCCACCTTTAAGGAGCGTCTCGAGGCCGATCCGCGCTGCACCGTCAGCCAGGAGAAGCTCGACGAGATCTTCGATCCGTGGGACTTCCTCACCCGCATCGACACGGTCTTCGATCGCCTGGAGCAGCTCGAGTTCTAATTGACCGATTTGGGACGCAATCAAACCAATTAGTTTTCTTTTGGTCCCATTTGATGTATGACCTTCTAGCCCAAGCCCCGTTGGTAACCCGTTTTGCCAACGGGGCTTTTGCGTGAGAGTGTCGGGAAAGCTTCACTTCAACAGACGATTTTATGATGCGGGAGCATCGCTTGCCGACAATTTGACTCTTCCGACAAACACTAGCTTGCCAGTCTCAGTCGGGGGGGGGTATCCTTAAGCCAATTTTAAGGTGCGGGAGAATGCTGCGTTTTTTCACGAGAGATTGGACTTAGGGGAATGAGAAAAGGGTTTTGGAGGATAGCCGCTGCATTTTGTGGCGTTTTGGCTGCCGTTACGGCAGTTTCAATCGCTACGCCATCAATAGCGGTCGCATCGGAAACTAAGGGAGGAGAGGTTCTCGTTTCTGTTTCACAGGACAGTGTCTTGAAATATTGTTCTGTTGCGGTCGGGCAAAGACTGAATGGAAGTGTCCGCTTTTCGCTTCCGGGAGCTCCGTCCCAGGAGATAGCTCAAGCGGTGCAAAACCCCGAGAATTACACGCTAACGATTTCGAGTGATGATGCAGAGAATATCTCGCTTTCAAACATCTATGGACAATGGGAATATACGTTGTCCCCAGTGTCTGTTGGAGACGGCAAACTTCGGATAACTGCTGAGTTCAATTATGAGGGTTACAAAGCGGAGGGTTATCTTGAAATAAGCCTTGCTAAGTCTCAAAACAAAATAAAAGAAATAAAGTATGCGAACAATTCGGACAAGGCAAAGCCTGTGTCTTCTCTGACGTTGTTATATATCGAGAAGTGTCCTGTTTGCGGAAAACAACACTATGGCTCCGAGAAAGGGAAAGTGCTGCTCGCGTTTGAGCGGCCCGATGAGGAGCCGACGGCGTTTGATATCTATGGAAATAGCTCTTATGACGATGGGTCGGGGCTTTATACGCAGCTAAGCAGTGATCAGATAACGGAGTGTAGCAATTCTGCCGATTATCAGCTGCAGGCTCCTGTTTATATTAATCCGCACAGCAGCAGCGCTAGTGAGCTCCGGGTAGGCGTGAGTGACTACGCGCAAGATATTTATCAGAAGAAACGACTCTGCGACGTGGTGATGAAGGAGCGGGGCCCCGCTTTTGTTGACAAAAACATGAACGGAAAAATGGCTATCGGTTCTAATGCATGGATCCGTTCGGATGATTTACTTGATGTTGAACTGAATTCAACCGGGCAAGCTTGCAGAGATTCATCGCGTGACTACCAATCTCAAACGTGGCAATTATCCTATTCAGTTAAAAAAGGACAAGACGTTGTTTCGATAGAGGGAGATTGGGTCACCGCAATCAAGGTGGGGACTGCAACTATTGAGGTGACGGATTCGTTCGGCGGTAAACATGTCGGCACCATAGATGTGATTCCCTACCCATCCGTAAAGCCTTCGATTGCATTCTTGAAGGAGAGCGAAATCTCAATCGAAAGTGAGTTGGCTCCAGACCGTGCCGGTATGGACGATTATCTGCTTGATCCGACCAGAAATCGCGATTACTTTGGAACTGTGATGACGGAGGAGGCCGTAGACCTTCTCGATGAGTATCCATATTCTGAATATCGATTCGTGTCATCAGACCTTAGCATCGTTAGCATCGAGATGTATGCTGTGAGCTCAAGTACAGCAGGATATTTCGCGCATCCGAATGGCTACGGCACTGCAAAGATAGACGTCTATCTCGGTGACCCCGATAATGGAGGCCTTCTCTGCGACACTATGACCGTTCACGTCGTCAAGCCGGGCGAGGAACCTGCAAAAACTACGGTCTCCATTACGGATGGTTACTCAACATCTATGGACAAGGGCACGACTCAGCAGCTGAAGGCAAAGGTCTCCCCTGATGACATGGCCAGCCAGGTTGTTTGGTCCTCTTCCAACGAGAGCGTCCTTACCGTCGACGCTAGCGGTCTTGTTACCGCTGTCGGTGACGGTGATGCCACGATCACGGCAACGGTCGATGGGGTCTCTGCAACCACGGATACAATTACGGTAACCACTCCGGTCGTAAAGGTCTCGGGCGTCAGCCTCAGCGCGTCGAATCTTAAGCTTGCTGTGGGCGGTGAGCCCTCGACGTTGACCGCAACGGTTGAGCCCAACAATGCAACGAATAAGAATGTGTCCTGGTCTTCGAGCGACCCGGAGGTCGCCACGGTTGCGGACGGCGTCGTGACCCCGGTCAAGGCCGGTGCTGCCACGATCACCGTTACCACTGAGGACGGCGAGTATAGCGCCACGTGCAAGGTGACCGTTATTCAGCCTGCTACGGGCATCACGCTCGATAAGCAGAAGGTCGCGCTTGCGGGCACTGCAACCGAGCAGCTTAAGGCGGCGGTCGTTCCCGCGGAGGCTAACCAGACAGTTGTTTGGAAGTCCAGCAATGAGAGCGTCGCTACGGTCGATCAAACCGGAAAGGTGACGGCTGTCTCCAAGGGCGCCGCAACCATCACCGTTTCGACTGAAGACGGCGTCTATTCTCAGGATTGCGCGGTGACCGTCTCTAATCCCGCAACGAACCTTACGGTCGACCAGACCGCTCTTAACCTTAAGAAGGGCGAAGAGGGCACCGTGAAGATTTCTCTTGTTGGAGCCCTTGCGGGTGAGGTCGACGAGACCAAGCTTGCTCTGGATGACACGGGCGCTTCGAAGGCGTTTAAGGTTGTCGACAACGGCGATGGCTCCTACACCGTTACCGCCCTCAAGACCGGTTCTGGCTCATTTGTCATCACTGCAGAGTCGCTCTCCCAAACCGTCTCGGTGACCGTGACCAACCCCGTCCAGAAAGTCGAGCTCGACAAGACGAGCCTGTCCTTTACCGTCGGGGATGCCTCCGCAAAGCTCTCCGCAACGGTGAGTCCTGCCGATGCAGACGATACGACGGTGAGCTGGACCTCCAGCGACTCGTCGATCGCTACGGTCAAAGACGGCGTCGTGACGCCGCTTAAGGCCGGTACCGCCACGATCACCGTCACCTGTGGTGACAAAACAATGACCTGTACCGTTACTGTAGCGGCGAGGACCATTGCGGGCGTTGCAGGTAGCGACGGAACGGACGTTAGCGTGAGCGCCGAGAACAATGCCGCTGCCGGCATTGCCCAGAACAACAGCATCTCTCTTGTGGTCGAGGAGCCGACAAATCTTACCGACGCCGCCAATGCTACGATTTCCGGCCTTGAGCAGGGGGCTACCAAGGTTGCCGAGAAGCTCGATATCAAGCTTCTCAAGAATGGCGAGGTTATCGAGGACTTCGATGGCATGTCCTTCATCGTTCGTGTCAAGATGACCGCAGCCATGAAGGCGCTCACCAATCTCAAGGTGCTCTACGTTGCCGAGGATGGTTCCACTCAGGCTATGGATACGTGGACCGAGGGCGACTACCTTTGCTTCCGCACGAGCCACTTCTCGACGTACGTGGTGACAGGCGAGGAGGCCAATGGTGAGCCGGTTCAGCCTACGCAGCCCGTGACGCCGTCCCAGCCTAGTCAGCAGACGACGACCAAGGTGACCAAAAAGTCTGTTAAGGCTACTAAGGGCGCGCTCGCCAATACGGGCGACCAGGCCCTTGCGGTTGCCTTTATTGCTACTGTCGCAGGCGTTGCGCTGATCGCTTTCGCGCTTATGCGCAAACGTCTCGAGCGTTAGGGCGCCCCGCTCGTCACCCGCATCGACACAGTCTTCGATCGCCTGGAGCAGCTGAGCTTCGAGTAGGGTTGACCTAATTCGACCGTTTGCGGATACATTTCAACCATTGGCGCCTTGCCCGTCTTGGGCAAGGCGCTTTTTTCGCTGTTGCACTGGCCCCCTGGTAATAAAATGAACCTTATCTGCTGTTTCGATGAAAAGAGCCGTGTGCCTAGACGTATCAAACGAGCCACCATCGTCTCGTCCGTGCTCATACTCCTTGTTGCCGTCTGTGCGGGCGCCCTGACGTATACCGTTCGAAGCGGTTCTTCCTCCTCGAGTGAAGCCGACAAGGATCTCCCGGTGCTCAAAATCGGCGTTACGGATAACGATCCCTATGTGTATGTCGATACCACAGGCGACTACGCCGGTATCGATATCGATATCGCCCGCGAGGCCTGCAAGCGTGCTGGAATCAAACCGCAATTTGTTGACATATCTTGGAATGATCGCGATCGCCTGCTCAAAAACGGCGATATCGATTGTCTGTGGTGCGACTATTCGCCCAATTATCGCGAAGACGATTATTGCTGGACTGAGCCGTATCTGACCGTGACAGTCTCGGTTGCCGCCAAGAAAACGAGTGGTATCAAGGGTTTGGCGTCTCTCGATGGAAGCAAGACCGTTGCGGTGATTGCGGGTTCGGTGAGTGAACGCCGATTGCTTGCAGGCGATCTGGAAATCTCGTCGGACGTGCATATCAAATCATATGGCTCCGCCGAACTCTGCAAAGCCGCCCTCGTCAAGGGGTATGTTGACTGTTGGATGGCGGACGTCCAATCGCTCGACCGGCTCGTCGCGCAGTATCCCGGTGTTTATCGCGTGTTTGCCGACAACGTTATGACGGTTGACCTTGGCGTCGCGTTTAAGGACGGCTATGAGGGGGAGTACGTCAAAAACCTCAATACCGTGCTGTTCGAGATGGATCGAGATGGCACGATTGAGCGCATTGTGGGCAAGTACAAGGCAGGGGCGACGACGGACGGGCAAGGAGCGGAATCATGACAAATGATGAGCGCCGCTTGCGCCGAAAGGCATTAGTCACCGCGGCTATCTGCGTTGTGGCCAGCGCTGTTTTGTTGGGTCTGCTATATGTGGTCGGCACGCATCACTGCCTCGATAAAACGCTTGGGTTTGGCCAGGAAACCATGGTGTTTTTAAAAAACGCCTGCGAAAAATATGACCGATATGAACAGGGAAGAAAAACCGAGACGACGCACAATTTGGATGCCGCGCTCGAGTCGTTTTCGACGTTCTTGCCGCCTGATCGCGTTGAAGTCAACGATGATCGTGTCGAGGAGTACGTCCATTCCGAGCACCTTTCGGGAATGTTGGTCATGGACGCCGACGGCCATATGACCGCTCATTACGATATCGACGGTCGCGATCCGCTGATGCTGTGGCGAGAGGAGCTTGCCTGTTCGTCGGTCGCATCGATGTATCGAGGCTCCAAGGTGTCCTACTCGACGGTCGTTGAGCGTCGAGATGTCGACTTTGCCGTGAGTGTTGTTCCGTACGGTGATGGCGTAGCGCTGGGGTATCGATCGCTTGCGCCCGAGCCCGCCGATGATTATTCGTATACGATCGCCGACGTGCTCGTGAACAACACATTCCATCAGAGCCCAACGGTGTTCGTGATGCGCGATGCGCAAATCGTTTCTTCAAACGATTCGACCGTCGATATAGCTCTCGCCCGGCTTCTTGCCGATAGCGGAATTGATTGGAAAGACGAAGGTCTAACACGTGTCGAATATCGGGGAAGTACCTGGTATGCCGTGCGTGCGGCGTATGAGGACTATCGCCTGTTTGCGCTCTATCCCAAATCCGAGGTCATGTCGGGCAGGATTTCATTTATCGCTGTCGGAGCGCTGGCGTTCCTGGTGTTTTTGGTTGTAGTGCTGTTGGTGCGTATCGTCGCCGATCGTCGCAATTTGGCCGAAAAGGACAAGCAGCTCGGCATCATCAATGCCATCAGTTCCACGTATGAGTCGACCCTCCTGTTGCATCTCGACACGCTCGAGATCGAGGGGATTAACATGTCGCCATCGGTGGCGAAGATATTTGCCGAGCACGCCGAGGCATATGACTTTTTTGCAACGGTTTGCCGAGACATTGTGAGTCCCGAAAGTCGCGAGGCGGTCATGGAGCTCTTAGATATAAAGACGCTTCAGGATCGTATGGAGGGCATGCCGTACTTGGATGCCGAGGTACGAGACTGCCGAGGTACGTGGTATTCGCTGCAGGTTGTTCCACAGCGCCGCGATGAGCAGGGTCGACTGGAGTCGGTCATCGTGGCGACGCATAACATCTCGATGACAAAGCGCGCCGAGGAGCTTTCTTTCCAGGATAAGCTGACAGGACTTCGCAATAGAAATTACCTTGAGTCCCTTGGCGACGACCTGGTGAACGATTCCCTGCCCGTGAGTGTGATCATGATGGACTGCAATTTCCTCAAGCGTACCAACGATCTCTACGGTCACGAAATGGGCGATGAACTGCTACGGCGTACGGCGTCTGTATTGAGGCGAACGGCAGGCGAGAAGTTTGTGCCTATGCGCATTGGTGGCGACGAGTTCTTGCTGATTTGCCCTCACACCGATCGCGAATCCGCATGTGAAGTAGTGCAAAATCTTCGCCTCAGCCTTGCTGCTGCGAGCGATGAGGTGCTGACAGTCAGTGCGTCGTTTGGCGTCGCGACGGCAGAGGCACCCGGTTATACGCTGACCGAGATTTACCACATCGCTGACCACAACATGTATCAAGAGAAACGAAAAGTCCACGCTCGGGAAGCAGATTGCTAGTATTGCTGCCGTCGGTTTGCGCATTGGGGAATGTTGAATCGGTGCCCGCGATACTTTATCGGTTCGGACGGGGATAATAGACGTCTGAAATTGCTTTACGAGAGGGGAATGCAATGATTAGTTTTGATTACAAGCCTCAGGGCGTATGCACTCGCAATATCCACCTTAATCTTTCTGATGACGGCAACAAGGTGGTGGGCGTCGAGTTTACCGGTGGCTGCAACGGCAATCTCAAGGCTATCTCTAAGCTGGTCGAGGGCGCTCCTGCCGATCGCGTCATCGAGGTTCTCGCTGGTAACACCTGCGGTATGAAGAATACTTCTTGCGCCGATCAGCTCACGCGCGCTATCGAGGCCGCTCGCGCCGAGATCGCCTAATGAGTATCGCCGACCAGATCAAGAACGGAATATCGCGCCGCGGCTTTGTGCTCGGAGGGGCTGCCGCGGGCGCTGCCACGGTGCTTGCCGGATGCTCAAAGAAAACGGGTACCAGCGACGACGCCGCTGGCGAGCCACAGGTTATCAAGGACGATTCGAAGATTGTCTCGATCACTGATGAGTACGAAGCTGTCGATATCGATCTTGAGCCCGCGGCCTCGTGGACGCTGCCGCTGGGCACGCTGCTGTACTACTGCGATGGCGACTATGCTGCCGCGATGATGGCGCCTGCTTCTGCCCTGCATGCCAATACGCTTGGTGTGCTCAACCTGGGCGATGGCTCGCTTACCACACTTATCGAGGATCCCGTTGAGGGAACCGGTTATGCGTTTTACGACGTTCGCGCGGGTGATGGCGTGTTCGCGTGGGTCGAGATGAACTTTGCCAATGCGTCTTGGAAACTCTATGCGCAAAACCTTGCAGGCTCCTCCCTTACCGGCAACGCTGTCGAGCTCGACCGCGGTGGCGAAAACTACGATCCGCCGCTCTTCACAGCGTATGGGTCGTCGGTCATCTGGTATAAGATGCCCTCGTCCGGCGGCAGCAAGACGAGTAACGATTCGTACTGCTACCGTCAGTCGCCCAGCGAGTCCAAGCCTGAGACTATTTGGAAGTCAACGGGGCGCTTCGCATCCGCCCCGCGTGTGAGCGACGGCATCCTGACCATCTCGCCCCGCGTGCACAATGATGAGGGCGTCTATTACGGAATGACGGCGATCGACCTGACTGACGGCAACAACACGAAGCGAGCTCAGCTGGTGCTTCCTTCGTCGGTTTCGCCTTTCGAGGCCGTGTATATGGGCGACACCTTCGTGTTCTCCATTGAGGCGACGTATAGCGGTGTGGGTAGCCTGGGCAATATGGGCACCTATATCGGTAACGAGGGTGGGCCGTACCTCTTCCTTTCGCGTGAGCCGCTCGCGTGCGCTGCGGGAAGGAAAAATAAATACCTGGTTAAAGTTCAGGCGTCGCATTTTTTGATTGACACTTCGGCCAAGACCTACGGCTCGCTTCTGTCGCCCGACCGAGCCTTGGAGTATGGCGATTATCCTGCTACGGCGGGTAAATCGAACTCGTTCTTAACGTACGCAACGGTGCGTAACAGCCAGGGAATTCCCGAGACGGTTACCGTTCGCCTGTTCTCTCTTTAGTCTCCGAGGGGTTAAAAAGGCGTCGACAGGGGAATAAACGCGTTGTGACTATGAGTACCGCCCGCCGAGCTGTCGCGTCCATGCGATACCCGGTGGGCTCAGGTGCGTTAAAATGAGCTTGTTCTTAGCTAATTGAGACAGGGGGGCCGTGTTATGGCTTCAGATGCAAAAAAGATTCTGCTGGTCGAGGACGAGAAGGCAATCCGTGACGCCGTCGCTGCCTATCTCGAGCGCGAGGGCTACTGGGTTGTTGGCGTCGGCGACGGCCAGTCTGCAATCGAGGAGTTCGAGAAGCACCAGTTCGACCTGGTTGTGCTCGACCTCATGCTCCCCAAGATTCCCGGCGAGCGCGTTTGCCGCACCATTCGCGACACCTCGGATGTCCCCATCATTATGCTGACGGCCAAGGGCGAGATCGAGGACCGTATTATCGGCCTCGAGCTCGGAGCCGACGACTACCTGATCAAGCCGTTCTCGCCGCGCGAGCTTGTCGCGCGCGTACGCGCCTTGTTCCGCCGTGCCCACCAGGCCGATGAGCCGGCCGTCGAGGTGCTCGACTTTGGCGATCTGGTCATTGACATCTCGGGCCACAAGATTTTGGTCGAGGGCAAGGAAGTCGACCTGACGGCTTCCGAGTTCAAGCTGCTCACCACGCTTGCCCGTCACCCCGGCCGCGTCTATAACCGTATGGAGCTGGTCGAGAAGGTGCTCGGCTACGACTTTGAGGGTTACGAGCGCACCATCGACAGCCATGTGAAGAACCTTCGCGCCAAGCTGGGCGACGACCCCAAGAAGCCCAAGTGGCTCTACACCGTCCACGGTGTCGGCTACCGCTTCGAGGCTCCGACCAAGACCGATAAGTCGGACGAGAAATAAAGGAAATCACATATGACACCTGCGCGCTTTGAAATCGGGCAAAAGCATAAGCAGGAGAACGAGGCGGGTTCCAAGGCTAGTTGGAACACGCCTCGTTCCGATTCACGGCCAACGATGAGCTATCCCTCGCGCATGGCCCTGGCTTTTGCCCTGACATCGCTCATGACGGTACTGGTGCTGGTGGGCGTTGTCTCCGTTGTGTGGGGCACGGTTTTTACGGATTACACGCGCTCCAATATTGTCGAAATCGCCAATTCCGCAGCCGAAAAGTTGGCAACGTCATATAAGGAAAACGGTTCTTGGACCGCGGGGGAGTTGCGTGCGGTCGCGACATCGAGCTTGGTGTCCGACGATCTTGGCATGCAGGTTGTCAATAAAAAGGGCGTCATCGTCTACGACGACTCGTGGCCCTCGGCAAGCGCTACTGCCGATGTGCGCGAAAATCAGGCGACGACCGACGGTACGAGCGGAAAGAAGGCATCGCACAGCCCAGTCTCGTCTGCTCCCACCGATTCCAATAGTGTTGCCAACGTTGAGATCGTGACGTCCTCCGGCGAGCACGTGGGTCAGGTCAAATTGTGGGCGATTGGCTCCGATGCCCTGCTCACCAAGGCAGACTCAGCATTCAGAGAGAAGACCTTTAACGCCATGGCCCTTGCCGCGGTTGTGGCCGTCTGCATCTCGGTCGTTATCGGAGCGCTCATGTCGCGCATGCTCACCAAGCCGATTCATCGTATTACCAGCACCGCCAAGCAGATTCGCGATGGAGACCTGTCCGCTCGTACGGGCTTGCGCGGCGATGATGAGATCGATCAGCTGGGAGAGACCTTCGACGAGATGGCCACCTCACTCGAAAAGGATATGAAGCACGAGAAGCGCCTGACCTCTGATGTTGCTCACGAGCTGCGCACGCCGCTCATGGCCATGCTTGCAACGGTCGAGGCCATGCAAGACGGTGTGTATCCCACCGACGACGAACACCTGGAGACAGTCGCATCCGAGACGCGTCGTCTGGCCCGTCTGGTGCAGCAGATGCTCGACCTGTCGCGCATGGAAAACAGTACCGCGCCGCTCAACCTGGAGCCGGTGGATATGGTGCCGTTTGTGCGTTCGATTGTGAATGGCCAGGAGCGCCTGTTTGCCGACCGTGACCTGCGTTTGCGCTTTGCGGATGAGACGCAGGGCCACGATGACGTTGTCGAGGCAGATCCCGACATGATCACGCAATGCGTTATTAACCTCATGAGCAACGCCATGCGTTACACCCCCGAGGGGGGTTGGGTCGTGGTGTCGGTGCTCAGCGACCGCAAGCACGTCGATATCGCGGTTTCTGATACGGGCATCGGTATCGCCAAGGATGATTTGTCGCGCATCTTCGGTCGTTTTTGGCGTGCCGACGCCAGCCGCGCCCGCGAAGCGGGTGGCCTGGGCGTGGGTCTCGCCGTGACTAAACAGATCGTCGAGCGCCATCATGGCTACATTTCCGTGGAGTCGGAGCTTGGAAAGGGTACGACTTTTACGATTCATCTGCCTCGCGAGCACACGGCGGACGCGGCATCTACTACAATGGAGCACTAGCTTTTCGCTATTCGGTGAAGGAGGGGTTTCGTCCCTGCCGCTCCGAGTTTGCGAAAACGTGCGGGAAAGAACCCGCATTACTGTCGTATTTTGGTAAGGAGTGACTCACGTGACAACGATGGAGCGTCGTCCGGATTCCCGTGGCAAGGTTCGTGATATCTACGATGCCGGTGAAAACCTGCTGATGGTCGCCACCGACCGCATTTCTGCGTTCGACTTCATTCTTCCCGACGAGATTCCGTTTAAGGGAGAGGTGCTCAACCGCATCTCGGCATTCTGGTTCGATAAGTTTGCCGACATCGTTCCCAACCACCTCGTTTCCATCGACCCGGCGGATTTCCCCGAGGAGTTTGCCGAGTATCGTGACTACCTCGCAGGCCGCGCCATGCTGGTCAAGAAGGCCCAGACGATTCCTATCGAGTGCATCGTCCGCGGCTATCTGACCGGTTCGGGCAAGAAGACCTATGACGAGAACGGTACCGTCTGCGGCATTCAGCTGCCCGAGGGTCTGACCGAGGCCTCCAAGCTTCCCGAGCCGCTGTTCACGCCGTCCACGAAGGCCGAGATCGGCGACCACGACGAGAACATTTCGTTCGAGCGTTGCTGCGAGATCGTGGGCGAGGACATCGCCGCGCAGATTCGCGACCTGTCCCTCAAGATTTACAAGGCCGCTGCCGAGTATGCCGCGACTCGAGGCATCATCATCGCCGACACCAAGTTCGAGTTTGGTGTCATCGATGGTAAGGTTACGCTGATCGACGAGTGCCTCACGCCCGACTCCAGCCGTTTCTGGCCTGCCGCCAGCTACGAGGAGGGCAAGATTCAGCCCAGCTACGACAAACAATTCGTCCGCAATTGGCTCAAGGCCAACTGGGATATGACGGGGGAGACCCCGCACCTGCCCGCCGAGGTCATCGATGGCACGTCCGAGCGCTATCGCGAGGCCTTCCAGATCATCACGGGCTCCCAGTTCACAAGTATGAAGGAGAACGCATAAGTGAGTACCCGTAGCGCCACGAACAAGCGCACGCAATCCCACGAAGTTACCGGGGTTGCGCGCAAGTCCGCCGCATCTGCTAAGCCCGCCCGTCAGGCAGCGAGCTCTGTCCGCGTCGTGCCGGCATCATCCAAGGCACGCCGTAAAGAGCTCGAGAAGGGCGAAAACCTGGAAGGCCTTTCCAAGGAGGAAAAGCGCGCCCGCAAGGCCAAGCAGCGCGCCCGCGAGGATCGCATCTACACGGTGTCGAATATCCTTCTCAAGCAGGATGAGGACTACACCAAGCGCCGCCGTATTTGGTGGGCCGTGCTCGCTATCGGCATGGTGTTCATCGTGGCAATTTGGGTTTCGTTCTACTTCGTTCCCGGCGGCACGGTGTCCAGTCCTGTTCAGATGGTTGGCATCGTTGTGTCCTATGTCATCATCCTGGGTGACTTTATCTATGACTTCGCTCGTATTCGTCCCTTGCGCAACATGTACCGCGCGCAGGCCGAAGGCATGTCCGAGAATAAGCTCACCGCTCTTATCGAGCGCGCAGCTGCCGAGGAGGACAAAAAGGACTCCAAGAAGAAGTAGCGTTTGCATGCATACTTATCGCTAAGATATAAGGCGCGTCGTTTTTGCGGCGCGCCTTTTTACTGTTCTATAGATAGATGGAGTGGCACATGATTCGAGCTGCCCTGACGGTCGAAGAAGCTCTGGAGGGCATGAAGGCCCTGGAGCCCAAGATTAAAAACTATGCGCGTCTGGTTGTCCGCAAGGGCGTAAACGTCAAGCCCGGCCAGGAGGTTGTCGTTCAGTCTCCGGTCGAGTGCGCGCCTTTTGCCCGCGTGGTGGTCGCGGAGGCTTATGCCGCCGGCGCTGGCCACGTGACAGTCATTTGGGCCGATGACGCCGTGACAAGGCTTACGTACGAGCATGTCGATAAAAGCTATTTTGAGCAGACGCCCGAGTGGAAGCGCCTGCAGTTGGATTCCCTGGCCCAGGACGGTGCCTGCTTTATCTTTATCGAGGGTGCGGACCCTGCGGCTCTCAAGGGTATCGATCCCGCCAAGCCCGCCGCGGCTTCCAAGGCAAGGAATACGCAGTGCAAGGTCTTCCGCCGTGGGCTGGACTACAACATCAACCCGTGGTGCATCGCCGGCGCGCCGGTCGTTGCCTGGGCTCGCGAGGTGTTCCCGGGAGACGCCGATGAGGTTGCAATCTATAAGCTGTGGAATGCGATTCTGCACACCGCTCGTGCCGATGGCCAGGACCCGGAGAGCGACTGGGAGCTTCATGACGCGGCGTTCGAAAAGAACCTGCGTTTCCTGAACGACAATCGTTTTGACCGCCTGCATTACACCGCTTCGAACGGAACCGATCTGACGATTGGCATGACGAAAGGTCACGAGTGGGCCGGCGGCAAGGGCAAGACGCCCGATGGCCACCCCTTCTTCCCCAACATCCCCACCGAGGAGGTTTTTACCTCGCCTGATCGCATGCGCGCTGACGGAATCGTCTACTCGGCCATGCCGCTCATCCACCACGGGAACAAGGTCGACGATTTTTGGATTAAGTTCGAGGCCGGCCGCGTAGTGGACTACGACGCCCGCGTGGGCAAGGCGACGCTTGCGAGCATCATTGACACCGACGAAGGTGCCGCTCATCTGGGCGAGGTCGCGCTCATTTCCAAGAACACGCCGATCCGCGAAAGTGGCGTTCTGTTCTACGATACGCTCTATGACGAGAACGCCAGCTGCCACCTTGCGCTGGGTGTCGGCTTCCCCGAGTGCATCGAGGGCGGGTATGACATGTCCAAGGAGGAGCTCCTGGAGCATAGCGTTAACGTATCGAGCACGCATGTCGACTTTATGATCGGCACGGACGACATCGATATTACGGGCATTACGCCTGATGGACGTGAAGTTGTGATTTTCCAGAACGGCCAATGGAGTTGGGAATAGTCCCAGACCGTGGTACAATGCCACCCGCGGGCCGTTAGCTCAGCTGGCAGAGCAGGGGACTTTTAATCCCAAGGTCCAGGGTTCGAACCCCTGACGGCCCACCATAGTTTACGCAGGTCAGAGACGGTGTTGTCTCTGACCTTTTTCTTTGTGTACCCCGCGAGTACCCAAAACGGTACCCCTCAAATCACGTGGATTCCATAATTCTGGCCTGTCCGTAGAGGGCGTTACGTCCGGATGGTCGGACGGATAGATCGTTGCCGATGCGTCCGTCCATCCGTCCGTGGGGGCCGAGGACGGTCCGAGTGGATGCGAGCGTTCTGCGCGCTTTCGATAGCCGTAGGGGCTCCTTGGGTAGCCCCAGGCTGTCGAAAGGGAGTTGAACGCGAGCTTCGGGGCACGGGTATGCCGGTGTGGTGTGATGGGCGGTCGTTGATGCACTGAAGCCCTATATCTATTACTTATTTATTTATATATAAATGGAATGTAACCTGACGTTACACCTACGGCGCTTCTACCTGCGGTTCGAGACGCTTGAATGCCCCCTTTGAAGGGTGGGTTAAATGTAATCTCACGTTACACATGTGTAACCTCACGTTACAGGAAGTGTAACTTCAAGTTACAGAAGATGTAACGTCACGTTACAGGCTGGTGTAACCTCACGTTACACTTAAACCCACCCTTTTGAACACTGAAAAGCCGTCCCGCATCTATTGCGGGACGGCTGCCTAGTCGCTCCATCCCATGGACTTGGCGGCATCGAGGATGGCTGCATATCGGAGTTGCAGTATGCCGTCAACCGAGTCGATGAGATGCCTTGATTTCAACGCCTTTCGCGCTTTGCAGACGCTCGGCCGCGCCGCGTTAAAGAACTCGGCCAGTTCGATGTCGGTTTTTTTCAAACCACAAACCGCATAGCAGCCCTTGCGTGAGCCGATGCGCTCATATCGTCGTATTTCTAATAGCAACTGAAGTTCAAGCTTGCCCCTCGCGGCGAGATATAGCCATCGATCACTTTTGTCGGCACATAGCCGCGATTTGGCGGCTTCCTCGGCTTCCGTTGCAGCAGCGCAGATTTGTGGCGGTTCAACGCCGCTGAGCTGTGCGAACCGTTCACGTGATATAGTATTTACAATGCTAATCGCATCCTGAGTGATGCTTGGTGCCGTTGGAAGTGATGATTCCAACGGCACTTCTTTTTTCGGTGGGTCGTCAGCCACTGCTATCCCCTCCGCTTCTTTTTGGGCCGACCGCCACGGGTGCCGCCGACGATCATTTTTCCGTGACGCACCACCGCGGCATTGATTGCAGGCAGCATAAGCCATTCATCCTCGGTGGCAAACGCGAGTCCTGCTGCTATCAAAGCGTTGACGTGCTCAGCTGCAACGGTCGACTTGCCTTGATTGTCAAACAGCCATTGCGCCAACAGGCCATAATCGAGTGGCAATGCGTGCCCTTTGTGCCGAGACGCCAAGGAACATAGACCCAGCCAAACACCCATATCGGCGTATGTCTTGGGGCCTCGAGCGGCGCGGAGTCGCATAAACTCTTCGCTGCTAGATATAGGCATATCGAGCTGCATGGAAGGTAGCTGCACTGACCATGCGGCTTCGATGGCCTCGAGATTGGTTATCTCGCGCCCCATCAGGCCGCGCCCTTATCTCGAAGCCCGCAGACCGCAAGCAGATCATCGCGGTTGAGTTTCCAGCGACGTCCGATTTGAACACCACGGATCTCGCCACGGTCGACCATTCTCAACAGGTGCTTGGCGCTAATGCCGATTGCCGCTTCGGCGGTAGTGGGCGTGATGAGTAGCGGTAGCGTGTCGTAGGCACCCAAGCGGAAACGCTGCAAGATGGCCTCCTCTGACTTATGCATAATCGACTCCTTTCTGGGCTCTATGGCCCGTTGAAGACTGTGCGGCTTATCCCGCTACAACAAGGCTATGTCGGCTGTTGGCATCATGCGGACCGATTTGGTGCCAAGGGGTGACAATCGGTGACATTTTTTGGCGACAGGGTTTCCGCATCTGTTGTGGCACGGTTTCAAGAACATGGGTTTCGCCCCGCGGGGCGCCGGGTTTTAGGGCAGAGCCCTAACAAGCGCCGAACCGCAGGTTTCGGCGTGTACGCGGACGGGCAAAACGCAGTTTTGTACGGCAGCGTACGACTCTTGCGCGTATTTCGAAAAACTACCCTTACGGCCATTTCGCCCGACTTCGTATGTCCCGCTCCAAACGGTGGGTTTCCGTGCTCGGGCCCGCCTTTCGCCTTCGCCGAAAGGCGGGCCTTATGAGGGATCGTCTAGGGATGCTTTTTCAAGGTTGGCAAGCATCCAGCCCATGACCTTATCCTCGTCCAGTTCGAGATAGACCCGACAGCCTTCCTCATCTCTGTTGCGATGGGGCTTCGAGCGCCTGACGACATAGCCTGCCCTTTCCAGCTGGTCTGCCAAGCAGTCGACTTCAGCGGTTTCGCCGCTTATCCTGAATTCGAGCATGATTCACCTCCGTTTCATTGTCCCAATAGTCCGACTGGTCTTTATAAGAAACAGCTGTCTAGCTGGTCTTTTGCTCGAATTAGAGCCGATTTGCGGCGCTAAAGAAGAGCGCGTGGAGCCGATGGACGGTCTTTGTTATTCAGGGGCAAATAAAGGCATCTGAACGTCATGTAGCCCTATTCACCGGCTGCGCGCAGCTCCAAAATTTCGGCGGTGGGCGGCGCCGCTGTCATCGTGGCAGCCACTGCGTCCATCGCCGTGCGCTTCGCTTGGGCGTTGACGCCCGTGTAGATGTTCAGTGTCATGGCGGCGTTGGCGTGTCCCAGGAGTGAGGATACGGACTTGATATCCGTCCCCGCGAGGATCGCTGCGGTAGCGAACGTGTGGCGCAGGTCGTGGAACTTGGGTGGCTCGCCCTCCGAGCCCACCAGCCCCAGCTGCCGAACCGTGACGGCCCAGTGACGCGACAGGCGCTCAGGGGCCATGAACTCTCCGTCAGGACCGCCCAACACGAACATCGACTGCTCGAACGGCACGCCCGCCTTAAAGCACTCGGCTCGCGCGGCGGTCAGACGGCGAGTAAGGATCCCCGCGACTTCATCGGGCATGGGAATGCTCCTGCGACTTCCGCCGTTCTTGGGTTCCTTCTCGTAATGCCCGTTTTCTCCAAACCCGATGGAAGCTTTGACGTGCAGCATCTTTTGTTCAAAATCAACGTTGCGCCACCTGAGCGCAAGCAGCTCGCCACGCCGCATACCCGTGAGCAGGGCGAGGTAGATGCCGACGTTCTCGGGGCAATCACGAGCGATGGATAGAAACGTGAGCAGTCTTCCGCGCTCGCGTTCGTCCAATGCGTTTGGTTCACGGTGGCGGGCTTTGGGCACGCGCACGCAATCGACGGGGGAGTAATCGATCACACGAAGCCTGCCGACGGCATCGCGGTATGCGGCCTTGAGCAGTGTCACGCTTTTGCGGATGGTGGACGGCTTATAGCCCTCCTCGACCGCCCAGTTAATCCAATTCTGAGCGGCGGTTACGTCCAATGAATCGAACTCAATGCCGCCGATTCTGCGTTCGACGAGTCGGGCTGCGCCGCGATAGTCATAGACGGTCGATGATTCAATCGATCCTGAAGCGCTGAGCATATCGATATAACCATCTAGCAGGTCTTTTACGGTCTTGTGGGCCATGCTGCCGAGCTTGATCTTCTTCTGCGCGAGCTCCTCCATCTCCACGCGCCATTCCCTCAGCTCGGCCTGAGCAGCACGTTTCGATTTGGCAATCATGACCTTGCTGACCTGCCCGTACGTGCCATCTTGTTTCTTGAATTTAAGCCGCCCGCGCCAACCGCCGTTGCGATACGGCAGCAGGCAGGACGAGGTGTAGTAGCGCGTTGGCTTCATCGAGACCCCACAATCACGGCGTGTACCCGCTGCGTACCGCGCGGAGTACCCGTGTCGAACAAACCCACTCAGGCCGTGCAGTCCGTCTAGTCGAACGAAACCGCAGGTCAGAGTGGGTGTAAGGTATCACTGCCAAAGCCCTAAAGCAAACGGGATTTCGCTTTTAATCCCAAGGTCCAGGGTTCGAACCCCTGACGGCCCACCATAGAAAAGAAAAAGCGACTGGCGGATGCCGGCCGCTTTTTTGTTGCCGGTACACGGGTTCGAACCCGTCGGGGCGCGGAGCTGAGTAAACGCGAGAGCGTTTGCCAGCGCAGCGCGCAAGGCGCGAAAGCGCCGCAGCGGCCGCCTGCGGAGCAGGCTGAACCCCTGACGGCCCACCCAAAGAAAGGAAAACGAAATGAAAACAGATAGATACGGAATTAGCGGCAGCACATTAAAGATAATAGCAGCCATTTCGATGGTTCTCGATCATGTGAGCAGGATCGTCCTGACCAATGGAATCATGACTCACGCATCGTACAGTCAGATATCAGACGAACAGTGGGCGATTCTAAGCCAGGCTTCGGATGCGCTTCATGTTCTTGGCAGAATTGCATTTCCCTTATTTTGTTTTTTGATAGTTGAGGGATTTTTGCATACTCATGACATAAAGAAGTACCTGCGAAATATGCTTGTCTTCGCAATCATTACGGAGCCCATATACGATTTCGTTCAAACCGGGCAACTAATTGACCTTCGGCAACAAAATGTTATGTGTGAGCTCCTGCTTTCCTTGGTCTTTTTGATTATTCTGGAAAAGATCCAAAGTCTTTCAAAACGGAAGAGGTACATCGCAGAAATTGCTCTGATTGTTTTGACAGCACTGGCAGCTGAATACACCAAGCTAGATGGCGGTGTGTATGGCATTCTGCTTGTGGCTGCATTCTATTTATTCCACGACAGCAAGGCCAACATGTTCTTTGCTGCAGTATGCGCAGTGCTCCTTTCGTCATGTCATATAGTTGGCGGCGGATTCGAGTTTGCTACAGCTAATGTACTTAATCCTGATGTTGCTGCCGCGGTTGTTTCGTTACTGCTTATCAATTTTTATAATGGCAAGCGAGGGCTGAAGCTGAAATACTTCTTCTACATTTTCTATCCGGCACATCTTGCTCTGCTTTATGGTGTCTCACTTATTGTTTTGAACTGTCTTTAAAAACTCTCAAACAAGTCTCTGAAAGCAGAAACAAATTGACCCTAAGACTGCTTGTGAATTTCAGGAAGACCTGAGAGATGCGAGGATAGACAACGAGGGCTGCAGAAAGATGCTTCTCAGTTTTCTGGCGGATTGCATGTATCTGTATGAGGATCACTTCCACACACTCATGGATAACAGTGATAAACACGGCAGATCCTCAAAACATGAGGCTGCGGAGGTCAAACGATGCTTCGAAAGCATGAATGGCAGCGAGAAAATGAGTTCGGAAGCACCCTCTGGATGCTCCAGCATAGAATAGAAAGCGATCGGCTCCGGCTGGTCGCTTTTTAGTTGACGGTGCACGGGTTCGAACCCGAACTTCTCTATATATAAGAACGCTTGGCGAACAAAACCCGCCTTTTACCGACGGGAAACAAATGGCTCATGCTTTTGGAGTAAAGTGGCGCTCCAGAGATGACCGATGCCTTAACACCTATAAACCAGCTGGTCATCGCCAATATCAGAAGCTGCTGCTTCGAATGCGGCCTCAGTGAAGCAACTGAGGGTTCTATTCATTTGTGAACAAAATATGGAGTGCGCGATTCCCGCCCCCGGGGGCCCTCCGGTCTGGCAATATATCTCCTTGCCGCGCGGCCCGGTCGGACCGGATGAGCCGCAGAGCGTGCACCTTGAGAACCGGATACTGCGAGGATGGACACACCAGATGTGTCGCATCCGGGCAGACATCGAACCATTTGAAATGGTCTAACTTGGATTTGTTTTTCGCAAGGCCGCCGAGAGGCGGCCCCGAGAAATTCCTTTTCCTATACAGAACCATATGAATCGAACGGAACCGATCAGCTAATAGTTGTGAGGACCGGACGGGCTCGAAGCCCATACATTTTGGACGGAGAGTTCGATCCTGGCTCAGGATGAACGCTGGCGGCGCGCCTAACACAT
>CAJJPN010000002.1:0-49426 GCA_905193635.1 Coriobacteriaceae bacterium
GTTCGTTCGAACGGCGGAGCCCACGTTTTGGATTTATTGGGCTGTGGCGGTGAAGGTTGTTTTGTCGGCGGCGATGTGCACGTGCAGCTTTGCCTGACCGTCGCAGCTGATGAGCACGCCTACCTCGAACGGGGTTCCCGTCTTGTCGTAGGTCGAACGCACGATGCGCATCGCCGCCTTACCGGTGTTCTGTCCCAAAAGGCGCGCCTCATGCTTGTCGAGGTTGACCGTCTCGTAGACGGCATCGACGCTTGCGGGCAGGATGCCGGTCTTTTCCGCGATGTAGGCGTAGAGCGAGCCATCCACGTCTTTGCGTGTGAGCTCGGGGCAAAGTGACACGGGGATATAGACGTAGTTGAGCTCCATGGGTTTGTCGTTGGCGAGACGCAGGCGGCGAATCTCCCAGACGGGTGTCCCCTCGGGCACTTTGAGCCCAGAGGCGATGCCGCGGACGGCCGGTATGCTTGAAAAGGCGAGAATCTGCGAGCTCGGAACCCGTCCCGCTTCGCGCATCCGCGCGCTGAAATTCAGGGCCAGGTCGATGCCGGGTGCTGAGGTTTGGGGTTTGATGAACGTGCCCTGCCCACGTTTGCGCACCACGCGCCCCTCGATGACGAGATCTTGGAAGCAACGGCGCACGGTCGCGCGCGATAACTCTAGCCGCTCACAGATTTCGAGCTCGCGTGGCAGCGGCGTCTTGGTGTCGAACGCCTGGCTGGCGATAAGCAGGGCGATTCGATGTTTAAGTTGGACATAGAGCGGCGTATCACCGCTGCGGTCGAAGGGTTCGGAGGCGAGAAACGAGATCATATCCATGGGGTACCTCCATGTCGTGGGCGTACGTGACATGGTCTGACACTGCGGAGCAAACCGGAGATGCCAGGCCCGATTCTTGCTGGTATGTATGGTGCATAAGGAACATAAAACATTTATCAGGCAATCTACCTGCTATTTTAAAAATAATTAGAAGAAAAAATAATTTAGGCACAAAAATAGCTGCTACCGTTAACCGATGAATAGTTGCCGTTCGCAACTATTTTCTTGTACCGAACATGCCCCGGCGCAACAATAATCTCAGCAAAAAGCAAAGCCGTGCGACACACGGCAGGTCGAGAGGAGACCGCATGCGGTATCTGGTAATGGTCAGTCACGGAACGCTCGCTCCCGGACTGCACAGTGTCCTCAAGATGCTCGGCAATGACGCCCCGAACATCTTGTCGACGAGTCTCGTGGACGGCATGGGCGCTGACGAGTATGTCGAGAACGTCAAGGCGATGCTCGCTCCTGTTACCGCCGATGACGAGGTTGTCCTGCTTGGTGACATCCTGGGCGGATCGCCGCTCACCAATGCCATGAACACGCTGGCCGAGAAGGGCTTGCTCGCCCACACCATTGCCTTCGGCGGTATGAATCTGCCCATGGCTATGACCGCCATGATGGGGCTTGCCACCATGGACCTGGATTCCCTCAAGCAGATGATGCTGCAGGAGGGCAAGAACGGTATGTCCGAGCTCGTTGTCCCGACCGATGACGCCGACGACGAGGACGACGACATCTAGGCCGCACCAAGGTTTCATCTAGCTGCAAACGTTAGGAAGAAGAGGCCGCGACCGCAGGCCTCATGAAGGAAAGGGGAGAACGTATGATTTCGTTCATCCGTATTGACGACCGTATGATCCATGGACAGACCGTTACCCGTTGGGCCCTCGAGTATCCCTGCGACGGTCTTATCGCCGTCAACGACGCCGCGGCGTCCAACCCCGTGCTCAAGGAGGCCTACAAGAGTGCCTCGGGCAAGAAGACGTTCGTGTGGACCAAGGAGCACTTCAAGGAGGTCTCCGAGAAGGTTCTCAAGTCCAACACCAAGTACTTCCTGATCACCAAGAACCCGCTCGACATGAAGGAACTTCTCGTCGATTTTGGCTTTAAGACCGGCATGGACCGCATCATCGTCGGTCCCTGCAACGATCGTCCCGGCACCACCAAGCTCGGCAACAACCAGTCGATCACGCAGGAAGAGGCCCAGGCGCTCGAGGATCTCACCAACGCCGGCTACACGGTCGAGTTCGCCCTTATCAAGGAGAAATCCATTGGTGAGTGGCCAAAGTTCCGCGGTCAGTTTGGCTTCTAGTTAGGCGCCAGCCGCATTTTGGTACCTACAGCCCTGGGGGAAAGGGGCTGAGGAATAAAGAAAGGGGAAAGCATGGCAATCAATGCATTCCAAGCCGCGCTGTTCGGCCTGTTCGCCTGCCTGGCATCACTGCCTGGCATGGGTGGCACGACGATCGGCAACTACACTCTGGGTCGTCCTCTGGTCGCCGGCCTCATCGTCGGCATCATCATGGGCGATATACAGACGGGCATCCTCGTCGGCGCTGCCATCCAGGTTGTCTACATCGCTCTCGTGACCCCCGGCGGAACCGTCTCCGCCGACGTCCGCGCCGTGTCCTATATCGGCATCCCGCTGGCGATCCTCGCCATCAAGAACTCGGGCATCGATCCCGCCTCCGCTGAGGCTGCCGGCATGGCCGCATCCCTCGGTGCCGCCGTCGGCACGCTCGGCACTGTGCTCTTCTATGGCACCGCCACCATTAACCTGGTATGGCAGGGCATGGGCTGGAAGTGGCTCGAGAAGGGCGACCTCCACAAGCTCTACCTGGTCAACAACGTTCTGCCTTGGATCGGTCACATCGTCTGCTCGTTCCTCCCGACGTTCATCATCACCATGGGCGGCACCGCCATGGTCGACCTCATGAAGACCTACATGCCCATGGACGGCATCGCGATGAAGACGCTGTTCACCGTCGGCTCGCTGCTGCCTACCGTCGGTATCGCCATCCTGCTCAAGCAGGTCATCTCCAAGCCGACGGACTTCCTCACGTTCTTCTTCGGCTTCACCCTGTCCGCTGTCATGGGATGCAACCTGATTGCCGCCGCCGGCATCGGCTGCTTCTTCGCCCTGATCAACTATGAGATCGCTTCGCTCAAGATCGACCTCGCAAACGCTCCCAAGGCAGCTATCGCCTCGGGCTCCGATGATGAGGAAGAGGAGGACATCTAATGGCAGAGAAGAAGAAACTCTCTAAGAAAACGCTTGCCAAGTCGTTCCGCAACTGGTCCTATGGCAACCTGACTTGCTTCTCGCAGGAGCACATGCAGACCTTCGGTTACCTGTGCGCCATGCTTCCGATCGTCGAGGAGCTCTACGACACGCCCGAGGAGCAGAAGCAGGCCCTCCAGACCTACTCCGCGTTCTTCAACACCGAGCCGCAGATCGGCACCATGATTGTCGGCGTCACCGCCGGCCTCGAGGAGGCTCGCGCAAACGGCGAGGCCATCGACGACGACGCCATCAACGGCATCCGCGCCGGCCTCATGGGCCCGCTCGCCGGCCTTGGCGACTCGCTGATCGTCGGTACCCTGATCCCGATCCTGCTCGGTATCGCCCTCGGTCTCTCGACCGGCGGCTCTCCGCTCGGTGCCATCTTCTATATTGTCGTGTGGAACCTGCTCATGTTCCTTGGCATGCGCTTTGCCTACAACCAGGGCTATGAGCTCGGCGGCAAGGCGGTCGAGGCCCTCGTCGGCCCCAAGGCCAAGGCTCTGCGTGATTCCATCGTGATGGTCGGTACCATGGTCATCGGTGCAGTCGGTGCTACCTGGGTCTCCATCACCTGCAGCCCCAATCTGGTGCTGCCCGGCGGCGGTAAGTTCCAGGACACGCTCGACGGAATCTATCCGCACCTGCTGCCCATGGTCTTCATCATCTTCTGCTGGTACATGATGACCAAGAAGAAGGTCAACCCCATCGTTATGATGCTGATCCTCGTTGTGATCGCATTTGTGGGCGTTCTCATTGGCTTCTTCGACCCGGCACTGAGCTACTAGTCATCATCCCCTGGCCCCCTGTAAGGCCGTGCGGCCTCAACCGCACGGCCTTCTGATTTTGCGCCGCCCTTCAAGGGCAATATGGCCAGCGACCTCCATCGCCTACACGACACCCGCTATATTGCTCTTGAAAGATGACGTATTCGACAAACGATGCACTTGCGCATGATGCACACTTTGCACGAGGAGGACCATATGCACGAGAAACATGGACACGACCTTTCGCGCGACGACTTGATTCGCGAGGCAAAGATGCAGACCGATGCTATTCAGCGGCTCAATGTTTGGCTGCGCCTGGGCTATTCGCTCGTGGCGATTGGCTTTTTGATGGGGATGTGGGGTATGCAGGGCGGCCCCGGCTGGGGTGTCCCCGTGGGCATCGTGTGCCTGGTGGTGGGCACTCCGCTTTCGATCGTGCTTAAGGTCGGCACGACCAACGCCAAAAAGAATGTCGAGCGCATGCTCGAGGCCGCTGGTGTCGACGTTGAGGAGCTTATGCGACGCAAGAAGGACGAGCAATAGACTTCCGCGTTGGGGTATCATAAATAATTGTTGCGAATGTTAGCTAATGTACGGCAAATGACGGTTTTATGGCCCTTCTAGAGTTGCAAAGGACAATATCCCCAGTGGATTACGATGACGTCGCTCGAAAACTGATTGTGTACTCACGTTCCCTTGCCAAGGGATCCTTGAGTGCTGCCGGCGGCGCCAGTGTGGGCGAGGCACCGGTTTTACAGTATCTATCGGGTATTGACGGTGATGTCATTCCCTCCGAGATTGCCAAGAAGCTGAAATTCTCCCGTGCGCGCATGTCGCATATCTTGGATTCACTCGAGAGTAAGGGTTACGTTCAGCGCAGGACTGATCCAAACGATCGTCGGCGTGTGCTGGTGAGCATTACCGAGGAAGGCCGTGATTTCGCGGCGAAAAAAAATGCCGAGAGTGTGGCATCGCTCTCGAAACAACTCTCAGCGCTCGGCGAGCACGATGCCCAGGAGCTCGTGCGCATCCTGAATAAAGCTTACAGCCTTACCTATGATGCCGACGACTACCTGGACAATCTATAAGGATAAAGACAGACATTTAGGTGCATCTTGAAATGCACCCGGGACAGTTGTGCCCATCAGCCACCGTCAACATCTCATTCCAAACCAAATCAGCCAACGTACGTCATGGCAATCCCCGGTAGGTTGCAGGATGGCGGCTGAGCCTTTCCCTCGGGAAACTTCGCGAAGCCCAGTTCCCGAGGGAAAGGTATGGTCTGTGTAATACCAGATAAACAGTACATTTTTGCTAGATTGGTATTTGACTGAAGAACCAATTGGTATGGCTTATTAAGCCCACCTTGCCGTTGACGCTTATTTTGCTGCCGCTGGGAGAATTCCGAACTTGGGTGCGCAAGTGCTCCCATATGTTGATATGACCTAGTAGGTGGCTATCTGGTTACTACCAGTTGGCCCCTTGGTAACGGGTGGCCCCCATTGTGCGGAATGTACCGAACATCTCCGTTTGATACGTTTTCCCATGCTGCCGGGGGGGGGGCGTCCTCGGCACCTCAGCATGTCGGAAGAAAGGAGACCAGATGCGCAGGAATTCCATTTTTACGAAACGGTGGGTGAAGGGAAGCGCGGTCCTCGTTGCCACTGCAGCGACGCTCGTGTTTGCCAATCCCCAGCAGGCGATTGCCACGCCACTCAAGGGCGTCGACTCGGCGACCGTGTCCCAGTCTGCCTCGAATGTCGTCGACATCGATTTCGCTGACGGCATCAAGGGCCGTATTACGTTCCTCGAGGACGGTATTTTCCGTTATAACGTCGACCCCAAGGGTGAGTTTTCCGAGTACGCCACGCCGCGCAGTAAGTCCCACACGGCTAAGATCCAGGCTCAGCCCGATACCTCGGACACCTACAGCAAGCCGAGTGCGACGGTTGCCGACAAGGGCGACACTATCGAGATCACCGGCGGAAAGGCGACCGTGATCCTGGACAAGGCGACTGGCAAGATGAGTATCAAGTCAGGCGACCGTGTCGTGGTTTCCGAGTCCGCGTCCCTCGACCTTGATAAGAAGGGTACCGTCCAGACGCTCGCCAAGGAGAAGTCCGAGAACTTCTTTGGCGGCGGCACCCAGAACGGACGCTTCCTGCACACCAACCAGACCATCGCCATCTCCAACACGAACAACTGGACCGATGGCGGCGTTGCCTCGCCCAACCCGTTTTATTGGACGAGTGACGGCTACGGCGTGCTCCGAAACACGTTTGCAGAGGGTTCCTACGACTTCGGTTCCACGGACTCATCGACGGTCACGACTTTGCACAGCGAGAATGAGTTTGATGCCTACTACTTCGTGGCGACCAACGAGGGAGCTTCGAACGTGGCAACTGAGATGATGCAGGACTACTACAAGGTGACCGGTAACCCGGTACTGCTGCCCGAGTACGGGTTCTACCTTGGTCATCTTAATGCCTATAACCGTGATGGCTGGTCAACGACCTCGGGTCAAAAGAAGTGGGAGACCAAGGGCAGCAAGTCCTCGAGCGAGAAGGGCGACGTTAAGTACGAGTCTGGCATGTCGACGGGCTACAAGCTCGACGGCACACTTGCGGCCGAGACGCTCAACGGTGAGGGCCCTACGGTTGATACCGAGAACATGAAAGCGACCGATTTCGACCGCCAGTTCTCTGCTCGGCAGGTTATCGATGACTACGAGGACAGCGACATGCCGCTCGGCTGGTTCCTGCCGAACGACGGCTACGGCGCCGGCTATGGCCAGAACGGTTACTACAAGACCGGCGGCGTCAACTCCGACGGAGCGAGCTCGGCCGACCGTCTTAACGCTGTGCGTGCCAACGTCGACAACCTTAAGAAGTTCACCGAGTATGCCAACTCAAAGGGTGTGAGCACGGGCTTGTGGACCCAGTCCAACCTTGAGCCCGACAGCAACCCTGAGACCCCGTGGCATCTGCTTCGCGACTTCGACGCCGAGGTCAAGACGGGAGGCATCACTACCCTTAAGACCGACGTTGCCTGGGTTGGATCTGGCTACTCCTTTGGTCTTAATGGCATCAAGACAGCTTATGACACGGTGACGACCGGCGCTAACAAGCGCCCCAACATCATCACGCTCGATGGTTGGGCCGGCACGCAGCGCTTTGGTGGCATTTGGACCGGCGACCAGTATGGCGGTAACTGGGAGTACATTCGCTTCCATATCCCCACGTATATCGGTCAGAGTCTTTCGGGCAACCCCAACATCGGCTCCGACATGGATGGCATTTTTGGCGGCGACCCCATCATCTCTGCGCGTGACTACCAGTGGAAGACGTTCACGCCCTCTATGCTCGACATGGACGGTTGGGGCACCTACCGTAAATCGCCCATGACGCACGGCGATCCCTACACAGGCATCTCGCGCTTCTACCTCAAGCTCAAGGCGCAGCTCATGCCCTATATCTACACGAGCGCGGCCTCGGCGGCCAACATCGACACGGGTAACGGCGATGCCGGCCTGCCCATGATCCGCGCCATGCTGCTTTCCGATAACTCCGAGTACGCCGCAAGCACCTCGACGCAGTACCAGTATATGTTCGGTGAGAACTTCCTAGTGGCACCGGTGTATCAGGATACCCAGGCAGACGAGAACGGCAACGACATTCGCAATGGGATTTACCTCCCCAACTACGGCACCGACGAGAATCCCACCATCTGGATCGATTACTTCTCGGGTAAGCAGTATCGCGGCGGCCAGGTTCTCAACAACTACGAGGCTCCGCTTTGGAAGCTGCCGCTGTTTGTGAAGGCCAACGCTATCGTGCCGATGTACGCCGAGAACAACAACCCCGAGGCCGTGAGCGACACCAACACCAAGGGTACCGACCGCAGCCAGCGTATCGTCGAGTTCTTCGCCACCGAGGGCGACGGCACCTTTACGCAGTACGAGGACGACGGCTCCTCCATCGAGAACAACACGACTGAGGACGATTCCTACGGTACGATCGACAATATCTCCTACGGTGAGCATGTGAGCACCGTCTACAGATCCAAGGCCGCAGGCGGCACCGCGACCTTTACCGCCGAAGCCTCGCAGGGTGGCTACAACGGCTACGACTCCAATCGCACCACGACCTTCGTGGCCAACGTGTCCGCCAAGCCCATGAGCGTCGTCGCCAAGAACGGCGGATCCGCGCTCAACGTGGTTGAGGTCGACTCGCAGGAGACCTTTGACACCGCGACCCCCGAGGCCGGCCAGGCGGTCTACTTCTACAGCGAGACCCCTAACCTCAACCACTACGGCAGCGATGTGGACGGCACCGAGGCCGAGCGGGGCGAGAGCTTTAACAACACCAAGATCACCACGAACCCCAAGGTCTACGTCAAGTTCGCGAAGACCGATGTTGCTGCGGCGGCGCAGACGCTCGAGCTGGGCGGTTTCGTGAACGCCGACGCCACGCTCACAGCCGATCGCCTCAACGAGAGCCTCTCCGCACCCACGAACCTTGCTGCCCCCGAGGACGTCACGACCCCAACGAGCATCAAGCTCACCTGGGGAAAGGTCGATGGTGCTACCTCCTACGACCTTAAGGTCGACGGCACCGTGTTCGCCGTGGGTGATGCGGCCGAGTTCACGCACACCGACCTCGCCTACAATAGCAAGCACACCTACCAGATTCGTTCGCGCAACGCCGAGGGCTACTCCGCCTGGAGCGATGTGCTCGAGGCGAACTCCGCACTCGATCCGTGGCGGAACGTCCCCGACGCCGAGCAAATCACCTGGGAGGGCTCACTTTACGGCAGCCATAAGGCCGAGCTCGCCTTCGACCATGAGTTCCAGTCGGGCGACGGCGGTTTCCACTCCGGTGGCAACGATCTGGGCAAGGCGCTTACCGTTGACTATGGACGCGCTTACAAGCTCGATAAGCTCGAGTACTATCCGCGCGATGACGCCGGCAACGGCACTGTGACCAAGATGCGTGTTGAGACGAGTCTCGATGGCGTCCACTGGACGAGCCAGGAGGTCGATTGGGCACGTTCCGCTGATTGTAAGACGGTAGCGTTTGACGGCACCGTGGCCGCCCGTTACGTGCGCATGACACCGCTCGCCTCGGTCGGCAATTTCTTCTCCGCGTCCGAGATTGCCATCTACAAGACCGACGGCACGGATGGCTTCGCCGTGGGCTCCAACCTCAACAAGGCCACGATCTCCGACGGAGACTACTCCAACATGAAGAACTATCTGGGCCTCGAGAATCGCGAGCCCGATACCCCGACGTTCGGTTCGCAGATCCGCGACCACTTCGCCGACCTCAACGATAACGGCGTTTACGACGTCTACGATTACTCGTTCACCATGGCGGGTCTTGACGGCGGCACTAAACAAAAGGGCAAGGTCGCAGGTTCGCTCGCGGTGATTCCGAGCAAGACCGAGGTCGAGGCCGGTGATGAGATCACCGTTGATGTCTATGCGGCCGACGCCAAGAACGTCAACGCCCTGGGCGCTCTCGTCAACTTCAAGAGCGACCAGTTCGAGTTTGTGTCCGAGAGCATCGCGCAGGACGGCTCGACTGCCGGCATGGAGAACCTGTCTCGCGAGAAGGTCCAGTTCGCGGACAGAACGCAGACTATCAATCTCGCCTTTGCCAACCGCGGCGATGGCAAGCTCTACAACGGTACCGGCGCGGTGGCGAGTTTCAAGCTCAAGGCCAAGACCGCCGGCAAGGTCGAACTGCCCTCGACATCTTGGCTCATCGGTCCGGCATGCGACGCACTTGAGTTTGCGAGCGACGGCACGGTGACGATGCCGGATGTTCCTCAGCCAACGGTCGCCGAGTACGGTCAGGACGCCTTCAACATCACGATGACCAACGATGAGCTCACGACCGACGACGGGACCAACGTCGAGAAACTTATCCAGCAGAAGAGCTATAACGCGCTGTTCGATAATAACGAGGGCGACAACGGCTTTGAGTTCCTATGGAACTGGAGCGGCAACTGGGACAGCGAGGGTAAGCTTCCGAGTTACGTGAAGCTTCCCACCACGATGACATTCGCATTTAAGACGCCGTCGAAACTCGATAGTGTCGAGGTCGTTAACCGCAACGGTGGCAACGGAACCGTGCAGAAGATCAAGGCTGTCGTGACGTTCGAGGATGGCTCGACCCAAGAGTTCGCGGGCGGGGAGTACGATTCCTTCCTGGCTCGCTACGCCTTTGACCTCTCTGCCGAGAACAAGGGCAAGAAGGCGACCAAGGTCGAGGTCACGCCGCTTGAGGCATCGGGTGACCAGATGCTCACACTGCGTGAGGTCAACTTCAACTACACGCAGGGTGTCGAGGCCATCGAGGGTGTCGAGCTAGGCAAGAACCAGACCGAGTTCTTTGAAGGCGACATTACGCCCGTCGACGCCAAGGCTACGCCTGAGAGCGCTGGCTACCCCTATGTGACGGTCGAGAGCTCCGACCCCTCTGTGGTAAGCGTCTCCGCTGTTCAGGCTGGCGATAGCGTGAGCTACTACCTGCGTGCCAACAAGGCCGGCAAGGCAAAGATCACGGTGGCGTCGGTACTCGACCCCTCCAAGACCGCATCCTATGAGGTCGAGGTCAAGGCTGGTGTCGATACCTCTGCGCTCGTAGCAGCGCTTTCCAAGGCCGCGGGCTACAGCGAGTCCGTCTACACCAAGGATTCCTATGCAGCTCTCACCACTGCGGTCGAGGCGGCTCAGAAGCTCCTCGACAGCGGCCAGGGCAGCTATAGCAAGAAGGATGTCGCAGACGCCGCAGCCAAGATCGAGAAGGCAATCGACGGCCTCAAGATGCGCCCTGTTGATGAGAAGATTCTCATCAACACGCCCGAGAACCGCAAGAACGTCAAGGTGGCCGGCTTCTCGAGTGAGGCCGACTACGAGGGCAGCAACGCCGTCAACGCTCTCGACGGCGACGAGCGGACGCTTTGGCACAGCGACTGGGCCCATGGGACCGGTATGCCCCAGTATCTGAGTGTCGACCTGGGCCGCGACTACGATCTCACCGACGTTACATTCCTGCCGCGCCAGGACGGCGGCACTAACGGCGATATCTTCGAGGCCGAGATACTGGTCTCCGACACTGCCGACGGTTATGAGAAGGGCACCGCCGCGTCGATGGGTACGTTCGCCTTCGACAACGATGGCCGCGTGCTCACCGACCGTGGCGACTGGAAACAGATGAGCTTTGGCGCCGCGCGCGGTCGCTACGTGACCGTCAAGGTGATTCACGCCGGCGGGGGCGACGTTGATGCCTACTGCAGCATGGCGGAGCTCAAGTTCTACGGTACGGCCGTCCCCGATCCGGTGGCGAAGGATGATCTCACTGCCGCGATCGAAAAGGTTGATGCCGAGCTTGCCGCCGGCGACCTCAAGGCCGGCGACTACACCGAGGCCTCCTGGACGGCGCTCGAGAACGCCCTGGCGAGCGCCCGCGCCATCTTGAGCGACGAGGATGCCACGCAGGACGAGGTCGACCAGGCGCTCAGGGCGCTCGAGAGCGCCCGCGACGCGCTCGAGAAGACCCCGGTGGTCCCGGTCGAGAATCCGACTAAGAAGCAGCTCAAGGCCCTGGTCAAGCAGGCGAAGGAGACTGACACCAGGGGCAAGACGGCCGAGTCTGTCAAGGCCCTGACGGATGCCATTACCTACGCCGAGGACGTCTTGGGTGATGAGAATGCTTCCGACACCCAGATCCAGGCGGCCTATAGCCAGCTCAAGCTGGCCATTGAGAGCCTCAAGGATGCCGATTCCGGCAACCAGGGCGGCTCGGGCAACCAGGGTTCCGGCAATGGCTCGAACGGCGGCAACCAGGCGGGCAAGCCCGCAGGCGACAAGGCCCAGGGCAGCAAGAAGAACGGTTCGGCGATTCCCAATACCGGAGACCAGACGGCGGCGACCGTCGTGACCGTCGGTGGTCTTGGCGCCATCATCGCCGCGATCGGCGCTTTCTTCCATCGTCGCAGCAAGGCTAAGTAGCCCCAGCAACAGCTAAGCAAGCGTGCCCGCCGTCCCACCAAGGACGGTGGGCACGCTTTTTGAATGTAGGCAGAAAGCTCCGACCCTTCGGCCTTAATCTCGCAAAGCGTTCCGTCTCCCGCCGAACACATCAGCATCGGCGGCTATACTTGAATTATTTGCAGTTAAGGGTCGCGGATTGGCCGCGTCACCGCTCTCAACAGGAGGTCTTTGTTTATGGCAGATCAAAAGCCGGTTGTCGGGATCATCATGGGCTCCAAGTCCGATCTGGGTGTTATGGAAGGCTGCACCGCCGAGCTCGAGGCGCTCGGTGTGCCCTATGAGCTCGTCATTGCGAGCGCACACCGCACACCGGCGAAGGTCCACGAGTGGGCTTCGACTGCTGCCGATCGCGGTATCAAAGTGATTATCGCCGCCGCCGGCAAGGCCGCTCACCTGGGTGGTGTCGTGGCCGCCTTTACGCCGCTGCCGGTTATCGGCGTACCTATGAAGACGAGTGACCTGGGCGGTATGGATTCGCTGCTGTCGATGGTGCAGATGCCTTCGGGCGTGCCCGTGGCCTGCGTTGCCATCAACGGCGCCAAGAACGCCGCCATTTACGCCACGCAGATTCTGGGCGCATGCGACCCCGAGTACCGCAAGGTTATCGAGAAGATGAAGCAGGAGATGGCCGACGCCTAGGCGTTCCGCCGTTTCACCGCAGTATAAGGAGAGCCATGTCCGATTATCAGGGAAAACGATTCAAGGCTTCTCAGATTCCCGATCCGTCGAAGCCGGGTGCTGCCCATGCGGCACAGCAGGGTCGGACATCCTCTCCTCAGCAGCCGCGCGCGCCGCGTTCCGTAACGCCGACGTCCCATCGCCGCCAGGATACGCCGGCTGCGTATCGCCCTTCGTCATATGGCACGGCAAAGAAGCAGGCTCGGACGACGAGGCGGCTGAGTGACGCGCCGTCCAACTATGCCGAGCAGCCGCGTAAGAAACGCCGATCCATCATTCCCATCTTGCTCATCATCGTGGGCATCGGCCTGATTGTCGCCGCCGCCGCTATCTTTATTAATGCCCAGATTGGCTATAAGCAGGCGAGCGATTCGTATCAGAAAATCGAGAAGCAATATGTAAGCGATAAGGACGCCAGTGGCGTGCCGATTATCGACTTTAATGCGCTTGCCCAGACAAACCCCGAGGTTGTGGGTTGGATTTACGCGCCCGGCACCAACATCAACTATCCCGTGGTGCAGACCAACAACAACTCCAAATACCTCAACACGCTGTTTGACGGTACATCTAACGCGTCCGGTGCCATTTTCTTGGATAGTGATGACACCGCGCCGGGAATGGTCGACCAGCAGACCACGATCTATGGTCACCACATGAACGACGGATCGATGTTCAATGTGATCTCGGACACGACCGATCAGGCGACGTTCGACAGCATAGAGTACGTGTATTACATCACGCGCGACGCCACCTATAAGCTGCGTCCGCTGGCGACCAAAGTGGTCGAGGACACGTATGCCAAGGCGCGCACACCCAATTTTGAGGGCGACGACGGGCTCAAGAACTACCTGTCCGAGATGCTCGACGGTGCCTCTGCCGTGGCGAGCGATGCCACCGATCGTGCTGCTTCGGCAACCAAGGTCGTAACGCTTGTGACCTGTCGCTCGCTGTCGCTGAGCAACACACGCGCCGTCATGGTGCTCACGCCGGTCGAGGAATAGATAATGGGCTACTCAATGACGGTGAAAGGGGAAATGATGCTCGAGAATGGCAAAACGATGCCTTCGGTTGATGTTTGGCTGCGCGAGGCCAAGGCCGATGCTTCGGCGGCAGGCTGTGGTATGTATCTGACGCATAACGGTGTGGTGCGCGCGACGCCCAAGGCCGAGGCGCGCGGTGTCGAGACCGATGGCGTGGCGCCGGGCCACAAGGTGGGCGGCATGGTGTTTGGCTACGACGCCAGCAAGGTACAGGCCGCCATCGAGGCGACGCGCGCGATGCCGGGTATCGGCTATGTGCGCGTGTGGCTGGCGAGCGGCGAGCTTGCCGTAGGTGACGACATCATGCTCGTGCTCATCGGCGGGGACATTCGCCCGCACGTGGTCGATGCGCTGCAGGCGCTCGTTGGCACCATCAAGAACGAATGCGTGAGTGAGGTCGAGCGCGAGGCGTAGAGGCTTGCGTCGATAGAAGGCTCGTTTATAAAAATGCCCGCCGGTACGTGTGATACCGGCGGGCATTTTGCGTTTTGGGCGCGGTGGGTGCTACACGCGCGTCGCATCCTTGGGGCTCATGGTCATGCTCTGGAAGCGATTCTCCATAAAGTCATTATCGAAGTACTTGCCGTAGAACTGCGCAACGGGAATATCCGGTTCCGTGCCGTTGACGCGCTGATACCAATAATCGAGTGACTGCAGCGTCATAACGCCATCGACCAGCATAATGATGGTGAAGATGACGGTAGCGGAGTAGCGGCTCTTCCACGGAATCATGTTGATGAGCTTGAGCAGCCTCGGCAGCAGCAGCTTGATCCAGATGAGGCCACCCAGGCCCCACAGGCAGGCGAAGTCCGTGCAGGTACGTCCGCCGGTAAGGACGGCGAGCGGATCGGGCATGCCAAAGAGCTTCATATGCGAGTAGCTCCACGAGACCACACCGAACGAGGTCTGCATAAACCAGCCCACGAACACCTCAAAGCTTGCACCGAGCAGCGCGCTCACCAAAAAGATAATGATGGGGTTCTTTTTATAGAAGCGGTTGAGCACCATGGTCATGAGCACGGCGCCAAATCCGTAGATGGGGCTGAAGGGGCCAAACAGCATGCCGGCGCGGTTCTGGTAAACGCCCGGGTCATTGACCGTCATATGCCAGATGTCCTCGGCGATCAGGCCGAGTATGCAGCAGACAAAGAATACCCAGAACAGGTTGAAGTAGTTGAGCTTGATGTAGCCTTCGCCGGTTTCATCGCGCCCGAGCATGCCCTCGGCGGCGGCGTCGCGATCGAGCATCTCCTGCAGGCGGCGCTGCAGCTCGCGCTCCTGGCGCAGCGTGGGGTCGACGGTGGCCGAAAGCGCGACGAGGATGCCGAGCTGGATGGCAGGGCGAAGCAAGAAGGGCCCGATGCCCTGGAGCATCACGTCAACCAAAAGCTCGACGACGGTAAACGCGATAAGGATATAGGACAGGCGAGCGGCGTTGCGGCGCTGGTTTTTGATAAGGTCCAGGCCAAAGATGATCAGGATGACGGCGCTTGCCGCAGAGAGCATGATGCCGGCGACGATAAGGCCGACCGCGACGAGCGTGTTGTCGCCGAGCTTGGCGGCGGCGTTGCCGTTGATGAGCGCGGTGATGACCTGCCACATAAAGGCGCCGACCGAAGGGAGCGTGCCCACGCCGGACAGGATGCACAGGACGGCGTACACCTTAATGATGAGGGGGATCTTCTTGACCTCCGTGGCGCTGGGGACGCTGGGGTCGAGTTCGTTTCGATCCATACATAACCTTTCTCGTTTTGCTGTAGGTACAAGGATACGCCGCCGACCTGCCAAAAGACAGGACGAACGTCCCAATTGCAACAATGCAAGCCCCAACGGCGGGCGAGACGCGTCGTAACGAAAGTATGCGGGATCGTCGGCCCCGAGGCGGTTGCCCAATAAAATGTTTGGCTGCAAAACGGATTATAAGCTCGGTGGGCTTTTAAAAAGCGCTGTTCATGCGCGGGAGTGCTTGTCTTGCCGTGCGTATAATAGGGCAGGTAACGCCAAATAACGAGGCTCTGAGGGGATGCCATGTCTCAAGAAACCATCCACGCGGCCGAGCGCGCCGCGGGACAGGTGAAGACCATGTCGACGTATGATCCGGACTCCGACCAGCTGCATGAGGAATGCGGCATTTTTGGTGTGTGGGCACCCGATCGCGATGTGGCTCGACTGACGTACTTTGGTCTGCGCGCGCTGCAGCATCGCGGCCAGGAATCGGCGGGAATCGCCGTGGGTGATGGCGGCACGGTTATGGTCCGCAAGGATCTGGGCCTGCTCGACCGCGTGTTCTCCAACGCCGACCTGTCGACGCTCTCCGGTCAGCTGGCCGTGGGTCATGTGCGCTACGGCACTGCCGGCGCCAAGAGCTGGGAAGCCTCTCAGCCGCACCTCTCTACCATCAATAGCGTCATTATCGCGCTCGCGCACAACGGTACTCTAGTCAACACCGACGAGCTGCGCCGCCAGCTGATCGAGCTGGGCGTGCCGTTCCTCTCCAATTCGGATTCCGAAGTCGCGACCAAGCTTATCGGCTACTTTACTCAGCGTACAGGCCATCTGCGCGAGGGCATTCGCAAGACCATGGAGCTCGTGCGCGGCGGCTACGCCATGACGCTCATCAACGAGCAGGCGCTCTACGCATTCCGCGATCCGCACGGCATTCGCCCGCTCGTGCTGGGCAAGCTGGTGGACGAGGGTCTGGACCAGGCCGATGCCGCATCCGTTTCGCAGCTGCCGTCGCAGGACGGCGCCGCGACGGTCGACTCCGCCATCCATGTCACGCGCGCCGGCGGTTGGGTCGTTGCTTCCGAGACCTGCGCACTCGACATCGTGGGCGCCGAGTACGTCCGCGACGTCCGTCCCGGCGAGATCTTGCGCATCAGCGCCGAGGGCCTGGTATCCGAGCAGGGCGTACCTGCAGCCGAAGAGCCTGCCAACTGCATCTTTGAGCAGGTCTACTTCGCCCGCCCCGACTCCATCATGAACGGCAAGAGCGTCTATGCCTGCCGTTACGACATGGGTCGTCAGCTGGCACACGAGGAGCCCGTCGAGGCCGATCTGGTCATCGGCGTGCCCGACTCCGGCCTGCCGCCCGCGGAGGGGTATTCGCACGAGAGCGGTATTCCCTTTGGCGAGGGCCTCATCAAGAACCGCTACGTGGGCCGTACGTTTATCGAGCCCACGCAGGAGCTGCGCGCCATGGGCGTGCGCATGAAGCTCAACCCGCTGCGCGACAACATCGAGGGCAAGCGCCTGGTCGTCATCGACGACTCCATCGTGCGCGGCACCACCATGGTGCAGCTCGTCAAGATGCTGCGCAACGCTGGCGCCAAGGAGATTCATATCCGCATCAACTCGCCCGAGGTCATCTGGCCGTGTTTCTACGGTATCGATACCGACGTGCAGTCGCAGCTTATCAGCGCCAACAAGACGGTCGATGAGATTTGCGAGTATATCGGCGCCGATTCGCTGGCCTTCCTTTCGGTCGAGGGCCTGCTTAAGGTCATGCCCAAGGGCGGCTACTGCGATGCGTGCTTTACCGGCCGCTACCCCGTGGCGATTCCAGAGAGCTTTGGCCGCGACAAGTTCATGGAGGGCTTTAAGCCCCGCAACCTGGATAAGCCGCTGCACTTTGACGACGACGCCGTGGTCGAGAAATACGACGACCGCAGCTGGGAAGAGGAGCACGGGGAGGCCTAAAACCTGCCATGTAGGGACAGGTTCATTTTGGTAGGTTTTACCTGCTGTTTTGTTGATATGACGGCGCGCGTTGTTATGGCGCGCGCCGAAATGAACGCAACTATGAGCACCGTTTGGCGCCTGCGCGGCGCCACGGTAGTGGGAGAGGAAGGCTCAGATGAGCGACAGCAAGCATGTGACGTATGAGGATGCCGGCGTCGATACCGCCGAGGGCGGCCGCGCCGTCGACGCTATTAAGCAGATGGTTAAGGACACCAACCGCCCCGAGGTCATCGGCGGCATCGGCGGCTTCGGTGGCCTGTTCTCGGCCGCCGCGCTCAAGGATATGGAAGACCCGATTCTGATCAGCGGTACCGACGGCGTGGGCACCAAGCTCGTGCTCGCCCAGATTATGGATCGCCACGAGACGGTGGGCCAGGACCTGGTCGCTATGTGCGTCAACGACATTCTGGCTTCGGGCGCCGAGCCGCTGTTCTTCCTGGACTACGTTGCCATCGGTCATATCGAGGCCGAGCACATGGCAAAGATCATCAAGGGCGTGGCCGATGGCTGTAAGCTCGCGGGCTGCGCGCTCGTGGGCGGTGAGATGGCCGAGCACCCCGGCGTCATGGCTCCTGCCGACTACGACCTTGCCGGATTTACCGTGGGCGTCGTCGACCGTCCCAAGATGCTCGACCCCGCAAACGTCCGCCCGGGCGATGTGATCCTGGGTCTGCCTTCCACCGGCGTGCACTCCAACGGCTACTCGCTCGTGCGTAAAGTCATCGGCGTCGACGGCATTAAGCCGGGCACGCCCGAGGCCGCCGCTAAGGCCGAGGAGCTGAGCCGTCCGCTCGAGGAACTCGGCGGCGCATCGCTGGCAGACGCCCTGCTGGCTCCCACGCGCATCTATGTCAAGCCGATTCTTGAGTTGCTCCGCGGCGGCGCCAACGTGCACGCCATCGCCCACATCACTGGCGGCGGTATTACCGAGAACCTCAACCGCGCGCTCGCCGACGACGTCGACGCCGTGGTCACCCGCAACGGTGCCGAGATGGGCTGGGACGTTCCGCCCGTCATCACCTATGTGTCGCGCCAGGCCGAGCTTGCGCCCAACGAGGCGTGCAAGACCTTCAACATGGGCGTTGGCCTGTGCCTGATCGTCGCCCCCGAGGACGAGGCCGCGGTGACCGAGGCTCTGGTCGCGCTGGGCGAGAAGCCGTTCCGCGTGGGCGAGTGCGTCGAGGGTTCCGGTAAGGTCGTGTACTCCGATGAGCGCTAACGAGCAGATGGCTGCTGCCGAGGGCCTGGGCTTTGTGCCCTACGCCCGTCCGACCGGCACCGATACGGCCGAGCCGCTCAAGATCGGTGTGCTCATCAGCGGTTCGGGTACCAACCTGCAGGCGCTGATCGATTTGGTCGCCGCCGGCAAGCTCAACGCTTCGATTGAGCTTGTGGTGTCGAGCCGGCCTTCGGCTAAGGGTTTGCAGCGCGCTGAGCGCGCGGGCATCCAGACGCTCACGCTGTCCAAGGATGTCTATGCCGACCCTATTGCCGCCGACGAGATCATCGCGCATGAGCTGCTCGAACGCGGTTGCGAGTATGTGGTCATGGCCGGCTACATGCGCATGGTGCACACGCCGCTGCTGGCGGCGTTTCCCAACCGCGTGGTCAACTTGCATCCGGCGCTGCTGCCGAGTTTTACCGGTGCGCATGCGATTGATGACGCCTTTGCGCGCGGCGTCAAGGTAACTGGCGTGACCGTGCATTTTGCCAACGAGATCTACGACAACGGTCCCATCATCGCCCAGCGTGCGCTGGCTGTTGAGGAGGGCTGGGATGTCGACACGCTCGAGGAGCACATCCACGCGATTGAGCACGTGCTGTATCCTGAGGTCGTGCAGATGCTCGCCGACGGCCGCGTCCACGTGCTGGAGAGCGGCAAGGTCGCAATTGATGCGGCGCGTTAACTCGTGTGTAAGAGCGTTCGCTGAGCGCTCTTTGGGACGCAAGCGATCGAAAAAAGTTGATAGGGCTCCGTCCGTACGCGGGCGGGGCTCTTTTTGTGTGGCCTCTCAAGTTTGCTATACTGCTAGCAAGCAGAGAGGAGTCGCCATGGCAACAGCAACAGTGCAGCTCAACACGCGAATCGACCCTATGCTCAAGGCTGGCGGCGATGCGGTCCTGACTCGCAATGGGCTGGGGCCGAGTGACGCTATTCGTGCGCTTTGGACCTACCTTGTCGAGCATCAGACGTTGCCAGGATTTATGGTGGAGGATAGGTGCGAGGCACCCCGTGCGGAGAGTCTGGCCGAGCAGGGATGCGGGCTGGCTTTTTTCTCATTGGGGTTGAGCGCGGCGGATTTTGCGCCAGCTGAATCATCGGCAGACAACTGGGGTGCCGTACGCGACGACATGTACGATGCGATGATCGCTGGCATAGAGGCGAATTGCCGATGATTGCGGCAAAACGACTCTTGGTAGACACAAACGTTTGGCTCGATTATTACCTGCAAGAGGGAGCGTTCGACGAGGCGAAAAGATTGATTGAGTTGGCCGAGGCGGGAAAGATTGACCTTCTGTACGCGCCAACGACGGCAAAGGACCTGTTCTACATTGTGCCGCGGCGTCTAGCTCAGCGGAATGTGAATGGGGTTAACGCTCCGTTCGGTCCGGCTGCATGGGCCTGTATCGAGCATATGATGCAGGTGGCAACGGCTTCTCCGCTTTCGTTGGCGGAATGCGAGATGGCGCGTATGCTTGGCAAGCGTATGCCGGACCTTGAGGACAATCTCATCATTGCATCGGGCGATACGGCGGATGTCGACTACGTAATCACGAGCGACCGACGCATGTTGGAGGCGATGCCCGAGGTATGCTTGACGCCCGCGCGCGCACTCGAGCTCATCGGGATCCTCGGCTAACCTTGCATACTCCGTTTCGCTATCATATTGAGCATTGTGGCCCTCATGCAACTTTGGAGGACGATATGGCGGATAACGAAGCGCTGTTTACGCCTGAGCTGGTGTTTTTTGATTGGGAGTGTGCGACGCCTGATGAGGTGTTTGCGCGACTCGAAGGCGAACTTGCTCCACGCGGCTACATTGGCACCGGTTGGCTCGACGCCGTCCGCACGCGCGAGGATGCCTATCCCACAGGGCTTGCCATGCCGGCGGCCAACATTGCCATCCCGCATACCGATCCGGGGTTTGTGGCTAAGCCCTACATCGCGGTGGTGAAGCCGGCCACGCCCGTGACATTCAATGCTATGGCGGGCATGGGTGCCCCTGTGCCGGCGCAGATCGTCATCAACTTGGGCATTGCCGAGCCGGGCGGCCAGGTCGAGGCTCTGCAAGCGCTTATGAATATCTTTATGGACGCGGACACCGCGGCCGATGTGCTCGGCCAGACCACGCCCCAAGGCATGGTCGAAGCCATCCGCCGCCACTTTTAAATCCGGCCCCTGGGGACGTTCCTTTTGTCGCGGGGGCCGCGTTGTGACACAATGGCGTTTGTTCGATTCGTTATGCGAAAGGCCAACTATGGCAAATAAGAAAAAGAACTCCGAGGCCGCGCCGACGCCCGAGCAGCAGACTCGCGCTGCCTCCAGCTCTCGTAAGAAGCAGCGCAAGACGTACGTGTCTAAGACCGTCAAGATTGTTCTGGTGGTTATCGGCGTGCTGGCAATGTTGCTTTCCGTCTCGGCCATGGCGTGCTCCGGTCTTATGTCGCAGACCGAGGACACCTCGGGCTACAAGCTCACCGGCGGCGTTGCCGCCACCATCAACGGCACCAACCTCACCGAGGATACCGTGACCAAGCAGATCATGAGCATGCGCACGTCCTATGGTTATACCAAGGACAAGGATTGGGCGCAGTACCTGGTCAACAACGACCTTACGCCCAAGAAGTATCGCAAGCAGCTCATCGATTCCTACACGCAGCAGATTCTGCTTCAGCAGGCGCAGAAGGAAAACGGCGTGACGGTGTCGGATGAGGAGGTCGAGAAGGCTTGGAAGGACGCGTGCAAGAGCGCGGGCGGCGCCAAGACCTTTAAGAAGACCCTTAAGACCTACGGCTACACCGAGGACACCTATAAGAGCTCGCTCAAGGAGAGCCTGGCGCAGCAAAAGCTCAAGGAAGCCGTGGCGCCTACCAGCAAGCCCGAGGACAGCGAGATCGTCGATTACATCAACGAGAACCTGTCGAAGTACAACGATGCCCGCCGCTCGTCGAACATCCTGATCAAGGTCGATTCCGAGGCATCCGACGAGGACAAGGCTGCCGCCAAGGCCAAGGCGCAGGAGTGCCTGGACAAGATTAACTCCGGCGAGCTGAGCTTCGAAGACGCTGTGAAGCAGTATTCCGACGACACCGGTTCCAAGGAGAAGAAGGGCGACGTGGGCTGGGACAAGCTCACCACCTTCGTCGACAGCTACCAGACGGCACTCGAGGGGCTCAACAAGGGCGATGTGAGCGGCGTGGTCGAGTCGACGTACGGCTATCACATTATCAAGTGCACTGACTACTTCCATGTCGATAGCCAGGTCGATGATATCAAGCAGGTACCCAAGGCCATCAAGAAGTACGTCTCCAACGTGGTGAAGACGCAGGCGGCCAGCACTGCATATAGCGAGTGGCTGGAGCAGTACAAAAAGGACGCCGACATCACCGTCAACCCCATGCCCAAGGACGTACCCTACAACGTGAGCCTGAAGGGTGTCACCAAGAGCTCGACCGACAATTCGTCGACGACTGAGTAATCATGGGGCGGTGCTCGCGCGAGTGCCGCCCGCACTATTGAGGAGGATTTGCAGATGACCAACGAAGAGCTGCAGCAGGAAATGATCGCGGCCATGAAGGCCAAGGACAAGGTTCGCCTGTCCATCATTCGCCAGGTTAAGGCTGAGGTGAAGAATATCGAGGTCAATGAGCGCCGCGATGTGACTGAGGAAGACGTCAACAACATGATCAAGCGTCTGATCAAGCAGACGAGCGAGACGCTGGAGATGTCCATCAAGGCCGGCACCGACCAGGAGCGTACCGACAACCTGACCGAGCAGGTCAAGATTCTGGAGAGCCTTCTGCCCGCGCAGGTTTCGGGCGAGGAGCTCGAGGCCCTGATCGAGCAGGTCATCGCCGAGCTGGGCGCCACGTCCAAGAAGCAGATGGGCCAGGTCATGGGAGCACTCGGCAAGGCCACCGGCGGCAACTTCGACAAGCCGGCAGCGGCAAAGATCGTCGGCGCAAAATTGGCGTAATTTGTTACGCGGTTTTACCAAACCGCGTAACGGCTCGACGCTGCAAACCCGTACACACGGCAATCTGACGTTCAATTTCAAGGGCGCGACCATAAGGTCTGCGCCCTTTCATTTCACGTCACCTTGCTCGCGTGTACGGGTTTTCGCTGACTTATGCTCAACAAGGGCGGTTGCACTCATTGGGGACGGACTTAAATGAGTAGCCACGGGGGTACTCATTTAAGTCCGTCCCCAATGAGTGGGTGGAAGATTGCGGGTTCTTTACGGGAATGTAGTGTGGGCTGCGGAAACGTGGTTCTTTCCGTACAATAGTTCAACTCGTGTAAACGCAGGGAAGGGACATTCATGGCAGACATGATCGAGATCAAGCATCTCAACAAGTACTTTGGCGACCTGCATGTGCTCAAAGATATCAACCTCACCGTCAAGCGCGGCGAGAAGCTCGTAATGATCGGGCCTTCCGGCTCGGGTAAGTCGACGCTCATCCGCTGTGTCGATTATCTTGAGGAGCCCACGTCGGGCGAGGTCATCATCGACGGTACGCCGCTCACCAAAAAGAACCACCTGGAGATGGCTCGCAAGTATAGTTCCATGGTGTTTCAGCAGTTCAACCTGTATCCCAACATGACGGTGCTCGGCAACCTGACGCTCGCGCCCATCAAGCTGCAAAAGAAGAGCAAGGAGGAGGCGACCGAGATCGCCATCGCCGCGCTCAAGCGCGTCGGCATGGCGCATAAGGCCGGCGAGTATCCGCAGAATCTCTCGGGTGGTCAGCAGCAGCGCATCGCCATCGCCCGTGCCCTGTGTACCAAGCAGCCCATCATCCTGTTTGACGAGCCGACCTCGGCGCTCGACCCCGAGATGGTCCAGGAGGTTCTGGACGTTATGATTGAGCTTGCGCAGGAGGACATCACCATGATCTGCGTGACGCATGAGATGGGCTTTGCGCGCCAGGTGGCCGACCGCGTCATCTTTATGGAGGACGGCCGCATTCTGGAGGAGGGCACGCCCGAGCACTTCTTCGATAACCCCGAGAACCCGCGCTGCCGCGAGTTCCTGTCCAAGATTCTGCACTAGGCGCGGTGATGGACATGACGGATATGACGAGGGCGGCTGTATCGCGCCGTCACTTTTTGCAGCTGGCTGGCGCCGGCATGCTTGCGCTGACGGGGACCGCGCTCACCGGTTGCGGCAACTCCACCAGCGGCGAGGGTTCCGACAAGGGATCCAAGCTTGCGGCCATCAAGTCGCGCGGCCATCTGAATGCCGGCGTTAAGAAAGACGTTCCCGGCTACGGCTATTACGACACCGCCAAGGGTCGCTTTGAGGGCATGGAAGTCGATTTGTGCTACCAGATCGCCGCTGCCGTCTTTGGCGTGAGCTACAAAGAGGCCCGCGCCCAGGAGCTTGTCGAGTTTACCGACGTAACGCCCAAGACGCGCGGCCCGCTGATCGATAACGGCCAACTCGACGTGGTCGCGGCGACCTACACCATCACCGACGAGCGCAAGAAGAGCTGGGATTTCTCGACGCCGTACCGCACCGACTACGTTGGACTCATGGTCAAGAAGCGTTCGGGCTTTACCTCGATTGAGGACCTGGACGGCAAGGTCATCGGCGTGAGCCAGGGTGCCACCACGCAGGGCCTGATCGAGCAGATGATCAAGGACAACGGCTTTAGCTGCAAGCCCGAGTTTAGGGCCTTTAGCGGCTACCCCATCATCAAGAGCTCGCTCGACGCCGGCAATATCGACGTCTTTGCCATGGACCGCTCCACGCTGGCCGGTTACATGAACGAGACCGTTGAGCTGCTGCAGCCCGAGGTCAAGTTTGGCGAGCAGGGCTACGGCGTGGCGACCAAGAAGGGCTGCGACCTTTCGGCCGTGGTCGATCAGGTGATTTGCGATCGTCTGGCCGACGGCTGGCTCGACCAAGAGGTCAAGACCTGGGGTCTTGTATAGGCGCATCGTCCAAGGAAGGAATCAAATGCTCGAAGGATTATTTGACGCCGACCGTTGGTCGACGACATTTCAAAACATGGGGCCCTTCTGGGAGGGCTTTGGCGTGACGCTACAGGTGGTCGTTGCCGGTCTGCTGCTGTCGCTGGTGCTGGGCACGCTGCTGGGTGTGTTCTCTACCACCCGTTCGCGCGTGCTGCGCGCCATAAGCCGCGTGTACGTGGAGTTTTACCAGAACACCCCGTTGCCCGTGCAGGTGCTCTTTATGTACATGGCTGGTCCGCAGTTTTTGCAGGCCATAACCGGTGCCGACCAGCCGGTGCGCATCGCGCCGTTCGTGCTGGGCTTCTTGGGCGTGGGTCTGTATCACGCGGCCTACATTTCGGAGGTCATCCGCACTGGTATCGAGGCGGTTCCGCGCGGTCAGATGGAGGCGGCCCAGAGCCAGGGCTTCACCCGTGCGCAGGCGTACTGGTACATCGTGCTGCCCCAGACATTCAAGATCATTCTGCCGCCGCTGTGTAACCAGGCGCTCAACCTGGTCAAAAATACGTCGGTGCTGGCGCTTGTGGCCGGCGGCGACCTTATGTACCGTTCCGACAACTTTGTGAGTCTGTACGGTTACCTGCAGGGGTACATCGTCTGCTGCCTTATGTACTTCATTATCTGCTTTCCGCTCGCCATGCTGGTGCAGTGGCTCGAGCGCCGCTCCAAGGAGCGTCCGCGCGGTGTGAGCCTGGCCGAGCTGGGGCTCGACAACGTAGAGGAGGCCTAGCGCATGGAAATCTTCAACGCGACCAACCTGCTCTACATTTGGGGCGGCTTTGTTAAGACCATAGAGATCTCGGCGCTGTCGATCTTTTTCTCGCTCATCTTTGGCACGGTGCTGGCGCTCGTTAAAAGCTATGCGCCCCGCCCATTCCGTATTCTGGTGAGCGCCTATATCGAGCTGTTCCGCTGCACGCCGAACCTGCTGTGGATCCTGTTTATCTACTTTACGGTGCAGGGTCTGGACATTGTGATTTCGACCATTGCCTTTACGCTGTTTACCAGCGCCGTTATGGCCGAGATTGTGCGCGGCGGTCTCAACTCGATTCCGCGCGGCCAGTTTGAGGCAGCGCAGAGCCAGGGCTTTGGCCTCTTTGCCACCATGCGCTACATCATTCTGCCGCAGACGTTTAAGACGATCATTCCGGCGCTGTTTAGCCAGTGCACGACCGTCATCAAGGACAGTTCGTATCTTTCGGGCATTAACGTGGCCGAGCTCATGTACACGGCAAACGTCGTGATGGCCCACGCGATCGATCTGTCGCAGGTGCTTATGCTCTACGGCCTGGTGTTTGCGATGTACTTTGTGCTCAACTTTGGTATCTCGCTGCTGGTCCGAGCTTACCAACGCCGCATCGTAGCCGCATAGCCTGGCTTTCCCTGGCACCCAACCTTGGCCTTCAAACCGTCGCTCGCGTACCAAAGTACGCGTCGCTCCTCTTTCAGGCCAATCTTGGGCACCAGGAAAACCCAGGTACGGTATCGTGGGAATAAGAGATAAACAGCCCTTTTCTCATTTGTTAGAAAGGAATCGCGATGAGCGATCTGGAGAACAAGAAGAATCCTGTGGTCATTACCATCGCGCGCGACTTTGGTGCCGAGGGCCACGAGATCGGACGCATCCTCGCCAACGAGTTGGGGATTCCGCTGTACGACAACGAGCTGCTGGTGCGTGCGTCGCTGCGCGCGGGCGAGTCGCTCGATAAGATGGCCGCCTATGATGAGCGCCTGGCCGTGGAGAACATGGCGTTTCTGCCCGACCGCTACGATGCCCGTTCGTACTCGGACAAGCTATTCCAAAAGATGAGCCAGGTGATTTTGGACTTGGGTGAGACCGAGAGCTGCATTATCGAAGGCCGCCTGTCCGATTACCTGCTTCGCAACAACCCCAACCACATTGCCGTGTTGGTGACCGCTCCCTTTGAGGACCGCGTCGAGATTGTGCGCAAGAAGCGTGGCCTCAACAAAAAGAAGGGCGCCAAGCTGGTCAAACAGCAGCAGAAGGCGCGCGAGGCGTTCTATAAGCGCTACAGCGCCGGCAAGTGGAAGATGACGAGCGGTAAGGATATCGTCGTCAACCGCGCCAAGCTGGGGCGCGAAGGCTGCAAAGACGTTATCGCCGCTGCCTACCGCTACAAAGTCGCCCAGCTCGAAGCCTAGCCAATCAAAACCACCACAAAGGCACCTTTGTGGTGGTTTGTTTTAGGCGGAGGGGAAGGCCTTGGTGAGACCGGCGCGCGTCTGCGTGCCGGTCTTTTGATAAATGGAACTCAGGTGGCGCTGCACCATGCGCATCGAGATGCCGAGCTCCTCGGCAACCTGCTTGAGCGGGCGTTCATCCTGGGTAACGGCTATGAGCACGTCAACTTCGCGCGGGGTGAGAGCGTGATCGGTGATGAAGACCTGACGCTGCTCCTCGATACTCGGTGCTGCCAGCGCCTCCTCGGCAAGCTGTTGATGTTCGCGCTCCTGCTCGGTTTGGGGTAGGCGGAACAGGCCGGCTGCCACAAATGCCGCGCAGGCGGCGACGAGCAAAACGAGCGCACCGATCATGATGAGAGCAACATTGCCCGAGGTCACAAGCGCAAGCGAGACGCCCGACGTGGTGAACGCGCACACGTTATTGGCGGCGCGTCCCATGCCGGCCCAGAAGGCGGGTGCGTGCATGCGCGGTGCCAGCTGAGTAAACGTGGCAGTAAAGAACGTGACGAAAAAGCCCGAGCTCAGGTAAAAGACAATGAGGCCCAGGTTGGGATCGGCTCCTGCTTCGACGGCTAAGATCGAAATAGTGGAGAGTACCGTGACGCCGAACATGACGAGTCCCATGTAGCGACGCTCGGCAAGATCAAAGATAAGACCGGCGGCAAGACCGCTCGCTGCCAAAAAGAGGCGCGGCCAGGTCTGCACGGCGATGGTGCCGTGGGCGTTGGAGAACGTGACCACGTTATCGAGAGTAGAGAACAGACAGGCCAGAATCATGACGAGCGCGATGCTCCAACACGCCTGCTTGGCAAGGGCGTGCGATGGCTCAACAAGGGGATTGATGGCGGGGCTGGAGCTCTCAGCAGCCTTTTGGGGAACGACGCTGAGGGCGGAGATGGCGATCGTCGCTGTGCCAAGGACGATGAGCTCTGCGATGCCGCCGCAATTGAGCAGGTTGATGGCGAACTGCATCAGGATGCCCGCGGCATAGGCTGCTCCCGCACCGGTGGCGAGCTTGGGATCGTCTTGGAATGTCGTTGCGAAGGCATGGTGTGCCGCGCCACCCAGTAGGCCGAGTCCGAGGAATGCGAGGCATCCCAGAATCTCGAGCGCAAGCGGGCTCGTGGGGGACTGAATCTGAGTCAACCCCAAGATGGCGATGGGGACGGCGGTGCTGACAACTGCCCGAGGCCGGCCTTTGCGCTGTGCGAGCCCGAACAGCGGCGCATATCCGATAAAGCCGAGCACGCTCGCACCTAGAATAAAGCCCTGTGCGAGCACAACACGTTCGGCGCCGGCGAGTAGCCCGACATTGACGTCGAAGCGAAACTCGGCGGCAAGGAAGGCGAAGGTGAAGAGCGCGAGTGCCAGAAGCGCGTTGATTTTAGGCCTGCTCAGGTTCAAGGACGGTCCTTTGGGTGGACGAATAATCGTGTCCTCGATTGTAGCGTTCCCGGGACGAGTGTGGCGATGGCGAAATCATATTGACTTAAACCGCAGGTAGAGGCCTAGGTTCACATCTACGAACCTAGGCGTACGGAGTCATTTGACACATCTTGGTGGTACAGGACCACCACAAAGGGGACAAGCACCTTTGTGGTGGTATGCCCCTACGACCAAGGAGGCCGTTATGTGCGGAAGCCACTTTGGAAAGCAAACCCAGCGCGAGCGTACCTGCTCGCTGGTTCACGGTACCTGGCGTTGTGCGGGTGCCAAAATAGCTTGCGCCGGCGCGTGCGCGCTTATGGTCGGTCAGCTGCTGCTGCCGAGCGTGGCGCTGGCGACGGAATGCGCCGATCCCGCCGCTGGGACGGATGAGGTTGCCGCAGCTCCGGTGACGCCGACGGTTGCGGGGGATACGGCTGCAACGACCGCACCAGCTGCTTCGACCGCGCCTGCAACCGATGCTGCTCCGGCGGCGCAAGCCACCGTTGAGCCTCAGCAGACGGCCCCGACTGGCGCCACCGATGAATCCAACGATGCGGCACCCGCTGAACAAAATACTCCCAGCGACAACGCCGCCACGCCGGCGAATGACGCCATCATGCCCTGCGGTGTGACCGATGTTGTTGGCGGCAGCGGCGTTAGGGTCAATATTACGGTGCGGAACAATTACACCGACATCAAGAAAGAAGAAACGATTGAGTATGTGGAGGGGATTGCCCTTGTAGATGGAGACCAGTCTGCTCTCGATGGTAGCGCTTTGACTTTTATCGGCCTGGGGGACTTGATCGTCCATGCGGCGTATGACAGTGCGAGCAATAAAACAACGCTTACCCTGGATATCAGCAAGATTCAGAGACAGAAGGAGGAGCAGAAGTACTTTACGGAGTACAAGGAGAATAAGTCCAAGATGACGACCACCTATGATGGATCCAAGCTTACGTATACGGGTACAGAGCCCGGGAATATCATCATCGGTGATCCGGACGACGCCTTTAAAGGAGACACCGAGGCGACCGGGAAACCCACTATTAACGAGATCCGGGATGACTACTACACCCGCACCCATATCTACGAGAGGGCGTGCCTTGTTATCCCGGCAGCGGAATCAGAATCGGAATCCATCTCCTTTGCCAATGTTCAGAATACGAACTTCAATTGGCAGCTGGATACTGGTCCGCAGGCGACGGCAGGTGTCCCTAACTACGATGCAGATAAATACGAAATCGCTTATGAATGCTGGCAGGAATTTGAAAACAACGAACCCGTTGCTGCCTGGTATTCCGATAACGGCTCACATGGTTCCCTGCCGACTATTACAAAGTTTAAAAGCGGGAAAGAGTACGTGTATTCTCTTATGCTGAAGCCAAAAGACGGATATTTCTTCAGCGATGAAACCGTTGTTACCGTAAACGGGGAAACCGTAAAGTCGAGTCTAAGCGGAGAATTCCTGTATGTCCCTGCTATTAAAACAATTACGATGCCTGCTTCGTCGGAAAACGAAGCTCTTGAGAATCTAAACGTCAACGATGTGAAAATCGACTACGCGCCCGGTGAGGCGCCGCGTGCGACCGCGACGATTCCTGCCGCCGATGCCGATAAGTATGAGATCGCCTATGAGTGCTGGGAAGAGATGGATGGCAGCGACCCTGCGGAGCTCAAGCCCGTTGCCTTCTGGTATTCCGACCCCGCAAAGTACACGCCGGGCGCGAGGAGGATCGAACACTTCGAAGAGGGCAAGTTCTACATGTACTCCGTTGAGCTGAGGCTCAAGGGCGACAATACCGTGGCCGATGACTGCATGATGTACGTCAACGGTCATTGGGCGCACCACATCAAGACCGTCAACGGCGTCTTCGCGCCAAACGCTGACAATATGCTGTGCGAGCAGCCGATCGACGAATGGCGGGCCATCGACGTTATCGAGATCAACGGCGCCACGACCACCTTCAAGGCGGGCGATAAGCCGGTCTTTACGGCGAATGTTCCGACGGGTTCCAACTCCCTTCCTCAGTGTGAGTTCTGGACGGGCAGCGATGGCAGCGAAGTGAACTCTCAGAAGTTCTGGGATCAGAACATCACGAATCACATCGACGTCTTTAAGCCCGGCGTGACCTATCGCTACGGTATCTACCTCAAGTCCGCGCGCGGCTTCTACTTTACGCCCGACACCAAGCTGGTGATCAACGGCCAGGAGTGCGGCTACCAGGTCGCGGATAGCGTATCCGATGAGGACAGCGGCTGGATCTACACCCTGTGGCTCAACACCGATCTGACCTTTACGCCCGAAGCCACGCCCGCTCCCGATCAGCAGCCTACGCCGGATCCCAAGCCGACGCCGCAGCCTGGGGTGAAGCCCGCGGCCAAGCCCGAGGTGAAGCCCGCGGTCAAGCCCGAGGTGAAGCCCGCGGCCAAGCCGGCCACGACAACCGCCACGATCAAGACGGTTGAGAAAACCACGCAGGCCAAGAAGGGCGATGCTGTCCTGGCTACCACGGGGGATACCACCGCGATGACGGTCGCCGCCCTAGGCATCGCCGGCGCAACCGTAGCCGCCGTCGGCATCGCCGCGACCAAGCGCCGCAAGCGTTAGGTTTTGGTGGCGGCGCCTATCCTCGGCTTTTACAAGATCTCAATCTGTAACACCAAGCCAGATATTTGGGCTTCAGGTGTTACAGATTGAGATGAACTGTTCGGCTGCCAACCTAACGTCTCGATCTGTAACACGTAGCGAGGAATTTGGCCTCTAGCTGTTACAGATTGAGACAAACTGGCCGGCCGAGTCCAGAACCACCGCAAAGGTGCCTGTCCCCTTTGCGGTGGTTTGCGCAGGTAGAACGGTAGGTTCGTATATATGAACCTACCGTTCGCTTTGTTTTTGGACAACGATTACGCTGGATGACTTTTGGTTTGCAGGAAAGGAACGACCATGAGGTGGACTACTGTTCGAGCGCTTTGCCGCCGCCTGACCATTGCCGCGGTGACCCTCACCATGGTGACGGGCTCGTTGCCTGTGGGCGCGTTTGCTGAGGTGCTCACCACCGATAGCACCTTTGTGCAGACGGATATCGACCAAGTAGACGCCGACCCTGCCGACCCCGCGCCCGATGCCGATGCCGCCAACACTGCCGACCCCGCGCCCGATGCCGGCGCTGCCGACCCCGCAGCGCTCGATGCCGGTGACACCCCTACGCCCCCGGCCTCCGAGATTGCATCGGCGGCGGGCCTGACGGGCGCCGGGCAGACCGAGAGCACACCTGCGGGTACGCTCGCCACCGATCTTGTCGAGGGTAAGGAACTCGCCGAGCAGCAGAAGCAAGAGGAGGCTTCCGGCACCGAGGCGACCTGGAACGAGGAACTTGAACTCTGGGCAACCTCGAAGGGCGCCACGGGCGTAAAGGACGAATACGACGATGGCTACGTGGCCGGCGAGCAGACCCCCGCGCAGTACTACTTCTCGATCGATAGCCTCACCAACGAAATTTCTATCGAGTATGGCGACGCGGGCATTACCACGTTGGAGGTGCCCTCGACCATCGACGACAAAAATGTCGTAAGCCTTACGGGTATGGGAAGCGCTGCGCTCACATCGATCACCTTCGCCCCTAATTCGCATGTCCGCTCGGTTGGAGGCTTGGGCGGCAGCAGCATCAAAGAGATCGCACTGCCCGATTCGGTCGAGGAGCTCAAGAGCTATGCATTCTACAAAAGCAAGACGCTCCAAACGGTAACCTGGCCCAACAACGCGGCCTTTACCACGATTCCCGAGCAGGCCTTTAAGGAATGTGAACAACTTGACGACAATGTGGTGGCAACGCTGCCGCCTTCGGTCAAAACTATCGACTATCTTGCATTCGCCTATTGCGGCGTGCCGCAGTTCTATGTCTCGGACACAACAGTGCTCACCTTTACCCAGATCAACGTGCCGGGCACGGTGGAGCGGATTGAGCAACATGCCTTTGACGGGTGCTCCTTTGTGTCGTCGGTGACGATTGGCGATGGTGTCAAATCTATCGGGGCGCTCGCGTTCGCCTCTCTTGATCCTGCGATTGCCGGCAAAGAGATTGTGCTACCCAAAAGCGTGGAAATGATAGAGTGGGGAGCTTTTGAGAACACGAGATACGGAAACGAGGCGAACCATAATGCCGTTGCCCTGCGCGTGATGAACCCCGATCTTCGGTTTGGTGAGGCGGGCTATCCGGGCGACTATAATGAGCGCGTGACAATCGATGGCGTAACGTATGCGATTCCCTTTAGTGAAGGCCAGACCATCTATGCCTATGCGACCGATTCGGCTGGCAACCCCTCGATGGTCAAAAAGCTTGCCGATGCCGTGGCCGATCGCAAGGACTCCGTCGATTCCTCGAAGCCTGCTTACACGTTTGAGTGGATGGGCGAGGCGGCCCAGGTGACGGGCAAACTTCCCCAGAGCGCGACGGCTACACTCGTGCAGGCGGGGCAGTCCACGCCGCTGGCGGTTGGCGATGACGGCAGCTTTACAGCGGACGCTCTCTCCAAGACAGCAGCCACCCTGCGCATTTCGCTCAGCGGTTACTATGACATGGTGCTGGCGCGCCCGGGCGACCAGATGACGGGCACATGGAATATCGGAGAGATTAAGGCGGAGGACTTTACCAAGATTCCGGCCTCGCGCGCGATTGAACTCAACGTGGCCTATCTCGAACCGGTCGCAGGCCAGGATAAGACCGAACGCATTGAGCTCGATAGTCTCGATAACATCGATCTGACGGTGAAGAGCGGCGGCAAGACGCTTAAGCCTGCCAAGGGTGACAAAGAAAACGACTTCCGTATCCAGGGCACAGCACTCGTGGTGTCGCAGGCCATTGCCGACGCGGACCAGGATCTGGAGATAACGCTCGAGCCCAAAGACAGCCTCAGGCTGGGTGGGGCGACGGCGACGGTGAAGCCCTCGGCCGGCAAGCTCGATATCGACTTGAAGCCTTGGGGCACGGCGACGGTCACGACCAAGGGCGACTACCAGGGCGCCAACCGCGTGCTGGTGTTCCGTACGTCCGACGGCAAGCTCGTAGCCGACGGTGTCACCTATTTGATGGGTTACGAAGACGATGGCACCACGCCTATCATGAAGGCCGAGACGCCGCGCCTTAAGGCCGGTTCGTACACCATCGTCGCCTTTAACAAGACGAGCTACGACATCCAAGCGACGAGCTATTCCACGTTTAGCCGCCTAGGGCTGACCGTGGGTAAGCATATCGCGCAAAAGCAGGTGATGATTGAGGACGGCAAACAGCTCGACGTGACGCTCGACGTCCCCACGTTTGACGTGGAGACGTATCGTGCCGAGCGTGGGCTGACGGCGGGCTCGGTTATCGCTGATTCGTCCGCGGTCGTTGGCGTGGAGACCGAGCTGCGCATTCATTACGAGCTCAAGGACAGCCAGGCTGCCAAGATTGAGATTCCGCTGGCCAAGGATGCCGTCGAGGATGTGTCCGCAGGCGCTCGCGAAGCCGGCGCCAGCTCCGATGCCATGTGGGCTGGCACAACTTGGGAGGGCGACAACCTCGTTCTCAATATGAGGAAGGGCATGGGCGCCGATGTGTTTGTGCGCTTTAAGCCTAAGGCCGCGGGCATCTATGCCGTCTCGCCGCTCATTACGCTGGGCGAGGTGACATTGCCGCTGGGAAGCACCACACTCGAGGTTAGCGGATCGCGCATCGAGGTCGACAACACCGACGTCCACAGCCTGCTGGGCAATGTGGCCTACGTATACGCAGCGCCCGGCAAAAGCGTGCAGCTTACCGTGGGCGCGGGCGCCTCGGCTGCAAAGTACACCGGCAAGACCAATAAACTCGGCCGTGCCAAGATTGAATACGAGCTGCCGCAGGATACGCTTGCCGCCGAGCGCGTGACGCTCGAGGCGCGCGTGGGCTCGACCGACGTCGCCGCCGCTGCCGCAGAGGTGACGGCTCGCAATTATGTGCGCTATGTTCCGGGCGCTTCGGTCTGGAACTTTGATGTGACGTATCGTGGCGGTACGCAAAACTTGGTCAAGGACGGTAAGGACACCGGCAAGAGCCTGTGGACCTTCCATCATCTGCCGCAAAAGAAGAACGCCTACTGGACCTTTGACATCACGCTCGAGGTGGGAAACGAAGAGGCCGCCGACACGCTCGACCTGTACGTGGACTGCGTGGATGGCAAGACGGTGACGATTCCTCTGACTCAAAAGTCGCGCGAGGGCACCCATGTTCGCTATGTGGCGGAGTATGTGGACGAGGGTTACCTTAAGCTGCTCGATGAGTTTAACAAGGCGAATGACTCGACCTATGTGAACTGCGGCAACTTTGAGCAAATCTTTATGCCGCAGACCTACCGCATCTCCAATGCCCAGCTTATGACCATGCTGAGTTTTGACGCCAACGCTTCGGCCAAAAAGCATTCCGCCGCGGCCGAGGAGCGCCAGCAGGAGTTCTCGAATGCCGTGCAGCAGTGGCACGAGTATATGATGGATAACTCGTTTAATGATGTCGACGAGGCCTTTAACGACGCGATTGACCAGATGGTCGCCGATGCGTTTGCCGAGGAGGACGAGAACGGTAAAGAGGACGAAGCCCAAGGTAGAGCTGCCCGTAAGGCTCGTCGCGCCCCTGCCGCCAGCGACGGCGAGGGTGATGGTGCTGGCAACGACGAGGCCGCGCAGGTTGCGGCTGAGCTCAAGGCCGCGGTCGGCGGGTCGTCGGCGCTGCTGACCCAGCAGGGCGACAGCTATGGCGTCAATGTGGACAAGATGATCTTTGAGGATGCTTACGGCACCAGCGAGGATTGGTATCAGGAACTCGCGGCGGCCCAGGGCGCGAACGCTGCGGATGCGGCCGCCATCAAGGAGCTCGTCGACCATGCGTCGCGAGCGGAGTTTATTGCCCAGCAGGCCGAGGATCTGGTGGGCCAGTCGATGGGTATCGGCCAGCTCAACCAATATGGAAGCTGGAATGACGCAACCGCTGCGGCGCTCAACAAGTGTGCGGGCATTAAGGCCAGCGAGTACAACGGCCAGTCGACGAGCGGGTTTAACGATTTGGGCCAGGCGCTCGGCAGCTCGCTGAGCTACAAGGCGGCTGACGACGATACCGTCAAGGGCTTTAAAGTCGCCGCGCCCGATGGCGAGCAGACGGCCTATATCGAGTCGGAGTTTATCGAGAACTCCAATAACAACAAGAACCAGGCGCTTCTGTTTAACTCGATCGCCATGCAGTGCGACATTCTGGACAACCTGTACGACAACTGGAATGTGGTCCATAGTCTCAATAACTCTACGATTCGCGGCTGGCTTATGGCTTGGAAGCGCAACGGCGACGTGAGCGCCCATATGAAGCTCATCCGCACGATTCGCTCACTCAAGAGCTATAAGATCGAGTGCGAGATGTTCGGCCAGGTCTTTAAGACCGATGCGTGGAAGGCAGCCGGACAGGCGTTTCCCGCGGCGACCCAGGGCATCGGAATCTTTACCGGCATTTACGGCGTGAACGATGCCAGCAAGAACTGGGAGAACGTGAACGTCCGTATGCAGAAGGTGAAGGGCGAGCGCGAGGGCTATGAGCTTCAGCATACGCGCTTGCTTGCCAAGCCCGAGAAGACCGAGGATGACTGGAAGTGCATTTACGCGCTGCGTGATGCCATGGAGAAGGCGCGTGCGTTTGAGGATCTGCTGTATCGCCAGCTCTGCCACGATAGCACCGATGTGGCGGTGGGCTCCATTATGACAATCGCCGGCGTGCTGACGGCCGGTTCGGCGGGTACCGTGGTGGGCGCTGCCTATGACGCGGCTTCGACCAGCGTAGGTTCGGAGCGCGCGATTAAGCTGACCAATGCCGAATGCGCCTACGATGTTGCCTGCGAGCAGGTGGAGCGCGCATGCCAGAATCGTATTACGGTCAACTGGGGCGAGCTGACCGATGCCGAGGTCTACAAGGCCAACAAGGACGGCTTGATCTCGGACGAGAAGATGCAGTCGATCTTCGAGGCGCGTTATCGCAATGTGGCTGCCAAGGCGGCACCCGACCCTGCGGGCGTGGTGTATGAGGGCCTGCTGTCCGATACGGTTGAAGGCGCGACGGTTGAGCTGTGGAGCGCCGACGATGCGGCCGGTACCAATGCAGTGCGTTGGGATGCCGAGGAGTATGAGCAGGACAATCCGCTTGCAACGGGTGCGGACGGTGCGTACAACTGGAATACGCCGACCGGCTGGTATCAGGTGCGCGTGACCAAGGACGGGTATGAGGAGACGCGTTCGGCTTGGCTGCGCGTGCCGCCGATTCAGACTGAGGTGAACATTGGCTTGGTGTCGACGGCGGCGCCCGAGGTGGCTTCGGCCCATGCCTATACCGATTGCATCGAGGTTGAGTTTGCGCAGTATATGGATGCGAGTGACGATGCCCTGGCCGCATTGTGCGCGCAGGGCTTGGGCGACGTGACGTATACGTGGCTCGACAAGCAGGACGATCCCGATGGCAAGCCGCTGTCGCGCGTGCTGCGTATTCGCTATGCCGATGCGCGTGAGGCGGGCTCGACGGTGGCGTTTGAGCTCGACGGTGCTCGCAACTACGCCGGTACGGCCATGGCGCGCTGGACAAGTGGCGAGCTTGTCGTGGGCGTTCGTGCCGACAAGCTCAAGCTCAACGTGGAGCAGGCCGTGACCATGCTTGAGAGCGGTGATTTTGAGCTGGTGGCGCACGTGACCGATAAGGCGGGCAAGCCGTTTGCGGGCGCCAAGGTTAGTGTTGGGCTGGAGTCCACGGCTATCTGCTCTGTCGATGCCACCCAAGCCGTGACGGGCGAGGACGGCGCGGCGACGTTTGTGCTGCATGGTGCTCTGCCCGGTTTGACGACGTTGGCGGCGGCGGTGGACGGCACGGCGCTGTCCAAGCAGGTCGACGTGCGCGTGTCTGCCGAGGCAGTGCGACCGGCGCGACCGGTGGCGACGATTGGTGCGACGACGTTTGGTGCATGGTCGCCCAAGGAGAACTACATTACGGTGCCCAAGGGCACGAAGCTGGAGCTTTCAGCCGAGGACGGCATGACGATTTGGTACACCACCAACGACACGTGTCCCTGCCGTGACGAAGGCCGCGTAAAGTACACCGAGCCTATTGCGCTCGATAGCAATATGTATGTGCGCATTGCGGCGCAGCGTCCCGGCATGTCGTATAGCGAGTATTCGGAGCGCTTGAACATTACGATTACGGTGACCGATGAGGCGGCACCTGAGCCCAAGCCGGAGCCCGGGCCGGAGCCCGAGCCCAAGCCGGAACCCGGGCCGGAGCCCGAGCCCAAGCCGGAACCCAGGCCGACGCCTGGCGGCGGTGAGCAGGGTGGCGGTGCGGATGGCTCTGGCGGTACCGGGGTTCCTGCGGGTGGTTCGACTTCGACGACGACAACGGTGACGACGGACAAGTCCAAGGGTAAGGGCGAGAACGGCAAGAAGTCCGGCGGCACGGAGCTCGCCAGCACGGGTGACTCCGCCGCGATGACGGTCGCCGCCCTAGGCATCGCCGGCGCAACCGTAGCTGCCGCCGGCCTCGCCGTGACCAAGCGTCGCAAGCGCTAGGTTTTGGCGACAGCGCCCATCCTCGGCTTTAGCAAAATCTCAATCTGTAACACCAAACTGCCCAAAACGGCTCTAGATGTTACAGATTGAGATGAACCGAATGGCCGCCAACCTAACATCTCGATTTGTAACATGTAGCGAGGAATTTGGCCTCTAACTGTTACAGATTGAGATAAAGCGGAGGCGGCTGGAGCAATATCTTGATCTGTAACAACTACGGGGCTCAACGGGCTCCACGTGTTACAGATTGAGACAAAACGAACGGCCAAGTCCCCAACCACCACAAAGGTGCCTGTCCCCTTTGTGGTGGTTGGGGCGGTCGGCATAGAAAAAGTCCCCGCCGGGCGTGTGCTCGACGGGGACTTTGCCGTTTGATGGCTAGTGCTGCAGGTGATTACTCGCCCAGCAGACTCTTGGTGATGGAAGCGGCGGCCTTCTTGCCGGCGCCCATCGCCAGAATGACCGTAGCGGCACCGGTGACGATGTCGCCGCCGGCCCAGATGCGGGGATCGGTGGTCTGGCCGGTCTCCTCGTCGGCAACGATGTAGCCCCACTTGTTGAGCTCCATCTTGCCGCCGATCTTGGCAGCGAAGGGGTTGGCGTTGGTGCCGATAGCCGAGATCGCGACGTCGCAGGGGATCTCCTCGATGGCGCCCTCGATGGCAACCGGACGGCGGCGGCCGGACTCGTCGGGCTCGCCGAGCTCCATCTTCTGGACCTTGACGGCGCACACGGAGCCGTCCTCGCCAGCGACAAACTCGAGCGGGGAGACGAGCGGCAGAACCTCGACGCCCTCGGCCTTAGCGTGGTGCAGCTCGGCGCGACGGCAGGGCATCTCATCCTCGGTACGACGGTAAGCGATGATGGCGTGCTCGGCGCCCAGACGCTTGGCGGTACGGACGGCGTCCATGGCCACGTTGCCGCCACCAAAGACGACGACGTTCTTGCCGTGCTTGGTGGGGGTGTCGTACTCGGGGAACTTGTTGGCCTTCATCAGGTTCACGCGGGTGAGGTACTCGTTAGCGAAGAAGACGTTGGGCAGGTTCTCGCCGGGGACGTTGAGGAACTTGGGCAGGCCAGCGCCGGTCGCAACGTAGATGGCGTCGAAGCCCTGCTCGAACAGCTCCTCGGCCGTGGCCATGTTGCCCACGACGGAGTTGTACTCAAACTTGACGCCCATGTCCTCCAGGCCATCAATCTCGCGCTTGACGACCGCCTTGGGCAGACGGAACTCGGGGATGCCGTAGACCAGCACGCCGCCGCCGGTGAAGAATGCCTCGAAGACGGTGACGTCAAAGCCGTTGCGGGCGAGCTCGCCGGCGCAGGTGATGCCGGACGGGCCGGAGCCGACGACGGCGACCTTCTTGCCGTTCTTGGGAGCCATCTTGGGCGTGGAAGCGAGCTCGGGGCGGTCACCCAGGAAGCGCTCGAGCTGGCCGATGGCCACGGGCTCGGACTTCTTGCCACGGATGCACTTGCCCTCGCACTGGTTCTCCTGCGGGCAGACGCGGCCGCAGATGGCGGGAAGCATGGAGTCCTCGCGGATGGTATCGAGAGCGCCGCCGAAGTCCTTCTCGCGGATCTGCTCGATAAAGCGGGGGATGTTGATGTTGACGGGGCAGCCCTCAACACAGAACGGCTTCTTGCAGTTGAGGCAGCGCTCGGCCTCGGCCAGCGCCATCTCCTCGGTGAAGCCCTTGTCGACGGGGCGGAAGTCACAGGCGCGCTCGGCAGCCGGCTCCTCGTTATCGGGGGTGCGGGGCGACTTCATATCGGCAACGAAACGACCGTTAACTAGTGGCATGCGCAGCTCTTTTCCTCATAGGCCTTGAGGGACGCGCCCTCTTCGGAACGGTAAGCGGCCTGGCGGGCACGAAGGTCATCCCAGTCGACCAGGGTGGCATCGAAGTCGGGGCCGTCGACGCAAGCGAACTTGGTCACGCCGCCCACCTCGACGCGGCAGCAGCCGCACATGCCGGTGCCGTCAACCATGATGGGGTTGAGTGACGCGGTGATGGGGGTGTCGTACTTCTGGGCGGTGAGGGTCGAGAACTTCATCATCGGAACGGGGCCGACGCAGAAGACCTGGCTCACGGCCTTGTCCTGCAGCAGGCGCTCCAGCGGAGCGGTGACAACGCCCTGCTCGCCGTAGGAGCCGTCGTCGGTGGTGATGTGGATGTGGTCCTCGTCGAGGAGCTCGCGGAACTGGTCCTCCATGAGCAGGAGGTCCTTGGTGCGGGCGCCCATGATGGCGTGGACCTCGTGACCGGTCTCGACCAGGTGCTTGGCGACCGGGAAGGCAATTGCCAGGCCGACGCCGCCGCCAATGACGGCGCAGGGGCCCTCGGCCATCTCGGTGGGAACGCCCAGCGGGCCCACGACGTCGCGCAGCGACTCGCCGGCCTCGTAGGTGGAAAGCATCTCGGTGGTCTTGCCGATCACCATGAAGATGAACTCGACCCAGCCCTCGTCACCGTTCCAGCCGGCCAGGGTAAACGGGACGCGCTCGCCCGTCTCGTTGGCGCGAACCATGAGGAACTGTCCAGCGTGCGCATGCTTGGCGATTGCAGGCGCCTCGATGCGGAACTTGAACACCTTCTCAGAGAACTGCGTCTTCTCCAGGATCTTATACATAGAACCCCTCTCTTGTTAGGGCCGCCGAACCGTGCCTCCACGGAAATGGACGGTAGCCCGAGTAAAACCGTACGCGCACAGGCGTTGTGCAGACATACGGTGCAAATTATACCCTCATGGACATGCTGTTTACGTGTGTCTTCGGCGGTTGGGAAAAGGGTTTATCCACTTCGACCTACCAAATAGGGATAGGTTTATTTTGGTCGGTTTTATCAGGCAAAACGGCAAAGGGGGCCGGCCTCGGGTTGTGATGAGGCCGGCCCCCTTTGGGGTGTTATGCGTGTATGGCAGCGCGGGGTTTATTGCGATGCGGCCACCGGGGCGTTTCTGTAGATAAAACCTGCCAAAATAAACATCCCTAAATGGTAGGTTTTAGTGCTTGCCGTTGGCGGAGGCGGCGCCGTTGACGTGGTCGCGGGCATAGACCACGCCGTGCACGATGGCGAGGCCCGCAGCGTCGGCCGCGCGGGCACAGGTGTCCTGGAAGTCCTCGGCCTCGCGGGCGCGCAACTGCTTAAGCACGTAGTCGGCGACGGCCATCTTGCCGGGAGGGTTGCCGATGCCGGTGCGGATGCGGCTGAAGTCGCGGCTGCCCATCTTGTCGATGATGGAGCGCAGGCCGTTGTGGCCGGCGTGCCCGCCGCCCACCTTAACACGTACGTCGCCGGCGGGAATATCGAGCTCGTCGTGGATGACGAGCAGCTCCTCGGCCTTGATTTTGTACTCGCGGCAGAGCTTGGAGATGGGGCCGCCCGAGGTGTTCATGTACGACTGCGGCTTGACCAACACAATCTGGCGCTTGCCGCCCTCTTCCTCGGCATCGTTGATATTGATGAGCGCGACCTCGGCGCCGGCCTGGTTTTTCCAGTACGTGACGCCGGCCTGACGGGCCAGCTCGTCGATCGCCTTAAAGCCGGCGTTGTGGCGGGTCTCGGCATACTCATCGCCCGGGTTGCCAAGTCCGGCAACCATGCGAATCTTAAGCGGCTGTGCAGCTGCCATGTTCATCCTTTCGTTGATTTGTCGCCTGCTATGGTGAGCGACCCTGTTGCCGCTGTCAAATGGAGGGCAATTGAGGTTGTTTGGGGGCGTTTGGACGGCCGTCAAAATCCGAGGCGGACAGTTAGTTCAGATACGTATAAGTTCTGAGGACTCGAAGTGCTTAATTCGATGCCGATACGTTGTTTTGGAGCTTTAGTTGGTCCATATGACGCTGTTTTGAAGTCTACCCTGCCTTCAAATAGGGCGAATGGTATAGAGATAACTGCAAAACAGTCTAATTCAATGTGTCCATTTATACGTATTTGAACTAACTGTCCAGCCCTGCTCGACGGCGCACGGGTGATTCGCCGTTTAGACCGGCGCGAGGCCGATTCCGGCCCGCAGAGCGTTGAGCCAAGCGGCCTGACGTTTGCGATAACCCTTGATGCGATAGCGGAACCGAACCCCAGCAAGTCGATGCATCGTCTGGGCGAAGGCTTCGAGCGCAACAAGGTCTTTCATTTGGTCGCGATTGATAACCAGGACGTGGATACCCATGGCTTTAAGGCCATTGTTGCGATTGCCATCGTGGATGCGAGCATTTTGAAGCTCATGCCCAATTCCGTTGTATTCGTTGTCGATTCCTGCAGCTGGGCAATATAAGTCGCAGATGGCATAGGGGATGCCGGAGGACATGTTGACCGCAAGAGTGTCGAAGTCAATTCGATGGTTGAGTAGCAGGCCTCCCATGGGCAGGCTGCAACATCCGAATCCGCCAAAGCGCATGGGCGCTCCGAGAACGGCAAACATTAGGGATTCAGCTGGGGATGCAGATCCGGGTCGGGCGAGATTGACTGCCGTGCGAAACGAGGCGTAGGAGCTACTTTTGGCAAACTGTGCGGCTGCCTCGAGCTCATTTATGGTTGTGGCAGGCTCGCATTTGTAGTGCGCCTGTTCGTAGCGGGTTTCGGTCTGCTGTTCGGCCGCCGACTGGTCGCCCCGGCAATCGAGGTCGTCCATCGCTTCGTAGCCATCGCCCTTGGGCCAGATGTCGTCATAGGCAATGGGGTATGTTGCCCCGGGAGGAAGGGAGTAGGTTCCGAGCAGTTCCATGAGAAGCATCAAGGTTTTGGCGACTGATTCATTTTTGGAACAAAGCATGGCTGTCATGGCAGGAGACGTTGCGTAGATGTCGGCCTCGACGTGCATAATTGCACCTTCAGGAAGCGGAGCGGAGAGAATATGCTGAAGAAGTCGCTTGTCGGGGCGTCTGTTGTCTTCGTTTGAAACGAGAAGATCGAGCAGTTCGGAATCATCTTCATTCCAGGCATCGAGTATCGAAAGTGCGCCAAAGTCTATCGCGTCATTATTGGGAATGCAGCTAGCCAAGGCCTGTGCTTGCTGTTCACTATCAACGGAGTCCCAGGGTAGGGCAGAGTACGCCCGTCGTGCGCGACGAATTGCGCGGAGGGCGGAGAGATGTGAAATCACGGTCGTCATAGCTATAACGTACTAAGTTGGCGGCAGAATGCGACCGCCATACCGTTCTTTTCGCTCAGCGGGGCGCTGCGCGCCATGAACGGCTGGGTGTTATGAAATCGGTGGAATCGGTTGAGGGGATTGCAGGAAATTGAGCTCTGCCGCGAAGGTTGACGATAGCTACTGGACAGTTAGTTCAGATACGTATAAGGCGGCGGGCGTTCGAGGCGTTCCTAAGGGGCTTCGAGGGCGATTTGAGGGTAAATATGCGGCGGTTGTACTCGAAAACGATGAGCATTGGGCGGCATGGCATCCGCCGGGGAGCTCAGAACGCTCCGAACGGCCCTTTGGGGCTTTAAAAAAATACGTATCTGAACTAATTGTCCAGGGAAGGTTGGCGAGGGATAGAAAAAGGGTCGGAAGCGAGCTTCCGACCCTTTAAAAGCATCAAAGATGATGCGATGCGCGTTGGATTACAGTGCGAAGTCGCCGCCGACGAGCGTGGAGACGGGCTCCTCGTGGTAAACGGCGGAGATGGCCTGAGCGAACTCCTCGGCGACCGAGATAGTCTTGATCTTGCCGCCGACCTCGACGGGGATGGCGTCGGTGACGACGCACTCGACGATGGGGGCATCGTTCAGGCGCTCGATGGCCGGACCGGAGAAGATGCCGTGGGTGGCGCAGACGTAGATGTCGCCGGCGCCCATAGCCTTGAGCTCCTTGACGTTGGCGCACAGGGTGCCAGCGGTGTCGATCATGTCGTCATTGATGATGCAGGTCTTGCCCTTGATATCACCGATGATGCCCATGACCTCGGCGGCGTTGTGGCGCGGACGGCCCTTGTGGGCGATGGCGAGGCTGCAGCCGAGCATGTCGGACAGCTTCTTGGCGGCTTTGGCACGACCCACGTCGGGGGAGACGACAACCAGGTTGTCGGTGTCGAAGTGCATGTCGTTGTAGTACTGGCCAAACAGCGGCAGTGCGGACAGGTGGTTAACCGGGATATCGAAGAAGCCCTGGATCTGGCCCTGGTGCAGGTCGAGGGTGATGATGCGGTTGACGCCGGCGCGCTCGAGCAGGTTGGCGACGAGGCGGGCGGTGATGGGCTCGCGCGGGCCGGCCTTGCGGTCCTGGCGGGCATAACCGTAGTGGGTGATGACGGCGGTGATGGAGCGGGCGGATGCGCGCTTGGCAGCGTCGGTGGCGATGAGCAGCTCCATGAGCATGTCGTTGACGTTGCCGCCGGCCACGGACTGAATCAGGAAGACGTCGGCGCCGCGGACGGTCTCGTCGTAGCGGGCGTAAATCTCACCGTTGGCGAACTGCTTTAGCGTAAGGCCCGAAAGCTCGACCCCAAGGTACTCAGCGATCTTCTGAGCGAGGGGACGGTTGGAGGAACCGGAATACACGCGGATGGACTTGCGCATATTCTCCGACTTCTCGGGATCATTAATCGGCATTACCCTTCTCCTTTATATCGAATGCCATATAGATGCCTTGTTGCATTGTAACCGCGCGACGGGATTTATCGAGTCTTGATAACGTCTTTACCGTCAACGGACACGAACCGACCACTCATCCGGTCGCGCAGGTCAGCATAGAAAAAGGAGCCGTCCCCATGGGAACAGCTCCTTAGATGCTTGGTAAAACGTTATACCTCGTCGTCCTCGTGCAGGCGGCGGCGGTAATCGGCGGCCCAGCCCTCAATGTTTACCTGACGGGCGCGGCCCAGGCCGAGTGCGTCTGCCGGGACCGGCTCGGTGATGACGGAGCCTGCAGCCACGAGTGCGCCGTCGCCGATCTGGGCGGGCGCGACCATCATGGTGTCGGAGCCGATGAAGGCGTCCTTGCCGATGACGGTCTTGTGCTTGTGCACGCCGTCGTAGTTGCAGGTGATGGAGCCCGCGCCCACGTTGACGCCGGAGCCCATGGTGGTGTCTCCGATGTAGGACAGATGCGGCACCTTGGAGCCCTCGCCGATCGTGGACTTCTTGATCTCCACGTGCGTGCCGGCTTTGGAGCCGTCGAGCATGTGAGTGCCCGGGCGCAGGTAGGCGCGCGGGCCGCAGTCGACGCCGTTCTCGATGACGGCCTCGATGGCGATGGTCTCATCGATGGTGCAGCCGCTGCCGACGGTGGTGTCGGTGAGGCGGCTGTTGGGGCCGAGCTGGCACTCCTCGCCCACGGTGACGTGGCCGATCAGGTGCGTCTGCGGCCACACGACGGTGTCGCGGCCGATGACGGCGTCGGGGCCGATCCAGGCCTGCGTGGGGTCGATGAAGGTGACGCCCTCGGCCATCCAGTGCTCGTTGATGCGGTCGCGAGCGATGGCAGTGAGCTGCGCGAGCTGGATGCGGCTGTTGACGCCCAGGCCATCGCGGTAGTCGTCGCAGTGGAAGATGGAGACCGCCTGGCCATGGCCTTTGAGGATCTCGAGCATGTCGGGCAGGTAGTACTCGGCCTGCGCGTTGTCGTTGCCGATCTCGTCAATGTGGGCGGCGAGCTGCGCGCCGTCGAAGGCGTAGCAGCCGGCGTTGCACTCGAGTAGCTCGGCGGCCTGCTCGGGCGTGCAGTCCTTCTGCTCGATGATGCGCTCGATCTGACCATCGGCGCCCAGCTTGATGCGGCCGTAGCCAAAAGGATCGGGCGGGGTCATGGTCATGACGGTGCAGGCGAGCTCGCCGGTGGCGACGGTCTGTGCGAACTTGGCGACGGTGTCGGCGGTGATGAGCGGCAGGTCGCCGTTGAGCACGACGACGGGGCCTTGCGTGATGCCGCAGGCCTCGAGCGCGACCTTGACGGCATGGCCGGTGCCCAGGCGCTCGGTCTGCTCGACGCACTCGACCTTGGTGGCGCTGTTGGCGTAGGCGCCATCGATGAGGGCGCGCATCTCGTCGGCGTGGCTGCCGATGACGACCACGACGCGGCTGCAGCCGGCCTTGATGGTGGCGTCGACGATCCACTGAACCATGGGCTTGCCCAGGATCTTGTGCGAAACCTTGCAGTGGTTCGACTTCATGCGGGTGCCCTCGCCGGCGGCGAGGATAATTGCGGTTGCGTCCATGTGATCTCCTGTTACGTTATTAGAGACGTGTGTTTGGAAACGATACACGGCGCAATATGATACCGCAGGCATATGACGAGCGCGTAACGATTGGTTTGCGGCGGTTGAGGCTTGCGCCGCCGGCGTTGCGTTTGCACTGCGTGCGTGCGGCGTTGGCGGTGCTGCGGAGCTGTTGTTTGAGCGAGGGGACGGGGGTGCCCGTGGACAACATACGAGAGGAGTTTGGCGGCGAGCCCGTCGCGGCATTCTCGATGTCGCATCCGGCTGTGCCGGCACTCTATATAGCGCTGACGCTGGGGCTCACCATGTTCTCGATGCAGCCGGTACTGATTGCGCTGTCACTTGCGGGCGGGCTGGCGTATGGATTTGCGACGCGTGGGGCTGCCCGCACGTTGGGGGCGCTTCGCTGGCAGCTGCCGGTGATTTTGATTATCGCGCTGGTCAATCCTCTGTTTAGCGCCTCGGGCTCGACGGAGCTGTTCCGTATTGGCATGCGCGCGGTGTATCTGGAGAGCATGGTATACGGCCTGTGCATGGGCGGGCTGTTTGTGGCGAGCATACTGTGGTTTGAGGCGGCGGCATCGATGCTCGAATACGACAAGGTACTCGCGCTGCTGGGCAATGCCGCGCCGGTGATTGCGCTCATGATCTCGATGTGCATGAGGCTTATCCCGCAGTTTTTGCGCCGCGGTCGTACGGTGCTGGCGGTGCAAGATGCGATTGACGTGCCGGGCCGCGCGCCGGCCGACCCCGTACGCTCGCGCCTGCGGGCGTCGAGCGTGTTGATGGGCTGGGGCATGGAAGATTCGCTGGAGCGCGCGGACGCGATGCGCTCGCGCGGGTGGGGTGCCGCGACGCGTCGTACGACGTATGCGCGGTATCGGCTGGGGCGCAGCGACGTTGCCGCGCTGGTTGGGCTTGCGCTGTTTGGTGCCGCCGCGGTGGCGGTGGCACGGACCGCGACAACGCAGTATTCGTTTTATCCGCAGCTTTCGGTGCCGGCGCCGTGGCTGGGCTATGTCGTGTACGCTGCCTGGATGATGCTGCCTTGCGCGTCGCACGCGATTGATGAGAAGAGGTTTGGCTGATGGCTCGGTTGGATAGGGGCCCGGTGTCGGGCGCGGCGTGCGGCCCGGATATTCCGGCGATTGAGGTGCAGGGCCTTAGTTTTGCCTATCCCGGGGCCGGGGCACCGGTGCTCGAGGGACTTGATTGGCGTGTTCCCCAAGGTGCATTTGCGCTGCTTGTTGGCGGTACCGGATCGGGTAAGTCGACGCTGCTGTCGCTGCTCAAGCCCGAGATCGCTCCGGCGGGCGAGCGCACTGGCGATGCGCGCGTGCTGGGCGAGAACGTTGCCGACATGGACGTGCGGGCATCGGCGGAGCGCGTGGGCTACGTGTTTCAGGATCCCGAGAACCAGATCGTGTGCGAGACCGTGTGGCACGAGATGGCGTTTGGCCTGGAAAACTTGGGGCTAGCACGTGATGAGATGCGCCGTCGCGTAGCTGAGACCAGCTATTTCTTTGGTCTGGAGGACTGGCTTCATCGCGATACCGATACGCTTTCGGGCGGCCGCAAGCAGCTGCTGTCGCTTGCCGCCGTCCTGGCGCTGCGTCCGCGTGTGCTGCTACTCGACGAGCCCACGTCTCAGCTCGATCCCGTTGCCGAGAAGAGTTTTCTGCACGCGCTGTTTCGTGTGAACCGTGAGTTGGGCTGCACGGTTGTTGTGGCTACGCATCAACCGCGCCCAATGCTCGAGTATGCGACGTGTGCGTACCGGATTGAGGACGGTCGCGTGCGCGAGGTGGCGGATATGGCTTCTTTGGGACGCCGAGAATCGTTGTTTTCCGACGACATGTTGGGGTGGGGTGCCGTCCGATGTGCAAAAAACGGAGTATTCAGCGGGCGTGAGGACAATTTGGGCTCTCTGGAGCCGCCCGGGGACGTATCGAGCGCGAAAAAAAGTTCGGAATTGGACAAATCGTCCGAATTTGTGGCGCAAACGTCGCTCGAGAACGGCTCGGAAGCCTTCCCGCGCACGGATGGGAGCAGAATACTCCAAAAAATGCACGGCGGGTCGGCTACCACCCTGGCAGGGAGCTGGTTTCGCTACGATCGCGCGGGCGGCTGGGTGCTGCGCGGGCTCGACGTGGCGTTTTCGGCCGGTGCGGTGCATGCGATCGTGGGCGGCAACGGATGCGGTAAGTCGACGATGCTCTCGGTGCTGGCGAAGACCGCCAAGCTGCAGCGCGGCCGCATGGTGCGCGGAGCGGCCTCGGCGGCGCTGCTGCCTCAGAACCCCAAAGCATTGCTGGTTGCCGAGACGGTTCACGATGAGCTGATGGAATGGGCCTCGACCTGCGGATATGACGAGAACTTGGCGCGGGAGCGTGCGGCGAGCTTGGGGCTGTCGGGTCTGGATGGGCGCCATCCGTACGATCTTTCGGGCGGGCAGCGTCAACTGCTTGCATTGGCAAAACTGCTGCTAATTGGCCCCGAACTGCTATTGCTCGATGAGCCCACCAAGGGTCTAGACCTGGCAAGTCGCTGCATTATCGCCCGCGCCCTGCGTGACCATGCGAAGGCTGGCGGCACCGTCATTATGGCCACGCACGATCTGGATTTTGCCGAGCAGGTTGCCGATGACATTGCCATGATGTTTGACGGCGAGATCGCCTGCATGGAGCCGCCGACCGACTTCTTTGCCGACAACGTGTTTTATAGGGCGTGATGGGATGACGGATTATCGCATCGTGCGCCTACTCGCAAAACTGGAGATACCGCTGCTGCTGGCGGTGCCAGCCGTGATGGCTGCGGCGTTGCTGGCGGGCGTTGAGCAGGCGGCGCTCGCCATGCTTGTCGTGGTGGCGCTGGTGCTTGCGCTGTTCTTTGCAGGCTACGAGGCGTCGCGACCGGGCCTGCGCCAGATTATGCCAACGCTGGTTCTGGCGGCGTTGGCCGCGGCGGGGCGCATCTTGTTTGGTCCCATTCCCGACTTTAAACCGGTGAGCGCCATCGCCATTATCGCGGGGGCGACGCTTGGTCGCCGCAATGGTTTTATGGTTGGCGCGCTGGCGGCGCTGACCAGCAATTTCTTTTTTGGACAGGGCATGTGGACGCCGTGGCAGATGTATGCCTGGGGGCTCGTGGGATACGTTGGCGGTGCGCTGGCGCATGCCGGCGCTTTTGATCGCGCCGATGGCACCGTGCGTATGCCGGCGCTGCTGACCTACGGCTTTGCTTCGGGTTTGCTGTACGGCGTTGTGATCAACGCCTACGACATTATCGGTTTTGTTCAACCGCTCACGTGGGCGGGTGCCATGGCGCGTCTTGCCACCGCCGTACCGTTCGATATCACGCACGGCCTTGCGACCTGCGTGTTTTTGGTCGCCCTGTACAAGCCTTGGTGTCGCCGCATCAACCGAGTCGTCGTGAAGTACGGACTGTA
>CAJJPN010000003.1:0-47653 GCA_905193635.1 Coriobacteriaceae bacterium
CCCGCCGATCCCGTCGTGCGGAATCTTGCCCACAAGCTCCTTAATGATGTCCATGGCCTGCGTGACCTCGGCACAGCGCACCTGGCAGCGGGCATAGCAATCGCCATCGGTGGCGACAACCGGCTCAAACGCAGCCAGGTCCGCATAGGCACCGTCGCTAAACATGCGCACGTCGTAGTCCACGCCCGAGGCGCGCCCAAACGGGCCGACCATCGACAGATCCAGCGCGTCCTTCTTGCTGATCACGCCCACGCCATGCAGGCGCTCGCCACAGCTGACGTCGTCCAAAAACGTATGCACCAGGGCCTCGTAGTCGGGACGCATGGCATCGAGCGTCTGGACAATGCCAGCCAGCTCGGAGTCCTCAATGTCGTGCTTTAGGCCGCCGATCTCGTTAATCGAAAGGATCACGCGGCCACCGCACGTGCTCTCGAAGATCTTGAGAATCTGCTCGCGCAGGGTCCACGACCGATAGAACAGCGCCTCAAAGCCAAAGGCATCGGCGAGCAGGCCCAGCCACAGCAGGTGCGAGTGAATGCGCGAAAGCTCGTGCAAAATGGTGCGGATATACTGCACGCGCCCGGGCACCTCGATGCCGAGCATGCGCTCGCAGGCGCTGGCATAGCCGTAACTGTGGCCCACGGCGCAGATGCCGCAGATGCGCTCGGCGATGTAGCCAAACTGATGCATGTCGCGCTTTTCGGTGAGCTTCTCGAGTCCGCGGTGCACAAAGCCGATCTGCGGAATTGCCTCGAGAACGCGGTCGTCCTCGATCACCAGGTCCAGATGAAGCGGCTCGGGCAGCACCGGGGGCTGCGGGCCAAACGGAATAACGGAGCGATGTGCCATGGACCTTACGCCTCCTTTTTCTGCTTGTCGCGGACGACCTTGGCGGCAAGCGCCGCGCGGACCTTGGCCGCTTTCTCGGGATCCATGGCGGCGAGCTTTGCCTCCATCTCGGCGGCTTTAAGTGCGGCCTTGGCCGCGGCCTCGTCATGCTGAGCATCGGAGCCGGCAGCCGCAGCGGGCCGAGCGACGGCGGCGCCCGCGGCATCACCAGCGCCCGCGGCGCCCTCCCCTGCAGCAGCCGCAGCAGCGGCGGCCTTCTCGGCCACGGCCTTGCGCGCCTTGGCCTCGGCAGCGGCACGGACCTTCATGGCTTTCTCTCGCGCAGCCTTCACCTCGGGCGTGATAACGCTCATGGGCTCGGCAGTCGAGACCTGGTAGAAAAAGCCCTTAAAGTCGATCTGCATATCGGTGATGGCAAGACCGAATAGGTCGTGCGCTTCGTTTTCAAACGGGAATACCGCCGGATAGTACGAGCTGATGGACGGAATCTCCTGGTACCGATCAATTCCCTCAACCACCAGGTTCTCGATCGCATAGCTGCCGTCCTGCGCAATATGCTCCTGAGCAGCACGAACGTTGATAAACGTATAGACCAGGCGATACGATCCGTCGTCCACACAGCGCTCGGCGTGCATCTGCACAAAGCGGGCACCGGCGCCCTTGAGCGCCTGGACATGCGACAGAAGCTCGTCGAGCCCAACGGTGGTATAGATAGCCTTTTGCATTACTCGGCCTCCTTTGCAGCGACGGGCGTCTCAGCAGGTGCGTCGCCAGCAGCGGGTGCGGCGGGCTTCCCGGCAGGCGCGTCACCGGCACCGTCAGTCCCGGCCCCCGCAGCCACAAACCCGTCCTCGCCCAGCTCAACGCCACCGTCCCAGGTGGCGGCGCCGCCCACGGTGAGCGGATCGCCGCCGGCGCGCATCACGGCCTCCTTCTGGTCCAGGATACCGCACGCCTCCACGATGGCATCGATCACCGTTTCGGGACGAATGGCGCACCCGGGCGCGTACACATCCACGGGAATCGCGCGGTCCACGCCGCCGATCACGTTGTAGGCATCGCGGAATACGCCGCCCGAGCACGCGCAAATGCCGCATGCCACCACGCACTTGGGCTCGAGCATCTGGTTGTAGATCTGGCGCACGATGGGCAGGTTCTGGGCATTGACCGACCCCGTCACCAAAAAGATATCCGCATGCTTGGGGTTGCCGGTGTTGACCACGCCAAAGCGCTCCGCATCGAACAGTGGCGTGAGCGAAGCAAGCACCTCGATATCGCATCCGTTGCAGCTCGAGCCGTCGTAATGAATAACCCACGGCGAGCGCGACATTTTATGATCCATGGATGCCGCCTCCTAAATAAACACGTCGACGAGGATGGGCATAAGGTTGAGCAGGCCAAACACCAGCGCCACGCCCCAGCCGAGCTTAAAGCAGCTGCGCCAGGTGCTGCGTGCGAAGGTGTTGTCGATCAGCACCTCGACAAAATACGTCGCGGCCATCACGACCAGGGCTACGACCCAGCTCACCGGGTTGTCCCAAACAAAGAACATGCCCACCCACATCAAAAACAGCACGGTCTCGCACCAGTGCATAAGGGTCATCTTGGCCAGCGTGCCGCCGCTCATCTCGGTGGCGATGCCCTGGACAATCTCCTGATGCGCGTGATGCGAGTACGAAAGGTCAAACGGCGACTTGCGTAGCTTGATGGTGAGCACCGCAAGCAGCGCCAGGAAAATGGGCGCACTGTACACGATGATGGGCGCCGACTGCCCGGTCACGGCGATGGAATCGAAGCTATCGGTGGCAAGATACAGGCCCACGCTCATCAGCAGAACGGCGGGCTCGTAGCTCATAACCTGCAGCAGCTCGCGATCGGCGCCGACCTGCGCAAACGGGCTTTGCGTCGAGGCGGACGCCAGCACCACAAAGATCGCGGCGAGAGTCACCATAAAAGCGCACAGCAGCGTGTTGGAGCCCGACACAAAGATGCCGCCGCCCACGACGGTAAAGATGAGCGCGCACGCCATATAGGTATCGTCCATGGTGTTTACGCTGGCAGGGGCCTTGCGCAGCAGCTTGGCAACGTCGTAGAAGGGCTGCAGCAGGCGCGGGCCCACGCGGCCCTGCATGCGAGCCGAAAGTTTGCGGTCGATGCCGTCGATCAAGCCGCCCGCAAGCGGCGCCAGCAAGGCAAACGCCACGGTGCCAATAAAGATGCCCACGACGCCCGAACCTTCGAAATACTTGCCGCGCAGCACCGAGGGCGCGCTCATGGCAAGCCGCTCGGGCCCAATCCATGCGCAACACAGCAGCGCAAACAAGATAATGCTGCAGCATACGACGCTACCCGCGGGGCCAATACGCTTCTCGCCAAGGGCGTCCTCCGAGTACCAATTGCGCTTTTCGGCCTTCACCTCGTGTCCCATCGAGCCGCGGAAATGGCGATATTTGTCGGTTCCCACGCCCGAAAGGTACACGTTGACGTGCGGTTTGTTGCTCACGCGGAATGACGTCAGCAGCACCACGGCGATAAAAGCCACGATAACCACCATCAGATACATGGCGTCCTTGCCAATAACGTACGGCACGCGGCCAAACACCATGGCCAAGTAAGGCGACACCAGGCCGCTCGAGATGAGCGGGAACGCCACGCAGCAAAGAATCAGCAGCGCGGCGATGGTGTTGAGGGCCATCCATTCGGTCTTATGGACATTGACCTCAACGTTTTGAGCCGTGGGGTCGACGCCCGAAAGCTTGGCAAGCCACTTGCCCCAGAAGAAGAACGTCGCGGCCGAGCCAAAGGCAAGCACCATGATCATGAGCACGTTGCCGGTCTGCGCGAACGCCACCAGGGCGCCCCACTTGGACACGAGCATGCCAAACGGTGCCACGAACATGCCCATGATGCCCAGCATCATCAGACGCGTAAGGTGCGGCATGCGGCTGAACATACCGTCCATGTCCTCGATATTGCGGCTGCCGATATGATGCTCGGCCGTGCCCACGCACAGGAACAGCAGCGACTTGGCCACCGTGTGGAACAGGATCAGGAAGATGGCGGCCCATACGGCCTCGGGCGCGCCGACACCCAAGCAAGCACTGATGAGGCCCAAGTTGGAAATGGTGGAGTACGCGAGGACGCGTTTGGCGTTGCTCTGCGAGATGGCCATGAGGGCAGCGAGCAAAAACGTGATGGCACCCACGCTCGTGACCATAAAGCCGGTCACGGGATAGATGGCATAGAGCGGGCTGAGCTTGACCATCAGGAACACGCCGGCTTTGACCATGGTTGACGAGTGCAGCAGGGCACTCGTGGGCGTGGGGGCAACCATGGCACCCAATAGCCAAGTGTGGAACGGCATCTGTGCGGCCTTGGTGAGCGCGGCAAGCGACAGCAACAGGACCGGCATCACCAGCAGCGCGGATTGCGCGGTTCCGGCGCTGGAAAGCTCGATCATGCCCGAGATGGTCAGCGGCATGCCGTTAACGTGCAGGTACATGAGTCCGGCCAAAAACGCGATGCCGCCCAGCATGTTGAGGATGATCTGGGTGAAAGCGTTTTTTATGGCCTCGGGCGTGCGCGTGTAGCCAATCATGAGGAACGAGCACACGGTGGTGATTTCCCAGCCACAGAACAGCCACTCAAGGTTGTCGCTTGTCACGATGACGAACATGGCCGAGAGGAACAGGAACATAAGCGCCAGGAACTGCGGGCGTCGGTCGGGCGCCGCCTGCCCGCGCAGCGCTGCCTCGTGCTCGTCGTGGGCCTGGAAGTCCTTCATGTAGCCCAGGGCGTACACGCAGATAAGGCTGCCGACAATGCCGACGGCAAGCACCATGATCACACTCATGTAATCCAGGTAGAGCGGCGTGGCGGTGACAACCTCGGCCGCGGGCAGCGTCATGGCAGCGAAGGTAACCGAACCCACCAGCTGCACCACGCCGAGCACCGTGGTGAGCGTGCTCTTATATTTACGCGCGTTGTACAGGATGACGGCGCACAGGATCACGTCGATGACGGAGCTGATGATCGAGAGCACATGCGAGGTGCCGGGGGCAACCTCGAAGCTCTGCGGGCCCGTGCCAAAAAACATGACGGCGACTACAACCGTCACCGCCATAATGATGCCAGAGCCTACAAGCCCTACCGCATCGCGGGCGCGGTCACCGCGCGCGAGCAGCATGCCCAGCGCCGGTACCAGCGGAAACAGGGTAAGGAAATACAGTAGCGTCATACCATCACTCCCCCATGCAAAAACGCTGCAATTGTTTAACGTTATAGCTCAGTTGAGGAGTAGCGGCGGCGGGTTTTCGGTCAACTGGGGAGTTTTAGGCGTACGGGGTAACGAGTCTGTCCGCTTTGGAGCAGAGAGGCGACGCTCCCCCTATCGCGGCGGCGGGCGCACGGGCCACTGCGCGCGGTTTATTAACCACTTTGGAGGATGTTCCAGTAGGCTCACGACGGTCCAAAAAGTTGGCGCGGCAAGAAAAATGCGCCCCTGTGGGTGCACCATCCCGTTTGCTATTCCGCCTTTTTAACGCGCGGCTTGCGACCGCGCGGCTTATCGACCAGTGCGGACTCACCGCTCTCGCGGTACTGACGGCACCAAGCCTTGACCGAAGACTCGCTAGGAATCTTGTGCTTGATCATGGCCTCGCGAACCGTTAAGCCGTTTTCCAAGCGGTCCTTGACCACGGCGAGCTTAACTTCGTACGAATAGGTGTGATGATGCGAACCGGCGTTGAGAACGGCGTCGGCACCGCCCACGGCATATGCGCGGGCCCACTGACGAGCCGTGGCCTGGGGAATGCCGAGCTCCGCGGCGAGGGCGCGATGACCGACCCCCTCTTGGAGGACCTCGACGGCGCGCTGCCTAACCTCGGGCGCATGCGTGCGAGTCCTTGTTGCTTCCGACATACCTGCCACTTCTTAGCCTTAACCGTTAATCTGCTTTCTTACGTGCATGTTAGATAGTAGCATTTTGCTGTTTGCGCGTAACAGTTAATTGAAAATCGCACGGCGGCATCTGGGCATTTGCCATTAATTTGCAACAGTTCTTTAGGTTTTATTTACGCAGCTAGTTAGCTCGCGGCTCATTGACGGTGTTTTACCAACCAGATTGGTATCTTTTTGTTTGGCTGGTATGGTTTGTGTAATTATTAACCCCTCTTCAGCCCGCACCTACATGTCAACTTTCCACTTACTTTCCAGCTTTCCACCTAGCTTTCCAGCTTTCCACTTAACTTACCACCTAAGGTGGAAAGCTGGAAAGCTAGATGGGAAGCTGGGGCAGCAGCAGGCCAGGAGAACAAGAAAAGGGGCGGCAACCGGGTGGTTGCCGCCCCTTTTGCGAAGCTAGTTGGCTTCGGAACTAGTGGTCGATGCCGTTGAGGTTCACCCTCGTGAGCGTATAGGTCACATAGTCGGGCGATTGAGGCTTTGCGCTCGCCACGTCACCCTTAACCAGGCTCGCTCTCATTACCAATCGATAGTTCGCGTAGAACTGCTCACGCTGTTCAACCTGCGTGTTGACCTTAACGGTAAAGGGCAGGCTAAACGTAGTGTCACCGTTCTGCGTTTTGAACTTGCCATTCTCCTTCGAGTCAGTGAAGGTGATCGTGCTACCGGAGGGAGCGACCGCGGCAAGCTTACTCTCCGTCACTGTTACGTAGTTGGAGATATCATCCGTTACACTCTCATACGTGCCGTCGGTTCCGCGGCGCTGCAGCTCGAGCGTGTACACAACAGAGTCTGCGTTCGCAATTGCCTCGGCGGCGTTGCTGAGTCCACCCAGTTCATACGTGGCACCCAGACCAATCGTGCCATTCGCGATCGGACGCAGGTCGTCCACGTTAATGCCAAGCTGCGACTTCTCAGGCGCCGATAGCGTAATGGTCGTATCACCCGTGTCCATGCGATAGTATCCAACGTTACCGCGCTTCGTCATCGCCAGGCTCGAGGTGGCAAGACTAGAATCGCGCGTCGAAAGCTTGGCGGTATAGGACATCTTGGTACAGGCGTCCTCGCCAGACTGCTTGGACAGGGAGATGACCTTGTTGCAGCCGTCCGGCGTAAGACGAATCTCTTCCACTGCCGTACGCACGGTAAAGGATCCGCCCGTTGCACGCTTGCGGATTCCGGCAAGATCATGGTCGAGCGTGAGCCTCAGTGAGTCATCACCCGTATCCGTCACAATCTGTGTAAACGCAGGCGTCGAAGCGTCACACTTCTTCCAATCGCTGCCATTCCACATGTAGTTCTGATCGCCGACGGCAACATAGAACTTCGCAATTGCCGAGGTTCCGCTCGGGAAACTGCTTACTCCCATTAGGTTGTTGTTGGCGCCATAGCGACACAGCGATGTATCGAGCTGATAGAACAGATGGTCGCTCTCTGTATAGTATTGGCTCGGGCTAAACGTAACCGTATCTTTGACGTCAAGAGAAAGAACGTAGGCGGCACCGTCCTCCGACTTCGAAACCGGAATGCACGCCCCATCTTTTTTGTCGACTACATTCTGCTCATAATTGGACAAGATGCTGTATGTCGATGCCGTACTGTTTTGAATATCGTCGCTGCCATCAGTGCGTAAAACATGATGCAGATTCCAAGATATGCGGCCACCCGAAGAATTCGAGTCAATAGACGAAGCCGTAAAACCGTTGATACTAGCTTGCGTCACGCCGTCGCCCGACTTGGGCACGTTGACAACTAGGTAGACGCTCTCCGATGCACGCTTCTCTCTGCCGGTATCCTTCTCCTTAGGTACCTTTAGCGTATAGCGACTGTTGCTGGGAACGTCAGCACCCGCAACCTTAAACAGCGTCCACTTGCCATCGAGTTTCGCCTTAGCGGTCGCCTCAGCCTCCTTATCACACTTAGTCCATGTGCCGGCGCCATCCTGCGTGGCCGACACATCCAAAATCTCGCTCAGCCATCGCTCCTGATATGGATTGCGCGCAGAATCCCTAAAGCCGTCGTTTCCGCTCAGCGAAACGCTCGTTGCTCCGCCTTCGCCCACCGTATAGTGATACTCTCTGCCACCGGCCTTGCCATCAACGTTCGCATCGATGAGCGTAAGCTGGGTGCCCTGGGGCAACCTTCCGTCGGCACCATTGAAGAGGATACTCTTGCCGAGCCCCTTCATCGAGCCGCCAGCAGCCATATAGCTGTCCCAGCCAAAGTCGACTTCCTTCCCATTGGCAGAATTGTATGTCCAGGTAAGCAGACCCGTCATCGGCTCGCCAAAGCTCGTAAGCACGTGTGCATCTTTTCCAAGGTTAGCGTAGTCTTTTTCTTTAAATTGAGTGCCGTAATCATACGTTGCAGTGAAATCGATCTCGAGCTTGCGCTTAACGATGATCGGCACCTGAACGTTGTAGCTCTGACCCGCCTCGGTAAAGGTAACGGTCAGGAGCGTAAAGCGACCTTTGCCGTTGTCCCAATCGGAGCTTGGGCTAAACGACATATTGTTCTTGCCATTGTTCACTACGCGAAGCGTGGGATTGTTCGACGCGTCACCGTCTTTAACGAACACACCGTCCTTGAGTTGGAAAACCTCTGCTTTGGCCGTCACGTGCGGATTGGTGCCATTCTCGTTATTCAATCTGCAGGCATCGGAGAAGCCGCCGTTCGTGACGATGTTTAGATAGCTCTTGACCGTCGTGTTGTCGTTGCCAGAGATCACCAAAACGGGGAAATCCGCTATGGCTTGGTTGCTGCTTGTATCATTATTCGAATTGAACTTACTGGCCACGGATGAGGCATCGTAGCTCGACTTATTTTGATAGGCGCCGTTGTCATTAATGCCGCCGATATTCGTGTAGGTGTAGCGATCGGCAACACCGGTGCCTGCCTCGCTCTGGACGGTCGCCGCGGTGTCGATGGTGGCGCCGTCGCCAAACAGGTAGCGATCGGTGGTGTCGTTGTCGGAGGCACGCGCCGCCAGCGTGCTTACGGGGCTCGTGGTCACATACGGGCTCGCTGCCGTGGTGGCGGTATTGTCCGCGCCGTAGAGCGTGATCCCCTTGTCAGGTGCTTCCAGTGTGTCGTTATAGTCACCAAACGCGATATACGACTTCATGTTTACGGCGGCCGCATTGGTCGTGTAAACCATCGGCGGCAGATCACGCGTGGTCTTGCCGTTGCCGAGCTTTACGTTCACGCCCGCTGCGGAGAGGCTATAGCCGTTTGTGTCAACCTCGCCTAAGAGCACGCCCTGCTTAGAGCCCAATTTGTAGGTATTGCTGTCCATGAGCACGTTTACCAGATGGAACTGGCCGCGTCCGTCGCCCGCAATGCCGCCGTTGGAGGTTCCGCCAAACGTTGTGTTAGATACCTTTGTGTTGGTGACGTTGATGACGTCGGCACCGCTGTTAATCGCGCCAAGTAGACCGCCGCTCCACCTGCCCTTGATCGTGGCGCTCTCAATCGCGATATTGTTGCAGGCTATGTTCACATTGCTGAAGTAGTAGCCGATAAGTCCGCCCGAGCATTGGTCGGTGCCGGCAATGTTGATATTCTCGACGCTACAGTCCTCAAACCAGTACGTGTTGGGGCTGCCACTGCTCGTGACCTCGCCAATCAAGCCGCCCGCATTACGGATGCTATTGTTCGTTCCGGTGGCATCGCCGATGATGGCGCTCTTGGCATCGCCTCCGGCATCAATGCGCACGTTGCTTATAGAAATAACGCCTCTATAGGCGCTTCCGACCACACCGCCGGCGCCCATGTACTTATCGGTGTTCGACCCGGTGGCGAGTACATTTACCCCAGAGATGACTGCCGTGCTCGATGCGACGGCTTCCGTGATGCCAATTTTGGTGTTCACCGATACGTTACTGGAGGTATAACCGAACACGCCGCCCACGTAGGGTGTTGTACCCGTGGCGGTTATGGTCGAGTTTTTGCCAATAGTCTTCTCGTATACCCCTGTGGCCGCGGTTGTCCACACGCCGCACGGCGAGGCGATCGCACCCACATAGCCGCCAACGTACTTCTCGCCCGTGACGCTAAGGCCAGTGTATGAGCAGTCACAGAGATTCGCGGGCGCCTGCGTGCCGAAGCCGAAATTGACCATATAGGTCACGTCGTTATCCGTCCTTCGGCTGGTACGGCCCGAGCTGCCAAGAAGCCCTCCTACGCTCTTTGCGCCCAACACGGTGCAGTTCTTCATCTGTACGTTGCGGTAGACGCCACGCGTGTTGCCGTCGTAGTTGGCCGTTGCGCCCGCCAAAAGGCCGGTGCCGATGAGGTCGTTCGATGCCGGTCCCGAGGCAATGCTACCGTTGGCGTCTTTGTACGTGAGCGATACGTTGCAGTTACTAAAGGTGAGGTCTTTGACCTGAGCGCCGTCATTCGCGGTGACGCTCTGCCCCACATTGGTTGAGGTGAACATCACGGTGCTGAATAGGCCGCCCACGCCCGAGACCTTATAGTCGTCATCGGCATATTCGACGACGCCGTAAGTGGCATCTTTGGTGCCTACCGTGATGGTGGCCCCGTTGCCGTCGATCGTTGCCACGTGCGGCGTGATGCGGTCGCGATCGGTGGACGCCTCGTTCGAGCTGCAAGCATTGGAATAGTAACGGCCGCTGAGACCCACGTATCCCGTGCCGTAGCCGGTCATATCATAGGTGGCATTTTCCTTGAACTCCAGGCTCATGCCGATCGATTTCGACGCGCACACGTAGCCCGTTTGGTAGTCGGCAGCGTAGGACGCCACCAGGTAGGGCGAATTTACATCGTCATCATGGTTGAGCGGGCCGTGCCACCCCTGTTTGCCCGGGGCCTTCTGGTCATCGTTTTTGGCGGTTTCGAAATCGCCGGAAGCGCTCGCAGGCTTGCCCACGCAGTCGTAGCTGGCATTTCGCACCTTACCATATTCCTTGTTGCCAAACAGGTAGCCGTTTATCGCCGGGTCCTGCTTATCGCTGCCCCAGTACGCCTTGGAGCCGCGGAACACGCCATAATTAGCGTAGTCAGTATGTGCCGCTCCAGCACCCGAACCCGAGCTAATGATGGCCGAGAGCACCAAAAGGCCCTGGGCGTTTTCCACCGTGGTCACGGGTGTCTCGGCATCAGTGCCGATATACTTGTTGTCGGTGCCCGTGGTAGTGACGCAGGCAGCTCCCTTGTTTGTGAGCTCGTTGATCTTGTAGTTAGCGTTACCGTTTTCGACTTTGCAGCCCTCGCTAAAGGCATAGCCATCAATCACACGACCAACGTAGGGATTGTCGTACTGCCGGAAGTTGCCCGTTCCAAGACCCTGAGACTTGTCGCTGGTTCCAGCGCGCCAAGACGTCCCTGACATATTGCGGAAGATCACACCGCCGCCCGCAATGGCACCAACGTAACCGCCGATGGGAACAAGATGTGGCTTAGTTCCGCCACCAGCAACCGTAAAGCCGGTTGTGGAGTTATCGGGCGTTGTCCCATTCACGGCCACGCCGTCGATAATGTTATCGCCGCCAAGGATGCAGCCGATAACGCCACCGAAGAACGACGTCGGAACACCGTCGGCATCCTTGGCAGAATAAGTAATAGTCGCCGACGCGTTCACATAGCGAATATTCAGATCGCGCACCACGCTGCCGTAACTATAGGGAATAAGGCCGCGAAGCGAACCCTCGTTATTCTCTATCTTGATGGTTGCCTTTTTATCACCTTTAGGGTTGCCAACGATGACGCCACGGAACGGGTTGGCTTTGTTGCCAAAACCGCCAAACGATGCGCCGTCGAGGGTGATCGTATTACCCCCGGTAGGTTCAATACTGTAGTACGCGCTTTGGATATAGCGGTGCATCATCTCGTCGGAAAGTGTGGCCGAAGGATCAGTGGTGTCGCCGGTCTTCTTTTCCCACTTCTTCCCAGTGTCTTTCGCCTGCTTATAGACGTACGTAACCTCATTGTCGGTTTTATTGTCGCTGCGGCGAGTACAGAGCGTACTCTGGTTGACGGCAATGGTGACCTCCCAACCGTCGAGCGCAGTTTGGTTGTTGATGTAGTTGGCGATGGCGTTCATCTCAGTCGCGTCCTTAACGGCATACGGATCGCCATATGTGCCGCATCCCTCTACCAGCTTTGGAATGCGCTGGTTGACTTTAATTTCATGATATTGGACGCCGCTCTCGGTGGCCTTTCCCTTATAAACATAAGGAAGATAGCCACCAAACCAAGGCCTGACGTCACCGTCCTTCTTACCATCAACCGTCACATAGCCGCTCACGGCACCATACGTCGCTTCGTCGTAATACCAAAGCTGCTTGCCCGGGTACTCCGTACTCCCATCAATCTCAGATCCGTATGTCACCTTGCCTGCATCGGAATCGGCATCGGCCTTAGTAAAGGTGTAGTCCGCAGAGCCCGTGCTCGTGCTTCCGTAGCCAAAACTCTCCAGCAGGCTCGCATGGGTGAAGATCGTTTTGTTCTTTTGGCTGGGCAAGCTGATTTGCTCAAACTTTGCCGTCACCTGATCGGCCTCACTGCCTACACCAAGCTTTCCGAACAGCGACGTAGCCGCCTTGGTGTCACTCGTGTACCCAGTAGTCTTGATATTCTTCGCGTTCAGGCTCACGTACTTCTGCATCTCGTTGATGAGCAGAGGCATATAGGCGTTAGCATCCGTGGCGCTGTTGGCGCCGTCGACAATCAGATTGTTGAGCGTAAGACCATCAATTGAGATCTTTCTAATCTTGGTGCCATTGCCGTCGCTGGACCCATACACGCAGCGGCACACGAGCGCGCCCGAAGAGCTTCCGCTTGCTCCATCAGTGTCTTCAGAGCTCTTTCCGTCATTAATAACGGGCCCAACAGTACCACGCAAAGTGACGTTTTTTACTGTGAGATCGCCGTTTGCCACCGTTCGAAAAAGACCGCAGTGCATGTTCTCGTGCTGGGTAGCATCGGAATTTAGCTTGTTGCCATTCTGCTCGGCCTTGATCTTGGAGTAACAGAAGGTAATGGTCGCATTCTCAACCGTCACCTCTCCGCTCGGCTGAGTGGGATAATAGCTGTAGCCGGCCAAATCGATTGTACCCGTTATGGTTATGGAATCATCGAGCCCTGTCGTGCCATTGGGAACGATTGTCGAACGAATACCTTCGGGAGCATAACGGTAAGCAGACCATAAGAGCAGCTTTTCCGCTGTATCGATTTGACTGCCACTAAAGCCGCCTTCACAATTCTTAGAGGCTATGTCGAGGTTGTAGAAGTAGCGGGTATTGCCGTTCGTATTCTGGCTTCGACCGAAAGACGAGCGATTATGGTAGCTGTTGTCTTTTGTGGCATCGCCGTCCATGTCCAGCTTGTTTTTCTGTGTGTGTAGCGAAACGACCGTGTTCCAGTCGGCGTCCATGAGCTTGCTGCCGTTGTTTGGTTTTACACCGCTGCCAACCCATTCATCGAAGGACGTTACGCCCGACGCAACGATGGCCCCCTCGCCGGTGGGCACCCTATAGGCGGTATCCCAATAAGCCCTGTCCTCCAAGTACAGGCCTAGGTAGCTCTCGACGCCATATGTCGTCTTATCATCCACCTTGCAGCCGCGGCAAACTAGAACGCCGAGCGTCTGAGCGGCGCCCGCATTAATGGTTGTGCCCGAGAGATCGATGGCATAGTTGTTGATAATCCAGTGGCCGCTCGCGGCGTATACAAGACCACCGAGTTCCTTGGAATCATCCGCAGTCGCGGTTATAGAAGCGTTGGTCGTTTTCAGAGCATAAGAGTTTTCATTCTTGTTAATGCTCTCATCTCCGATAGTTACGACCGCGTTGCCCCAGCTATAACCCAAGAAACCACCCGTGCCATTGAGCTTATCGCCGTTCCTGCCGACTTTCATTTCGAATGAATTGAACGAAAGGCCCGAAATGTTCACGTACTTATCAGCTGAGTTGGCTATTGTCCCTGCATTGTAGGTACTCTGTGCGATGCAGCCGATAAGACCACCGACTTGGGCAATCTTGCCGCCGGCGCAATCGCCAGTTTCGATTGATCCGGCGACTTCGAGGCCCGCAGCATTGAATGACGAGCCATAATCGCCCGCATAACCAATGGCGCCGCCAATGCGACTATTGCCGTTAAGCGTTTTAGTTGCAGCGATGGTCGCTTGAGCCTTGCTGTTATCCTTAAACGCAACCGTAGAAGCCGCCAGCACGCTGCCCGCAATACCGCCAATGTTCACGTCATTGGCAAACGTATCATCGCACGCGATATTCGTTTTGCACGTTACGCCAGACAATGACAGGTTGCCGACGATGGCACACGCAAGCGACCCGGCATCGATAGCCGAACCGTTATCGAACTTCATGGAGCCAGCGATTGTGACGTTGGAGATGGTTGCACCGTTGACGGCCGCGAACAAGCCCAAGCGGCCGTGGCGGTAGATTTTGCCGTTGCCGTTGCTCGTGTTATTGCCGTCGAGCACGTCTTCACCACGCTTGCCGTACGCCTCGCCGACGGCAAGATTGATTGTGCCGCCACCGTTCAACGTTCCCGAGAAAACTTGCGAGCCGTCTGCACGATCCTGCGTGAAACCCGTCAGGCCCGTGCCCTTGAGATCAATAGTGCCGTTCACCGTAATGGTCGAGGACTGCAAGCCGTTAAGGTTGTTTTCGGTAACGCCGTCAACCATCGAGTAGTAGCCGTTGGTTTGCCAGGTAATCGCAAGCTTGGCGAAATCCTCAGCTGTGGTTAGGGCGTAGGCACCGTTAGCTGCCGTCAGCGAATCCGGCAAGGTCAACTTATGAGTGTCCACATCAAGCTTAATGAAGTCGCCGCCCAGACGAACAACTTCACCGTAGGTCGCGATGTCGTCCGTCTTTGAGGCTGAGTTGCTACGCTTGAAGGTCCAGACCGCAGCGCCCTTGTCTCCCAGATCACCATTAGAGCCATTGCCGGCAGCGAAGATCAGCGCGTTGTGGTTCTCGTATACGAGCTGACCCGTCGTGGCGTTCTCGGCAAAACTTGCGCCCGACAGATCCGTGATGCCGCTGAATTTGATTACAGCATTCCACGCGGATCCCGCAATTCCCGCGGCACGGTTGCTTTGCGCCTTACCGATAGGATTGTCGCTTGTAAGTTTGAAATCTCGCACGTCAAGGACATTGCGCGTATCGACAACGCCCACGGCGCCACCGAACTTTCCGGTACCCGTTCGCGCCGAAGCATCTCCCTTGCACGCAACCGTCACGCCGTTGAAGACAACGGCAACGGGCTGCGAGTTAGGATTTGCGCTATCGCCAACATAGCCGACAACGCCGCCTGCGTCGGACAACTTGCTCGCAAGGTCAAACTCAATTGAGCACGTATTCTTATTATCTGCATCCTTTTCAACAACAAAGGCGCGCAAAGCGCCGTCGTCGTCCGTTTTCGTCGCGAACACCTTGCCGACAAGGCCGCCGTAGCTGCCGTTGACACTAACATCTTCTGGTAAGGCGAGTTTGCTCTTATACGTCCCGCCTTGCACCACGATGTCTCCATTAGAGATATCGGCCATGCCAAAAAGAGCGCCGGCGCGCTGCGACGCACCAAGAGTCACAAGGTCGCCCAGGTCGAACATATTGGACGTAACGGCAAATCCTTGCGCAAAGCTCACGTCGCCGATAACGCCACCAGAGCAAGCGCTGTTCTCGTCGCCAATATTTAGAGGACACCCAATCTGCTTATTATCCGCGCCCAGTGTGAGCACGGTCGCTTTACCAATAAAACCGCCGCTGGCAGTTGTGCCCTTGACGGTGAGCGCGTGTAGGTCGAGAGCTTTCGCGACGTTGACCATGGCACCCGTGCTCGAGCCAACGAGTCCTACAACGCCACCGGCGGAGCCGTTCGTAGACTGGACGGTGGCGGTGGGAACGTTTGCCAGAGTGCCAATGCTCAGGGTCGCACCGTCCTTGACTTCGCCTACGAGCAGGCCAGCGTTGCCAGAGCTCGTTTTGACGGCTCCGCCTGAGGTCAGATCGTTGGGGAACGTGACGGACTCAACCGTCAAGCTCCCGCTCTCGACCGTGTTGGCAATCAAGCCAATGTTGCCCGTCGCATTCGCGTTGAGATTCTTTCGAGAATCGGTGAGGCTATAGGTAACGTTCGCAGCAAGGTCGCCCGTCGTCGCACCCAGGAGGGGTGCCGTCAAGGCGGAAGTCGCATCCTTCACATCAACGTTCACGGGTTCCACGATGTCAACCGACGCGATGAGTGTCTTGCTCTCTTCGCCGTTTTCCGCACCGCTGACCTTCGAAGCGACCATCGGTGCGCTATAGCTAGTCGCGCCTACCCACTTTATCCTGACCGTTTTGTTTTGGTCAGACAGCTTGAGGTTATTAAAAACCGTCCGATCAGTCGTAAGCTCGACGGGACTATCAACGTCCCTATAGATCCTGCCTTCAAACGGACATTCATCACTGCCAAGACCCTGGAAAGACATGCCGTTATTAGCCGACTCGGTGAGCTTCGCATCGCCCGTGATGATAACCTTGATCTGCGCATCATAGTAAAGCGAAGCGTCGGCGTTAGACAGGACGGCGAACGCCTCCGACGACTTGACATCGAGGCTTCGGATTCCGCTCTCGTCGTCTTTGCGCACGATGCTTTCCGCGCCGTTCTTCTCGAGCAGCTCGACGAGCTTATTCAAATCCGTGATCGTCGCACCCGCCTGGGCATCAGCGTCCTCCGAAGTCGCATCATCGGCATCTTGCTCGGCGTCGTCAGTGGCGGCATCGTCAGCGGCATCGTCGTCTTCCGTCTGGTCGCCCGTGGAATCGGAACCCGTAGCGCTATCGGTGGTATCGCCTGCTGCAGCGTCATCCTTCGCCGCGTCATCCCCAGCACTGTCGCTGTCGGCGCCGGTATCACTCGACCCAGACCCGATCGTGACATCGCCGTTGGTCTCGCCGCCCTCGGCAGTATCCAACGCCTTCGCAGATGCGGCAGCAATCTCGTTCGAGATGTTCTGCCAGCCTGCCGCCACAGCAACCACCGTGGGCGAGCATGCTTGGAGCACCATGACCACCGTCATGAACTCTGCGAGTATGCGCTTTGCCGTTCTCATCGATTCCGTACCTCTTATCCTAAAAACTCTGCTTCCAGAGTTATTGAGTCTCCGTCGTGCCCGTCAGGGTAGTTCCACTCACGTTAATGCCCAGGTCACCCCAGCCACCGGGCGTTTTGCCGTCCGCTCGGTAAAAGTTGACGACCATCGAACCCGGCTCCATGGTGAACGTAGCCTTGCGAGCTGCAGCATCCACCGTCGCGCCATGGTTGATCTCAAAGAACGGGTCGATCTCCACGTTCTCCCCCCACCTAAGTTCGACGTTTGCCGGTGCGCCCGTAACCGTCACGCGGTAGTTGTACGCAGCGTAATCAGCAAACTTGCCAGCCTCATCGACCAGCGCGCCCTCGACCGCCGCGGTCTTGACCTCGGCCTTCTTTGACGGCACGACTTTCGCCGCCAGACAGGTGAGCTCGGTGCCGGGGCTCTCCTTCGAAACAACCATGGCCTTAATCACAAAGTAGGCATGTCCCAACTTGTCCTCAGGGAACGTCACGGTGTAGTCGTGCTTGGTGGGCTGATTCTCCGGAAGCTTGACGTTGCCGGCGGGTTGGGGCGCATAACTCCACGTGGTGCCATCGAGCCCACACCCCTCGACCGTTAAGGTATACGTCACGTTTTTATCGTTGCAGAAGTTGCTGTTGCTCAGCAAATAGTTATAGATGCTAAAGGTGAAGCTGCACTGCTTGTTGTTGGGATATACCGTAACGGAGCGCTGGGCGCGGGCAAGCTCGGCATCGCCGGGCGCGCTCATGTAGCCCGTGAGCAGGTCGCTCGCAAACAGGCTCTGAGCGGTGCCTGTCGCGGCGACGGACTTAAGAAATCCGTTGGCGATGTAGGCGGAATAGGTAAAGTAGCCACCCGCCACGAGCGCCACGGCACAAACAAGTGCGATTGCTGCCACAACCAGCTTATTCTTGACTAGGCTTTTGCTTTTTGCCAGCTGCTCGCACTCGGCATCCTGCTGATTCTCTTGCTTCTCCATGTGCGCCCCCTCTCCTACTTACCGCTCGTGTTGCGCGCTATCAGGTAGATCACGTCGGTCTCTTTGGTGCTCTCGTCCCACGAAAGCTTGATGATAAAGTTGAGTGTGTCATTGCCAGTCGAGCCGTCGAGCGTCTTGGCGTTGAGTTCGCTTTTGCCGAATTTCTTGTATCGGTAGAGCGGGCGCGCGTTGCGCTGGACGTTTTGATAGTCCTTGAATGTAGGGTCGCTTGTGCCCTCGCCCGGCACGGCTGCCAGGCCGTCGCCCGGGTCGTTAATGGGCGTGAAGCTCTTCAGCAGATCCGTTCCAGACATTTTCCAGCTATAGGGCTTGCCGCCCGCAGTGCCGCTCACGTCGGGAGTATCACCTAGGCCCGGATTCTCGGCTTTATACAGCTCGATAGTGAGACCTTTAATGTTGGTCGTATTCGCAAGCTGCAGCTCAAACCCGTCGCCGCCCGTCTGCACGCAAAACGGGCGCTTGAGCGTCACCGTGCTGCCAGTCTTGGTATCGCCGTATTCGGGGCTGTAGCTCAGGTCGATCTGCTCGGCTGCCGTAGCGTTGGGGCCCAGCACCTTGAGCTCTGCCGGCTCCTTGATCTTGCCGACGGTGGAGCCGCGATTGGCATCGACGAACCATCCGAGCGTCAATCCCAGCAACACGAGAAGCACGGCCACCAGACCCACGATGGCCAGGGATTCGCGACGGTGGTCGCTCACCCAAGCCTTGATGCGCTCGATGCGGCCAGCCGGACGCGCTTCGCCGTGCGAGCCGAACCCGTTGCCGCCGGGGTTTGCCGCTCCTTCGTTGTGTTTGATATCGCCCTGCTCGCGGGCATTAAGCTGCTCGTCCATTTATTTATCCGCCTCCTTGGCGGTGAAGCGCACGCGAATGTACTTGACGTTCTTGCCGATAATCTCGTCGGCGTTGTTGTAATAATTGGCGCAGGTCTCCACATCCGCAGAGGACATGCCGGCTCCGACAGGCGGAACCGCGCTAGGCGCCTGACCTGGCACGCTCGTGCTATCGGCGCGGAAATAGCGCGCGTGGTTATTGTTGATGTCGCCGACGAGGGTTGTGTATCCCCCCTCGTCGCCTGTGTTAGCGAAAAGGTTGCCACCGTAGCCGGCGTTGCCCGTGTGAACATAGCTCTTGAACTGCTCCGGCCAAATCCAGTAGAGGGTTTTGGTGACGGTTTCGGTCGTGCTATTTGAGTCCGCAGCGTAAAAGCTCGACTTTGGGATGGTAAAGCTCTGCGTAATGACGGTGACGCTGGCCCCGTCCTGGGTCACCGTGGTGGTCGTAGGGACCAGCGGATTCGAGTAAAAGCCAGAGGCGTCTTTGCCCTGAAAAACCAGGATATGACCGCGCACCAAATCTTTAAGCGAGTTGATGATCTCTTCGTTTTTCGATGCATCCGCAGCAGTGCCGCCCGTGCCCGCAACGCTCGTCTGAACAGAAATTTCCCAGGTCATCTCCACCGTGATATCGTGCAGGTCATTGCAGAGCGGCCTGACGTTGAGCTGGAGCTGGCCGGCCGACCCCGGAGAGAGACCGCCATCGGCGCTCATGTTATTGAGGTTGAAAAGATTGTTCACGGCAAGGCTTGTACTGTCCGACGCGTAGTTGTCCTGAGTGTCGTACTTACCCGCCGTGCCGCCCTGCGTTCCCGAGAGCACAAACCGCGGGCCCTTCGCCGCGATCGTGCTCCCCGTGGCACTCACTCGGTTATTCGCGGCAAACCAGGCCAGGCATGCAAAGATGGCAACGATGGCGGCCAGCACAAACAGACCGCTCACCAGGAAATCCTTCCAGAAATCCTTGAGGGTCCGCGCGTGCTCGTCGGCAGCTTGGCGGTACTCGGCCGCCGTCTTGTGCTGCTGGAGCTCGCTATGTCGGTCCATGCCACTCATCGCTTGCGTTTGCCCTGCTAGCGGGCGTGCCATCCTTTCCGCTTGGTCGCGATCAATCCGTTGCTCGTAGGCATAGAATTCAGGCAGAATACAACACCATACGATAAGGTAAAAGAATAGCATTGACCTGCGGTTTGCTCCACAGCGCAAGCCTTAATGATGTCTTAAAGATTACGAATAGCAGCTTCTTCCATATGCCAAGGACATGGTGCAAACAAACCTGACCACTTGCACCAATCCGCAGCACCGGGCAGCGGGCACACGGCGTGCCGCCCCTTAACACCCCAACGCGCGCACGGGTATCGCGTAGATACCGTCCTCGACCTCGCGGGCGTACTCACCCACCCCCACAATCACGGCCATAAACTCCGGTTCGCGTGTGCGTGAACGAGGATTTCCACAGACCTTCTTGCGAACGCGCTTGAGGCTCTCGACGCCGGCGCTCGCTTTATCTTCACTCACCTTAATCTCAAAGGCGGCCCACCGTCCATCGGCTAGCTGCACGATGGCATCGCATTCAAGGCCCGAATCGTCGCGATAATAGCGCACGGGCGTGCTATCCAGCAGGTCGAGCGAACGTGCGTAGACCGAAAGATCGCGTATGACCAAATTCTCAAACACCAGACCAAATGTCTGCCAGTCGGCAAGCAGCGCCTGCAAGGACATACCTAGCAAGGCGCAAGCAAGGCTCGGATCTGCCAGATAGCGCTTGGGCTTGACGGTAAAGCGTCGTTTGTCGCGCGCGGCGGGAACCCAACCGGGGACCTCCTCGAGAATGAACATGCCTTTGAGGGCATCCAGGTACCTGCGCACCTTGGTCTCGTCGGCAAACGCTGCGGGTTCCCCCTCGGCACCGAACATATCCATAAGAATCGTTTTATACGTGGTCGCCTGTCCCAGATTGCGCGCGATCGATGCGGAGACTCGACGAGCAATATCGGGGTCGAGACCAACCGCCGGGAAGCTGCTCGAAAACGTAGTGTTGAGATATTCGCGAGCGATGAGCTGGGCGTCAGCCGAAACCATATCGATCGCCTCGGGCCAGCCGCCGCGGCAGGCGGCTTCGACAAGCCCCGGTGTATCGCCATTGCACCGACAGGGCTCAAAACGATGCTCAAACAAGCCCGCCAGGCTCACCTTGCCGTTGGACTCACCTGTCTCGGCAAGTGTCATGGGGTGCATGCGGACGCGACCGATGCGGCCGGCTCCACTATGCGCGGGCGCCTCCGCCTTTGAGCCAAACGCAGGCGTGGCGGAACCCGTGAGGATATAGGCGCCGCGCGTGCCCCGGGTGCGGTCAACCTCGTGTCTAACGTAGTCCCAAATTTGGGGAACGCGCTGCCACTCATCGATAATATGCGGACGGTCTCCCAGCAACATCATCGCCGGGTCGGCACGCGCGAGGTCGAGATTCTCGTCGACATACGAGGCGGACGCCCCGTGCTCAAGCGCGGCCCACGTCTTGCCGCACCACTTGGTGCCCGCAATCTCGACCGCGCCAAAGACACGAAGGTAGCGCTCGATTTGCGCATCCACGATACGTGGGATGTATCCGTCCCGATGTAGCCTCTCGCCTGCCATGAGCCGCCCCCGCAGATTTCCAGGTCCTGCTTTCTGATTCTTCTATTCCACTGTAGCAAATTCGGATTTTCGGGTAGTTGCGATTCGGATTTTCGTGTTCATATAGTTCGGATTTTCATGTTCTAAGGATTCGGATTTTCGGGTGCTCAAGATTCGGATTTTCTGAACCCGCTGATCAGGGACACTCTATTGGCAAAAAGGCGGGGAGCACCGATACGGCACTCCCCGCCCACTCAATACGCGATAGCTTTCTTGCTTAGAGCTCGTTGGCCGCGTGATACGCCGTGCGAATGGCGCTCGCAATATCGGCGGTACGCTCGCCCGAGCAGTCGCCCACGCAGGTCACGGGCACCGTCACGCCGTCCAGGTCAAACGCGTTGGCCTTGGAGCCCACGGCCATCACCACGTAATCGCAGGCGATCTTCACCGGCTCCTCGGCGCCGTCCTCGGTGGTGCGAATGGCCTCCACGCCCTCGTCGGCAATGGCGGTCAGGCGGGTCTTCACGTGCTGCTCCACGTTGTGCTCTGCGAAGTCGCTCATGATCAGCGGCAGAATGGTCTCGGACTCGCCCGCGGCAATCTTGTCGAGCATCTCCACGATCGCCACCTCGCAGCCGTGCTGCAGCAGGTACTCGGCAGTCTCGGTGCCCACCAGGCCGCCGCCGATAACGGCGACGCGGCCCGTAAGCTCCGCCTTGCCGGCCAGCACGTCCCAGCTCGAGACGACCTTCTCCGAGTCAGCGCCCGGAACGGGGATGACCACGTCGTGCGCACCCACAGCCACAATCGCGGCGTCGGCGGCGTTGAGGTCTGCGGGGCTAGCGGCGTGGTTGAGCTCAACCTTCACGCCCAGGCCGGGCAGAATCTTCTCGTAATACTCGACCGAACGCATGATCTCGTCCTTGCGCGGGGGCGCAGCCGCCAGCACAATCTGGCCGCCCAGGTGATCGCTCGCCTCGTAGACGGTCACGTCGTAGCCGCGCTTGGCCGCCACGCGCGCGGCCTCCAGGCCGGCGATGCCGCCGCCCACCACGGCGATCTTCTTGTCGCCCTCGCCCGGCTTAATGGCGATAGTAGCCTCGTCGCCGTTCTCGGCATTGAGCACGCACGAGATGTACTGGCGGTTTTGAATCGCGTCGACGCAGCCCTTGTTGCAGTTGAGGCACTCGCGAATGGGCTCACCCGTGGCGGCCTTCAGCGCAATGTCGGGGTCGCACATGAGCGAGCGGCCATAGGCGATGATGTCGGCCGCGCCGTCTTCCAGGATCTTCTCGCCGGCCTCGACCGAGACCACACGGCCGACGGTTGCCACCGGCACGGAGACCAGGGCCTTGACGCGCTCGGCCACGGGCAGCGTCCAGTTGTAGGGCATGGCGCCCATGGGCGGAATAGTGTCGCCCATGTTGCCGGTATGGTTGGCCTGCGCGACCTGGATCATGTCGATGCCCGCACCCTCGAGCAGCTTGGCAAACTCGCAGGCCTCGTCGGGCAGCAGGCCGCCCTTGCCGCGCGGCGTGCCGTCGGGGTTCTCCATGATCACGGGGAGCTTGTACTCCACCATCAACTGCGGTGCGGCTTCCTTAATGGCGGCGACGACCTCGAGCGCGTAGCGGACGCGGTTCTCGAACGAGCCACCGTACTCGTCCGTGCGCTGGTTGAGGATCGCGGAGCACAGCGAACCCACCAGACGGTCGCCGTGGACCTCGATGGCGTCGATGCCAGCCTGCTGTGCGCGGGCGGCCGAGGCGGCGATGGCCTCCTTGATCTGGGTGAGTTGCTCCACGGTGGCCTCGTTCACAAAGTGCTGCATGTCGTGGTGCAGCTTGGCGTAGGCCTGCTTGCGAATCTCGTTGGACTCGGCCATCTTGGCGGCGAAGGTCTCCTCGTCGCCGGCGGCCTTGGCCTCCTGCGCGGCCTTGGCGGCGGCCATGGAGCCCATGACCATGCGGCCGACGCCGGGCACGTCGTACTCGGGGTGGAACAGCTGCAGCGCGACCTTGGCGCCGTGCTTATGGACGGCGTCAGCCAGCGCCTTAAACGTGGGGATCTGGGCGTCGGTCGCCAACTTGGGCGTGGGGCTTGCGGTCATAACGGGAGCAACGTCGCCGATGACGATGTAGCTCACGCCGCCACGGGCCAGGCGCTCGTAAAAAGCCAGGCTGCGCTCGCCGATGGAACCGTCGCGCTCCTCGTAGCCGGTGGTCAGCGGCGGGAACATAATGCGGTTTTTGAGCTCAAGGGGGCCAACCGTAATGGGCTGGAGCAGCTTGGATGCGGGTGCGGTCATGGACATTCCTCTCTTGTAGGCGCGGCGGCGATGTTGCCGCGTAGTTGTCTAGAGGATATGGCATGGAGGTACAGCGGCACAACGAAAATCGGCGAATATCAGGTGGCGGCAGGTGGATGGAGCGGACGGCCCGTCGGTTTGTCTCAATCTGTAACAGTTAGGCCCTATTTTGCCGAGCAACTGTTACAGATTGAGACGAACCAATCTAGCCTGCCGAAAGATCTAGATCTGTAACAGTTACTCAGTAAAAACCGTCCCTCGTGTTACAGATTTAGACAAACGAAGACCGTCCTGCCGAAACATCTCAATCTGTAACACCTAGCCGCCCAAATCGGGTCTAGATGTTACAGATCGAGATTTTGTTTGAGAGGCCGAGAATTGGACCGAAAACACGGTCCCGGAATAACAAAAAAGCTCGCCGGGTAGGCCGACGAGCTGCAAGTTCTTGGTCGCGGGGGCAGGATTTGAACCTACGACCTCCGGGTTATGAGAGTGCTTTATATTATTCTATCCTGCAAATCTAATAGCTCTTCTTTCATGTGATAATATGGTATTTGAGCTGCTGTTTTGTTTATACAGTTCATATGGTTGCGTAGTGTTTAATCATTCAGTTAGTTCTTTAGAATCAGCTGTTTGCTACATGATTGCTACAACACTGCTACAAATACGAATATGAAATGTTCTTGAAGGGTTTGGCTATGGGCACGCTTTACTACACAGGGCAAGAGTTGCTAGAGGATAAAAAACGCGGCAAGTTTCGCGGGCGGCTGTCATACCGTGACACCAACAACAAACGCCGATACATAACGCGCACGCTAAAGGCTACGGGTAAGCGGGCGGCAAACGCAGAGCTTGCGGCATGGCGGCAGGAAAAAGAAAAGGAACACAGCGAAAGCCTAGCCCACAACGGCGGCATATCGTTGCCTATAGCAGATATGCCCATACCAGATTATGTGTCTCAATACATAGACGCAAAGGAGCAGACCAAGGCTATTGAGCCGTCAACCATAAGCGGCTATCGCGATTCGTTGAGATATATAGCCGCAGCTTTTAGCGAAACACGAATAAAAGATTTACAACCTATTGATGCTGAAAGATGGATAGCGGAGCTTGTAAAAGAAGACCGTTCGTCTTCCACAATAGGAAAGGCTTTCAGACTGCTAAAGATGGTTCTCAATAACGCTATCGCTACGGGCGTCATTGACAAGAACCCGCTATCCCTTGTTAAGCCGCCCAAGCGTGTCAACAAAAAGCAGGGTATCAACGCGCTAGACGAAACGGCGCTTGCCGAACTTCTCGACAAGCTAAGTCTGCTTGAGCTGTCCCCCGTTACTGTCGCGGCATACATAGCGCTAAACACAGGAATACGGCGCGGGGAGGTATGCGGGCTGCAATGGCGAGACATTGACGCGGACAATCACGTTATATGGATTAGGCGCTCAATTGGACTCGGCAAAGGAGGTGCATATATCAAGCAGCCAAAGACCGACAAGGCAAGAGACGTTGTTCTACCCGACACTTTGCTAGAAGTGCTTGAGCAATGGCAGGAAAAGCAGCGGCAGACATTCGCCGATAATATGGCATCGCTTAACCCCAATTCTTTCATTCTCGGCGATGCGCTCGGGTACTACCACCCAGACAGACTATCTAAAGACTGGGCATCTTTAACAAAGATGCTCGGCACGCGTGGCACCGAGGGGCGGCGTTTGTCTTTCCACGATTTGCGCCACACGTGGGCAACATTGGCGCTTGCCCACGGCATGGACGTTAAGACCGTCTCAAGCAACCTAGGACACGCCAACGCAGCAATGACGCTGAACGTATACGCAAGTGCAGACCCAGACGCGAAGCGGCGGGCGGCGGGCATCGTAGAGTGCCTAATGAGGTGCGACCAGTCAACGAACAGGTAAGTACGTTTCTATACCTAGAAAGGACATAGCAACATGGATAAACAGAGCAAAGCACTGATAACGTTCAACGATGAACCAGAGGATGCTATTTCAACCCTAAATGGCGCGGCGGGCCTGCTGAAAATGCTTGCATACGCAGCCGATACGGGCATATGCCCAGACAATCACGTTGGCGATGCTTACTACACGCTGGGCGCTGTTATCGAAGCCGCAACGCACAAACTAGAAGAGACAGTTTTCAGCAGCGACAAATAAGCGCCCCATCCATACAACCAACGCCCAGCCACCCTATACGCCCGATACGGCAACCCTATAGGGTGGCTTTACTCTTTGTATAGCGACCCTATAGGGTGCCAATACAGATAAGAACAGATAAGACTAGATAACAGCAGCCCGCCACGCTTGCGCCTTTAGGGGCAAGCGCGAGCGCGGCGGGCGTGCAACCTTATTAGAAGAAAAGAAGACGGCAAGCACTGTTGAAAACTGGTTGAAAACTTGTTGAAAACTTGTTTTAACGCACCGAGTTATGAAGTCCATATGTTAATTAAAAACTCATTTACACACTTTAGCTTAATAAAAAAGCGCTGGTAAACATACCTTTAAGGGTTAACCCAACCTAAAACCATCGCTTTAGTAATTACCCGAGGTCACATATTACGTTTTGGCGAGTCTCTTTTAATCACGCCCGCTGCTGATTCAATCTTTTCTGAATGATATAGCTTATTAAATTGCCTATTGGCGTATTCGTTTGCTAGAAGCCCATAGAACGCTTTCATGTTTATATAGCCCCATCGAATCGCGATTCGTCCACCCGGCACGTTGAAAGGGGCACTAATGAAAAGCACCGAGCGGCAAGAAGCGCCGCGCAACTTAAAAGACCTTCAAGAGCTTGTAACCGTTAAGCAGGTTGCAGACTGCTTGCAAATCTCAAAGGGCACTGTTTACAACCTTGTTAAAGATGGGCGGCTGTCGGCGGTAAGGATTCGCGGAAATATGATTCGTCTTAACCGCGACCAAGTGTGCCGATATTTCGGTCTATAACGGGCGGCGGCTATGGGCGATGAACTTAACAAAGCAGGTGAAGCATGTGCGGCGCGGGCACTTTCCAACTGCCCCATATCATGGGTTAAGCACGAAGCCGCTAACGCTGGAAACCCCTATCTTAATCAACTTATTTCAGTCGGTGGAATGGAGTCCTACGGGCGTTATTGGCGGCTTGTTGAACTGCTTTCGAACACGACCACACACGCCATACCGCGCGAGGGTGAACAGGGTTATAGGGGCTTTCAGCTCGGTTTGCACTTCAACTGCCCCGAGGAATACGAAGCCTTTATAGCAACGCTAATAGACCTTGAACTTGTAACTGTCGGCAGCAGCGGGCGGCGTGGTATGCCACTTGTTGATGAATCGGCGCTTGCGATAGGAAAAGCGCGACTAAATGGTAGCAAAGGCGGCAGGACGGCAGCACGTAACCGCCAACGTTAAAACGGACAAATGGAGCGATTCGAAATGAATAGAAGCCTACTTGACGATTCAATCATGCAATGTTCAATCAACAACCGAAACGATGAGCGCGAATCATGCTTTGACGCTTTCAGCACATGCGAGACGTGCTTTCGTGAAGAAATGAGCCTTGCAAATCAAGCCTTTAGCGATTTGGCACGCTTGCCAAGTGATTTAGATTTGTGCGAGCCGTTGCACCGAGACGAAAGACGCGTACAAGACGCAAATGCCCAGTTTTGCCAAATCCTCGAAGCGCTCGACATAAATGATGCGGTAGAGCTTGCAGACGCTTTAAACATCGACATAGAGATTTGCACGCGCGTTTACAGGAATCCCATGTTATGCAATGGAAAGGAACGCGCCCTTATACTGCAAGAGCTTGATAATTCAAGTTCACCCTTTCTGGACGTTTGGGATATTGAATACAGGCATGGCGAATCTGTAGGCGAAGCGTTGGCAGCGTGGACGCGTGAGAACTTCAATACGCCATACCAGTTCTATAAGCAGGCACAAGAGTTTGAGTTGAAAAGCTATCTTATTGGAATTGTCGGGAAACTCAACGACCGGGAGCGATTCGGTCTGCTATATGCGCCAAGTCTCGAACGAGCGATTAAAGAAGCGGCGGCGATAGCACTTGAGGACACGCCAACAGGCGAACCAGCTATAGAGCAGATTAACGCTTGCATTGCATCGCTAAACCACGCCAAGGAACAGTTACTTGATTCTTTCAGTGTTTTAGTTGAAGCGCGAAAGCAATAGACCGTGACGGGAAACACGGGCGCGGCGGGCGGCGTGCGATTTGTTATAGCCCTATGCGACCGCAAACACCGTTCGAGCTTATCAGCGTATCAGCGGCAATTTAGCAATATAGCAACAAAGATGTTGGCATTTGAGCGTGTCCCAAAAGCACACGTTAAGAGACGGCGATAAGCAGCCGAGAACAAAGCAAAAAACAGGCGCTTTAACCGTCTCTTTAACTGTCTCTTTATTATTGTCCCGAAATGCCTTAGACTTTTAGATACACCTACAAAGGGGGCAAGTAATGATATTTGGATATGCACGCGTTAGCACCAAAGAACAGAACCTAGACCGACAGCTAGACCAGTTGGCTAAACGTGGCGTTGATAAGATTTTTAGCGACAAAATCAGCGGCGTTAAAGAAAGCCGCCCCGAACTCGACAAAATGCTTGGACAGTTAAGGAAGGGCGATACTGTTGTAGTTTGCAGTTATGACCGCTTGGCGCGAAGCAGCAAGCAACTATTCAGTCTTGCCGAGCGCTTCGAGGAAAACGGCGTTTCGCTTGTATCCATCAAAGAGGGCACCGATACCAGCACCCCACAGGGACGTTTCTTCTTTGCAATGTGCGCGGCTATGGCGCAGTTTGAGCGCGAATTGATTAAGGAAAGACAAGCAGAGGGCATCGCGGCGGCAAAAGCACGCGGGCGGCAGTTTGGCAGACCCGCCACAGACCCAGACAAGATGGACACCGCCGTAAGGCTATACAAAGACGGCGGCATTTCCGTTAAGGAGATATGCGAGCGCACAGGCGTAAGCCGCGCCCCACTTTATAGGGAACTCAAGAAAAAGGGCATCGAGCGATAGCACCGCCTGCTACAACGCTGCTACAATCAATTCGCCCATAGCCGAACAGGCTAACGAAAATAGAGCGCTTGCCATTCAGTTGGCGGGCGCTCTTTTTCGTTGTTGTATGGTGATATTTGCCGCTTTGACCAATTCACACGCACCCGATAGCGGCAGGGGCAAGAAAGCCGCTTGTAATGCCACCACAGAGCCGCAGCACAGCAATAATGAGCGTTGGTCTTTACCCAAGTTGGCGCTTTTAACTACAAGACAGACGAAATACTCCCAACTCGGCGTAAAAGCGAAAAACCCTAAATATATCGGTCTTATTCTTCTAAAAGAAGACCACCCCCGTCCGAAAAACCCTAACGCGCAGTAATTTAGCTCCCGTCATTGGTGCCCTATGGCTATAGCCCTACTTTGAGCATGGGGGGATACCCCAGCGGCAAACAAGCGAACTGTTAGCGTGGCTCGAATTGAGTTTAGTTTGCAGTGCTATTTGCTACAAAGCCTGCTATAACGCTGCTATAAATCGAAGACATAAAAGAAAGCAGCCCAAAGGAACAATGCCTTTGAGCTGCTAAAAGTTCTTGGTCGCGGGGGCAGGATTTGAACCTACGACCTCCGGGTTATGAGCCCGGCGAGCTACCAGACTGCTCCACCCCGCAATGTCTGGGCGCCTCATGTGCGCAAGAAAGAATATTACGCGGGAGTTCGGTAAACGGCAAGGAAAATCTCGTAGAGCATAATTCCTTCATATTTAAACCCCTCAGCCCCTATCACCGTAAACGAATCGCGGCCGAGCGCCGTCGACGGCGCGTATACAATGGTGCGCGTCCTTTTATGCCAACACTGGGAGTAGACATGCTGCTCGCTATCGATATGGGAAACACGCAGACGGCCATGGGCCTGTTCGACGGAGACGAGCTGGTGCAGTCGTGGCGCATGCCCACCGACCGCTCCTATACCGCCGACGAGATCCACGTGCGCCTGATGGGTTTCTTTAAGATGTACGGCCTCTCGCTCGATGCGGTTGACGCGATCGCCTTTGCTGGCGTGGTGCCGCAGCTCTCGCGCGAGTGGCACGCCGTGGCCGACCGCATCGCGGCGGACGCCATCGTCATTGGGCCGCAGACGGCCGCCGTGACCAAGCTGCGCGCGGCGCGCCCCCAGGCCGTTGGTGCCGACCGCATCGCCAACGCCGTCGCTGCCGAGACCTTCTACGGCGCCCCGGCGATCGTGGTGGACTTTGGCACCGCAACCAATATCGACGTCATCGACGAGGACGGCTATTACATTGGCGGAGCGATTGCGCCGGGCATCCGCATCTCCATGGACGCGCTCGCCGCCCGAGCCGCCAAGCTCGCCAGCGTTCCCCTCGAGGCGCCCGAGCACGCCATCGGCCGCGATACCGAGGAGTGCATCAAGGTCGGCGCCGTGGTGGGCGCTGCCGCCATGGCCGAGGGCCTGGTCGCGCGCATGAAGCGCGAGCTGGGCCGCGACGATGCCACCGTTATCGCCACGGGCGGTCTCGCCGGCATCGTCGCCGATTCGACCGATGCCTTCGACGTGGTAGACGGCCAACTCACCATCAAGGGCATCTGCGAAATCTACCGCCGCATGCAGGAGCTGGGATAGAGTAAACGCCAGGTCGCAGCAACCAGCCGCCAATCCTATTCCTCAAAATCGAAAATTTTTCAGTTTTGAGGAATAGGATTTTTTTGCTAAGCCTCGCCGCACAACCACCTCGCCAGGTCCACGATCTGCACCCCATCGCGATCCGTGGCCTCGTGATGCGTGCGGGCAAGAATCATCTTGGGATACGCATCGCCAATGCTCAGCAGTGGCGAAATCTCGCGTTCAAACGTCTTATCCGAGCTGATGTCGTCGCTCACCTGAATGTAGAGCTTCTCGCTTCGCTTGATTGCTACAAAGTTTATTTCCTTTTTATAGAGCACACCGACGTATACCTCGTATCCGCGGCGCAGCAGCTCGATGGCCACCATGTTCTCGTATACGCGTCCCCAATCCATATCACGTGTACCAAGCAGTGCGTATTTGAACGCGTGGTCTGCCAGGTAATACTTCTCGCCGCTCTTAAGGTATTTTTTGCCGCGAATGTCGTACCGACGAACTTTATAGAAGGCAAACGCATCGCACAGGTACCCCATGTACGTGCCGACCGTCTTATTCGTAATCTTTAGCCCATCCGCATTCAAAACATCTGTAATGTTGCGTGCCGACGTTATGTTGGAGACGTTGTCCATCATGTAATCGGCAATGCGCAGCAGTGCCGATTCGTTTCTCACGTTATGCCGCTGCACGATATCCCTCACGATGAGCGTTTTGAAGACATTGGAGAGATATTGGTAGCGCTGCTCCTGCAGTGGATAAGGGTAAGAGCCGGACATACCGCCGGTTCTCGCGTACTCATCGAAGTCGCAATCGACCTCGCCCTCGTCACTATAGAGGCGATACTCCTCAAACGAGAATGGGAAAACCTCGATCTCGAACGTGCGCCCCGTAAAGAGCGTCGACAGATCGCTCGACAGCAAAAAGGCGTTCGATCCGGTGATGAAGATGTCGTACTGTTCGGATGCATGGAGGCTGTTGATCGCGCGTTCAAAGCCGTCGCACATCTGAACCTCGTCGATAAGCAGGAAGTTTTGCTTGTCGGACACTCGATGCTCTTTCACATAGGCGAGCAGGGCATGATATTCGAGCAGGTTCTCGAACTCATCGAGGTTGTAGTTGATATGGATGACATTCGAATTGGACAGATTTGCCTCCACGTAATCGCGGAGGGCCTCGAGCAATTTTGACTTACCGCTACGGCGAATGCCCGTTATGACCTTGATGTCCGGTACGCCAATAAGGCTCGTCAACGTGTCCATATATGACGTTCTATTGATGAGTTTCATTGGTGCCTCCTCGCGGTCTTTTATCGCTATTCCTCAAAACTGAAAAATTTTCAGTTTTGAGGAATAGGCTCTATAGCGAATATACCTCGCGAAAGACCGAGCCGCCTTAATCCTATTCCTCAAAAACGAAAATTTTTCAGTTTTGAGGAATAGGGCGCTGGCAACCCATTCCCCAGATAGGCGAAACCCTCCCCGGCACAGGCGAGGAGGGTCTTGTTGTCATGTCTATCTTTGGGCGCGAACGCCCCGCGTTACAGCCCGCGAATCCGTACGGCCTCGGGCGGAAACTCCTGCTCGCCGGCATCGGTCTTGATGGTCGCGCGGCCCCAGATGTCCAGGCCCGCAAACACACCGACCGCAAGCGGCAAACCGTTGGGCGACACCGCCGCAACCTGACGACCCAGCAGCGGCACCATATCGAAGTACTCACCCAGCACCGGAGCCAGCGGGCCGGCAGCGCCCTGTGGTGTGTTGGCGGCAACCGCCCAGGTGTCCACGCGGGTCAGCACGGCGGTGGCCAATGCCTCGACCAGCACCTCGTCGGCCATATCCACGCCAAGCTCGCCCAGCGCCGCACGTTCAATATCAACCGTCACCGCGGCAAACATGCCCGCAGCACCGGCACCGCCGTTCACGGCAACACGCGCGAGCGACGTCTCAAACGCAGGCGCACCGCACACGATATTGCTCGGCCACTCAATGCCCACCTTGCCGGCAAGGCCCAACCCCGGCGTCGAAGCCGTGCCCACGAGCGCGTCCATCATGCCCATCGCGGCCACAAACGGCAGGCCGTGGAAGGCATGCATGTTCACATCCGGACGCACGACCAGCGAAAACGTCAGCGAAGCATCGCCCACGCTCCACGCGCACCAGCCCGCGGACACGCCCTCGCGACCCGCGTCACGCGCCGCGTCGAGCTCAGTGGCAGCGACTACAGCGTTCATCTCGATCATCTACATACGCCCCAATTCACCCACGATATGGCCCACGCGATCCTCGGGCTCCTTGACCTCGACGCCGTTGTAGCGGAAGAACCGCGCCGGGTCGTGCATCAGATCCTCGAGCGGCACCAGCACAAAGTCGCGCTCGCCGATCAGCGGATGCGGCAGGCGCAGCTTTTTGCCGCCGTGGGTCTCGCCGTCCATCCACAGCAGGTCCAGGTCGATGGTGCGCGGACCGTTGGCCTTGGCCTTTTTGGAGCGGTCGCGGCCCAGCTCGGCCTCGATCTTCATGAGCTCGTCGAGCAGCACCAGCGGCGCCAACTCGGTCTTGATCTCGATGACGGCGTTGGCAAACGCGTCCTGGCGCGTCTCGTAGGCCGGCTCGCTCTCGTAGATCTTGGAGGAGTTGGACACGCAGGTAAGTGGAATCTCGGCGATCATGTCGCGTGCGGCGCGGATGTTGTCGCAGCGATGCCCCAAGTTGGATCCCACGGCCACAAACGCGCGGCGCGGCTGCGGCTTGGCAACCGCCCAGTAGCCGTTCAGGAACTGCGCAAAGCCCGCGGCGTCGTGCACGCGCACGATGTTGGCGCCGGCCTGGATGGCGCCCAGGCACACGCCAAACGTAGCGGCATCGCGCTCGGCGGCCTCGGTCACGCCCGAGACGGCGCCCACAAAGCGCTTGCGCGATACAGCGCACATGAGCGGATAGCCCAGTGACGCCATCTTGGCAGTCTCGCGCTGGATGACGATGTCCTCGTTAGCCGACTTACCAAAGCCCGGGCCAGGATCGATGCAGATGCGGTCGCGCGACACGCCGGCGTGGATGAGCGCGCGGGCCTGGTCGGACAGAAAGCCCATGACGCGGCGCATGATGGGCGCCGAATCGGGCAGGGTGAAGCGGCGGAGCTGCGAGGTGGGCACGTAGGCCTCCTCGCGGCGGGCGCTGCGGCGCATCATGGCGGCCAGGCGGTCATTGGACTCCGATGCGGCCTCGGTGGCCTCGGGCGCGGGCGCGACGGTCTCGGCGGCAGCAGCCTGCTCGGCGGCCGGCGTCTCCTGCTCGCTTGCAGGCTCGGTCGCGGGCTCCGGATCGCCAAACGGCAACGAGGGCTGCACCACGCCGCCCGGAAGCTTGGCCTCCGGCTTAGGCTCGCCCAGTAACTTGCCGCGACGGCGGCGAGCCGGCTTCTCAGCCTCACGCGCGGCCTCGGCAGCCGCCTCGCGCGCCTTCTCGGCAACAAACGCCGCCGCCGAGGTATCGAGCTGCACCGTTGCGTGCGTGCGGGTAGGCGCGGCGACCTCGCCGGCATGCATCACGATGACGCCGCAGGTGCTCGTCTTAACAAACTCGACCATCTTGGGGTCAGTGAAGCCGGTCACGTCGTTGACGATCGAGGCGCCGCAGCGCACGGCCGCCTTGGCAACCGCCACGTGACGCGTGTCGATCGAGACGATGGCGCCCTCTTTGGCCAGCGCGCGCACCACGGGCAGCACGCGGCGAGCCTCCTCGTCGGGATTAACCGGGGTAAAGCCGGGGCGCGTGGACTCGCCGCCTACGTCGATGATGTCGGCGCCGGCGTCGAGCATCGCCAGGCCGTACTCGATGGCGGCATCCGGGTCGAAGTGCTCCCCGCCATCGCTAAACGAATCGGGCGTCACGTTGAGGACGCCCATGATGCGCGGACGGTCAAAGCTGAGCTCATACTTTCCGCACCGCCATGTCTTGCTGTCGTTCGCCATGAACATCCTCCTAAAATGCCCACGCCGCCGAGCTTGGGGAGCTGGCGGCGGGGTCGCTTTGCACTCAGTCTTTCTATTGTATCCGCGCACACGGGCTAGAACGCAAACGCGGCCGCGATGTCGCAAGAAATCAGCAGGTCGGCATTTGCATCCTGATCGGTAGGCGCCAAATTGCAAATGGCCAGCGTATCGCCAGTAAAGTAACGCGTAAGGCCTGCCGCCGGATACACCACGAGCGAGGTCCCGCCCACAATGAGGGCATCGGCCGCGGCGATGGCGGCAACGGCACCGGTCAACACACGCTCGTCGAGCGGCTCTTCGTAGAGCACCACATCGGGCTTGATGCGACCACCGCACGCAGGGCACACGGGCACGCCCGCGGCGTCCTCATGCTCGCGCGAGCAAATCCACTCGGCGCTATAGACCGCGCCGCACGACTGGCAAATGTTGCGATGGACCGATCCGTGCAGCTCGAATACGCGCTGCGAGCCCGCCATCTGATGCAAGCCGTCGATGTTTTGCGTCACCACGGCATCGAGCTTGCCAGCTCGCTCCAGCTCGGCCAGCTTGGTGTGGCAGCGGCTGGGCTTAGCGTTAAGCGCGATCATCTTGGTGCGGTAAAAGTCGAAGAACCCCGCCGGATGTGTCTCGTAAAAGCTGTGCGAGAGCATGGTCTCGGGCGGATAGGCAAACTGCTGGTGATACAGGCCGTCCACGCTGCGGAAATCGGGGATGTCACTCGCCGTGGAAACACCGGCGCCGCCAAAGAACACCACGCGCTTGTGGGTGTCAAACAGATCCGCCAGCGCGGCGGACGCCTGCCTGGGGTCCGATATTGCCTGCGTCATATGAGCCCTCCGTCCTTGTTGATCGGGCGGCGTCGGGCGATGTCCCAGCATGCGACCTTTAAGTCAGCATGCGCGGAGCCCACCCCGCCCCTGTTGCGCTAATCTTAAGCCTGCCAACCCCGTCGAAAGGACACCATGCCTCAGACTTACACTTTCGCCTCGTGGAACGTCAACGGCCTGCGCGCCGTGCTCAAAAAGGACCCGAGCTTTATCCAGATCGCGCAAGAACTCGACGTCGATATCCTGGCGCTGCAAGAGACCAAGTTGCAAGAAGGCCAGGTCGATATTGACCTGGCCGGCTATCACCAAACCTGGAGCTACGCCGAGCGTAAAGGCTATTCGGGCACTGCGGTCTTTAGCCGCCAGGAACCGCTGCGCGTGCTGCACGCCGACGCACTGCTACCCTACGCCGGCGAGAACGAGGCGGCCGTACTCGTCGCCCAAGCCGCAACCGAGGGCCGCGTCTGCGCGCTGGAGTTCGACAAGTTCTGGTTTGTGGATGTCTACACTCCCAACGCGCAAAACGAACTCGCCCGCATCGACGTGCGCATGGCCTGGGACGATGCTTACCGCGGCTTTTTGAACGCGCTCGAGCGCGAGACCGGCAAACCCGTCGTGACCTGCGGCGACTTTAACGTGGCGCACGAGGAGATCGACCTTAAGAACCCCAAGTCCAACCGCGGCAACGCCGGCTTTTCGGACGAGGAGCGCGGCAAGTTTACCGAGCTGCTCAACGCCGGCTTTACCGATACCTGGCGCGCGGCAAACCCCGACGTCGAGGGCGTCTACAGCTGGTGGAGCTATCGCTTTAATGCCCGCAAGAACAACGCCGGCTGGCGCATCGACTACTTCCTGGTAAGCGACGCAATCGCCGACAACGTACGCGACACCGGCATCCGCGGCGACATCTTCGGCAGCGACCACTGCCCCGTCACCCTCACGCTAGAGCTCTAGCCCCAGCTGATCCCCTGGGGACGGAGGAAAACGAATCATTTTGGGCCTCGTGGTGGTATCCACGTGACCCATCCGCCACGAAACACGCCCATCTACTACGTTTAAGCCACCACCCTCAACCACAGCGAACAACGCAAAAAGAAAACCGCAGGTAGAAAGCCTGCGGTTTTTCATAAAACGCGGTTGTGTTTGGGGGTGTCGGGTCAAACGTAGTAGATAGGCTGATTTCGTGGCGGGCGAGTTCAGCTGATTCCCCGGGGACGTCTGGAGACGGAAGAAAACGGATCAATTTGGCTCTTGAGGGTCACGACGCCCGTCATATCAGCCGGCCATTCCAAAACTATGCCAGTTTACGGGGCTAAATCGCGAACCCCCAACCATACGCAATTCCGAAATAATAAAACCGCAGGTAAACGGCTTGCTCTATTTCAAAAATAGCCGGCATGGTCTGCTTGTGCCAATCTGGCCCCGTAAACCGGCATAGTTTTGAAATGGCACCATATCAGTAACAGCCTTTGATCTCCCGTGGACAGAGGGAAACGGATCATTTTTGCCTTGCGAGGGCTGCCGCGTGACCCGTCTGCCACGAAATGGGCCCATCTACTATGTTTAGGCGGCAGCCCTCGACCACGGCAAGTAATGTGAAATGAAAACCGCAGGTAGAACGCCTGCGATTTTTCATGAAACGCGGCTATGGTCAGGGGTATCGGATCAAACGTAGTAGATGGGCCCATTTCGTGGCGGGCGCCGTCAGCCGATCTCCGCGGGCGGAAGAAAGCAGATCATTTTGGTCTCGCAAGGCTTGCGGAGGCACTCGCGCAGGGCCGCCCGAACAAAACTATGCCGGTTTACTACGATGAACTCGACATTCCCGACCATGACTGCATTTTTCTAAATATCGCAAGCGTTCTACCTGCGGTTTTGGAAGCGTGCAATTTGCCGTGGTCGAAGGTGGGCGATTCATCGTAGTAAACCGGCATAGTTTTGAAATGGCATTAAATCGATAGCAGCCATTTTGCTATGCCGGGGTGGTCGGTTGTTGGGCAATTACCCTCGCAGGTAGGCGATGGCGATCTGCGTGCGGTTGCGTAGGCCCATTTTGGCAAGGATCGAGCTGATGTGGTTGCGTACGGTGCCTTCGCCCATGTAAGCGGCGGCGGCAATCTCCTTGTTATCGAGGCCGCGGGCGATGAGCTCGGCGACTTCGAACTCACGGTCGGTCAGGCTGGCAAAGGCGGCGGGTCGGCGAGGCGTGCTGGCATCGGCGCCTGTCCCGTCAAAATCGATGTCCTCGATCGCCTTGCCCTCGAGCACGCGTTTGCCGTCCATGACCTGCGCCAGTGCCGGTGGAATGGCGGCGACATCGGTTTTGATCAGGTAGCCGCGGGCGCCCAGTTTGAGCGCCGACACAATGTACTCGTCATCCGAGAATGTTGTCAGAAACACCACGCGCGCCGCAGGGTCGCGCTCGAGGATCTCGCGTGCCGCCGAAAGGCCGTCGCGCCCCGGCATCTGGATGTCGAGTAGCGCGATATCGGGCGCGTGCTCGGCGTAGAGCGCGACCGCGTCGTCGCCATTGGCGCCGGTACCCACCACCTCGATCTGCGGCTGTGCGCCCAGGATAATCTTGAGCGAATCGACCACCAAACGGTCGTCGTCGACAACTATGAGCCTCATCGGGCCTCATCTCCTTGCTGTTTGGGAACGGTGGCAAACACACGCCAGCCGCCGGCGCCGGCGCGCGGGCCGGCGGTGAAGGTGCCGCCAAGCGCCTCGACGCGCTCGCGCATGGAGCCGAGCCCCATGCCCTCGGCGATGCCGCGACCGCCCGTCTGGGTCCCGCCCGTGCCATCGTCGGTAACGATGAGCTGGTAAAACGATGGATGCTCCAAGCATCGCACAACAACGTTTTGCGCGCGGGCGTGGCGCATGGTGTTGGAGAGCACCTCGCGCAGGACCGCCGCAAAGCAGTTGGTGATGTTGGCGGGCGCATGCTCGGCCAAAACCTCAAGCTCAATCTGCGGGCCGCCATCTGAGCACGCGCCTTCCACGATGCACTCGAGCTGTACGGAGAGGTCGGCGGCAGTGTCATTGAGCGCGTGGACGCTGGCGCGCACAAGTTGGAGCGCCTCGTCAACGGTGTGCTTGACGTCGGCGAAATCGGCGGCAACCCTGGGCTCGTCGGCGTGCACGACGCGCAGGGCCTCGGTCTGCAGCGAGGCACGTGTAAGTTGGTGGCCAACGCTATCGTGGATCTCGCGCGCGATGCGGGCGCGTTCGGCGAGTGTCGCGAGCTCGACTTCGTAGTCCTGGCGGTCGGCAAGGTCACGGTTGCGCGCTTCGAGCGCGAGGGCTCGTTCCTGCAGCTCGTCGCGGATGCGGCGCATGCGCTGCTGCTCGCGCTCCAACTGGGCGGTACGCAGTGACAGTAGGGTGGCGGCGACTGAAAGGATGGCGGTCAGCAGGAGCGTTCGAGCGGCAAGCGCGTCGGCGCGAAGGTCCGCGACGAGTGCAAAGACAAAGGCGACGCCAATGCCCAGCGCGACCCAAACGCGTTCACGGCGCACGCGCCGCGCGATGTCATAGAGGGCGAGGGGCGCAAACGGCACAAACGGCGGCACGAAGACAGCCGCGATGATGTAAGCGTAGCTCGCGGCCTCGCTTGTGCGGCTCGTGCGTTCCTTCTGTGCGAGCTCGGCCAGCGAGGTGGCAATAACGCCAAGGCAAAACGCCGCGACCAGGCGAGCGTCCACAGCAAGGCCCGTGGCGGCCGCAATGCAGCACGCCAGCACGATCGATTTGTCGAAAAGCCTGTTCATACGGGTATTGTACGCGAAGCCGCGCGCGGGGGAGGCGCCGCCCGGGGCAACCGTGACATTCCTCCCGCGCGGCAAAGCGGCGTCGATCGCTCGCGCGAGCGGGGGTTTCGCCTCCGCCCCCTCGCACTCGTGACAAAGCTCACTGGTGCGCGCCGTCCGCTCCTGCGATGATGCAATCGTACCGGGCCACGACCAACAGAAGGGCCGCCTCATGACAGACATCGTCCACGTCGAAAACCTCGTCAAGCGCTACGATGACCTTATTGCGCTCGACCACTTTAACCTGAGCATCGCCCCCGGCGAGATCTTTGGCCTGCTGGGCCCCAACGGCTCGGGCAAAACCACGTCCATCAACTGTATCTTGCAGCTGCTTGCCTACGACAAAGGCACCATTGAGCTGTTCGGCGAGCCCATGACGCCCACCCGCTACGACCTTAAGCGTCGCGTCGGCGTGGTGCCACAGCAGGTGGCGGTGTTCGACGAGCTCACCGTGCGCGAAAACATCGACTATTTCTGCAGCCTCTACGTCAACGACCGCAAGCGCCGCCGCGCGCTGGTGGACGAGGCGATCGACTTTGTCGGCCTGGGCGACTTTACCAAGTTTCGTCCCGGAAAGCTCTCGGGCGGCTTGGCACGCCGCCTCAACATTGCCTGTGGCATCGCGCACAAGCCCGAGCTCATCTTCTTTGACGAGCCCACGGTGGCAGTCGATCCGCAGAGCCGCAACGCCATCCTGGAGGGCATCTGCCGCCTGCGCGACGAGGGCGCCACGGTGGTGTACACCAGCCATTACATGGAGGAAGTCGAGCAGATCTGCAGCCGCATCATGATCATGGACGGCGGGCGCGTGCTGGCGCAGGGCACCAACGACGAGCTCAAGCGCATGATTCAGATGGGCGAGAAGATCGTGATCGAGGTCGGCGAGGTGCCGAGCGCGGCGCTCGGTGCCGTCGCGAGCCTGCCGCATGTCCTGGACCTGTCGGCGACGGCGGGCCAGCTCACATTTTCGTGCGAGGCGAGCCCGCATAACCTGACGGACATTCTCGATGTGCTGCGTTCGCATGACGTGGCGCTCGGCCGCATTTATTCCGAACCGCCGACCCTCAACGACGTGTTCCTCGAGATCACCGGCCGCGAGCTGCGCGACTAGGGGGCAGCCATGTTCAACACCATCATCACTACGGTCAAGACGCTGCTGCGCCGGCCGAGCACGTGGGTCTGGGGTGCTCTCTTTCCCGTCGCACTTTCCACGATGTTCATGTTTATGTTTGCTAACCTCAGCTCCGACGGCAAGATCGACCCGGTGCCGGTTGCCGTCGTGGCGGACGAGGCTTGGGACGCTTCGACCTTTAAGGGCGTGGCGACGTCGCTTGCCAAGGAAGACAACGATCAGCTGCTCGAGATCCACGAGTGCGAGGATGTGGACGCCGCGAACCGTGCGCTCAAGTCCGGCGAGGTCGCGGGCATCTATACGGTCGACGCTGCGGGCACGCCCAAGCTCACGCTGCTCTCGAGCTATGACGGCTCGCGCGCCTCGTCGGTGCTCACCGACCGCAGCATCCTTGAGACGGTGGCAAGCTCGTATACACAAAATGCCGAGCTCATGTCCCAGATTGCCCAGGACAACCCGGCGGCGCTCGCCGACCCCGAGGCGGTTGCGCGCGCCCTGTCGCTCGAGGGCGGCACCCGCCGTGTGAGCCTGACACGCACCACGCCCGATGGCACGGTCATCTACTATTACGCGCTTTTTGGCCTGGTCGCGATGATGTCTGCCGAGTTTGCCGCCTTGAGCGTCGTCGACCTGCAGCCCAATCTGTCGGGCCTTGGCGCGCGCCGCTGCGTGGGCGGCCTTTCCAAGACGGCGTCGCTGGCCGGCATTTTTGTCGGCTCGTGGCTGGTCTCCTTCGCCTCGATGACGATCGCGATTGGTTACGTGCGCCTAGTCGTTGGCGTCGACTTTGGCGGGCGCGAGGGGCTGTGCCTGCTGGGCGGTGCTGTATCCGCGCTTGCCGCCACGGGCCTGGGGCTCTTTGTGGGCACGCTTCCCGTTAAGGGTGGCAAGGCGTCCAAGTCGGGCATCCTTACGGGCTTTGCTACCACGTGCGCCCTGTTCGCCGGCCTCTACGGCGAGCCGGCGATGGCGCTTGCCGACGACGTCGCCCACGCCTGCCCGGCCGAGTGCTGGTTCAACCCCGTCAAGCTCATCTGCGACATGTTCAACCGCCTGTATTTCTTTGAGGACCTGGGCCCCTTTGCCGTTCGCGCCGGCGCGCTGGTCCTTATGGCGCTGCTGTTCGTTGCCGCCGCTACGCTGATCTTTGGAAGGAGCCGCTATGAGCACCTTTAAGACTGCGCTTCGCATGGCGCTGGCGCACCCGTTCTACCTGCTCATCTATACGGTGTTCATCTCGCTCATGGGCGTATTCATCGCGGCCTCGGTGAGCTGGAACTCGTCGCAGCTGACCGAGTACAAGCCCTACGACGCCAACGTGATTGTGGTCGACCGCGACGGCAGCGATCTTTCGCGGGCACTTACCAGGCACCTGGGTTCGCGCTTTCACCTGGTCACGGGCGTCGGCGACGACACGTACGACCTTGCGGACGCGCTCTCCAAGAGCAACAGCGCCAAGGGCAGCGCCGATTGCGTGTTCTTTATCCCGGAGGGGTTTGAGGACGATCTTGTTGCGGCCGCCCGTGCGGGGGAGGACTTGCCCAAGCTCGATGTGACGTACGGCTCCGGCACCATGGCGGCAGCGCTTTCGTCTGCCGAGGCCTCGCGGTGGGTCTCGCTCGCGGGTACTGCGGCGGCACTTGAGCCAGCTGCTTCCGACGGCGATGTCGCCAAGGCCGCCGAGCATGCTGCCGCAAAGCGTGCGGAGGTCCAGATCGAGCAGGTCAAGGTTGACTCGACTGCCGCCGCTACACTCGAGTCGTACTTCAACTTTGGCGCGTATGCGATCATCTCGTCGGTCATCGTGTCGGTGGGGCTGGTGTTCTCGGGCATGAACGAGCCCGAGCGCGTGCGCCGCATGGAGGCCGGTCCGCTCTCCGAGCGCCAGCGTTCGCTTGCCGTGTTCGCGGCCGCCGCCGTGCTCACTGTCTGTATCTGGTTTGTGTCGAGCATGATGGGCGTCGTGGGCTTTGCCGGCGCGGTCGCCGAGGTCGGCGTGGGCCGTGTGTGCCTGGCGCTGGCGGCAACGTTTGCCCTGGCGTGCACGCCGCTGGCCGTTGGCTTTGCCCTTTCGAGCCTGGGCGCGCGCGAAGAGCTGCTCAACGGTGTGGGCAACCTGCTTGGCTTGCTCATGACGTTTTTGGGCGGCGCCTGGATGCCGCTTTCGATGATGGGCTCGGCCGTGCAGACGGTGGCGCACTTTGTGCCGACGTTTTGGGTGAACGACGCGATCGGCAAGGCGCTTGCCTCTGATTTGACGTCTACCGTGCTGGGCGACATCGCCTGCGACCTGGGCGTCACGGTGCTCTTTGCCGCTGCCATCGCCGCCGTAGGCCTGGCTCTCGCACACGCCAAATCCCGCGCCTAGCCACCTAGCCATTGGGGACAGTCTTTGCCGATTCGCCGGCAGGGCTGGCAGGGACTGTCCCAATATGTCGGCACTTGGGGACGCTCCTTTCCTGCCGGCACTCATTGGGGACAGACTTAAATGAGCGATTTCACTCATTTAAGTCTGTCCCCAATGAGTAGGTTGGAAAAAAGCCGCGCACGTCGCTTAAAAATAGTTCGCCCAGGTTTACTATTAGCCTAGAAAGTAGCAGGTGGCTAACAACGGGGGATAAGATGGCGGCAAAGCGAGCCTACGTCCAGGTCAGCGGGCTTAAGAAACACTACGGCGACGGCGATGCACGCCTGACGGTGCTCGATGGCATCGATACGTCCATCAATCGCGGCGAGATCTGCGTCATGCTGGGGCCCTCGGGCTCGGGCAAGTCGACCTTTCTCAACCTGATCGGCGGCCTGGAGGATGCCGACGGCGGCTCCATCATGGTGGACGGCTGCGATCTCACGGCGCTCAAGCCCGCCGATCTGGGCGAGTACCGACGCCGCGAGCTGGGCTTTGTCTTCCAGTTCTACAACCTGGTGCCCGACCTTACCATCAAGGAAAACATCGAGGTCACGGCGCACCTGTCCAAAAAACCGCTCGACGTCGACGATCTGCTGCGTTCGCTGGGCCTCTACGAGCACCGCAACAAGTTTCCGCGCCAGGTCTCGGGCGGCCAGCAGCAGCGCTGCGCCATCGGCCGTGCGCTCGTCAAAAATCCGGGCCTGCTGCTGTGCGACGAGCCCACGGGCGCGCTCGACTACAAGACATCCAAGGAAATCCTGCAGCTCATGGAGGACGTCAACCGCACCTACGGCTGCACCATCATCATCGTCACCCACAACGCCGCCATCGCGCGCATGGCCAATCGCGTGCTGCGCCTGCGCGACGGGCGCATCGTCGAGGACGAGCTCAGCGAGTCGCCCGTCGCGGCCGCCGAGCTCGATTGGTAGGCGGCGCCATGACACCTCTCGCAAAACGACTCCCGCGCGAGCTGCGCCGCAATATCGGCAAGTACCTGGGCATCTTTTTGCTTATGTGCGGAAGCATCGCCCCACGTCGGGCTTTTTGCTCGCGGCGCATTCCATCGGCTGCCTCATTGACGACATGCGCGATGCGTACACGATCGAGGACGGCCGCGTGACTACCTCCTTCGAGGCCACCAAAGATCAGCTCAAGGCTGCCGAAGACGCGGCTGAGGACGTCGGCGGCGTTACGTTCTACAAGAACTTCTCTATCGACGCCATCATCAAAAAGGCGGCTGGCGACGACGGCACCAAGCGCACCCTGCGCACCTACGCGCATCGCACCAAGGTTGACATTGCGTCCTACTGCGAAGGCAGGCAGCCCAAGACGGACGATGAGGTGGCAATCGACCGTGTCTTCGCCACCAACAACGACCTCGCCGTGGGCGATAAGGTCGAGCTTGAGGGCCGCACCTACACCATCTGCGGCATCATGACCCAGCCCGATAGCCAGGCGCTGTTCCTCGACAATTCGGGCTTTACGGTGAACACCATCACGTACGGCGTGGCCGAGGTCACCGACGCCGGCTTTGCCGCGCTTGAGGACGCCGGCGGCGCGCCTGCCTACACCTACTCCTTTACCCTTACCGATCGCGATCTCCCCACCGCGGATCGCATCGATGCGGAGCAGGATATGGTCGAGGCGCTGACCGATGCCGATGCGCGCGTGGACGATCTGATCGATGCCGATTCCAATCAGGGCATTGGCTATGCGCGCGACGACGTGGACGGCGACTCCATGATGTGGATGACGTTGCTCGACATCATCATCGTGATCATGGCGTTTGTCTTTGTGGTGCTCACCGACGCCACCATCGAGGAGGAGAGCGCCATTATCGGCACGCTGCTCGCCAGCGGCTATCGCCGTCGCGAAATCGTGCTGCACTACCTAGCGCTTCCCGCCATCGTAGGCGTGGCCGCGGCGCTACTGGGCACCGCTCTCGGCGTTGCGTTCTTTACCGAGCCCATGCGCGGTCTCTACTACGGCTCGTACAGCCTGCCGCCCTTCCAGGTGTACTGGAGCTGGGAGATCTTTGTGAAGTGCGCCGTGGTTCCCGCCGCCGCGCTCATTCTCATCACGCTGGTGGGCCTGCTTCGCAAGATGGGCAAGACGCCGTTGCAGTTCCTTCGTCACGAGGCGAGCGGCAAATCGGGCACCAAGCGCGGCCTGCAGCTGCCGGAGCGCATGGGCTTTGTCTCGCGCTTCCGCCTGCGCGTCTTCCTGCGCAACCTGGGCAACTTCGCCACGCTCTTCGTGGGCATTGCATTCGCCTCGCTGCTGCTGCTCTTTGGCCTGGCGATTTTGCCCACGATGACGCACTACGCGGACAACCTCGAGACGAGCCTGGTCGCCGAGCATCAGTACACACTCAAGGCGCCGCTGGAGCTCGAGGGCACTGCCGAGGAGCGCGAGCAGTGGTCGGCGCTCGAGCGCTTGCAGTCGATTGACGGCGCGCTGCTCTCCGCCGCCCAGGATGCCGATGACGAGCTTGACGACGCGGCCGATGCGGCGCAGACGGCAGCCGATGCCGCGACCGCATCTCCGTCTGCCGAGAGCCTGACTGCAGCGCAGGATGCGCTTGCTAAGGTCAAGGACAAGAAGGATGCGCTCTACGCACGCCTCGACGATCTTGCCGATGCCCTCGGCTGCGACCGCGATGAGGCCATCGACCTGATCGACAAGGCCTCTAAGATCGACACCGACAACGACGACATTCACCCGATCAACACGACCGACAACGGCGCGGGCGCAATCGCGCAGGCCGAGAAATATGCCGTTTACCAGCTGCAATACGACCGCGGCGATGGTAATGGCGAGGAGACGATTTTCGTCTACGGCATTTCATCTCATTCGCGCTACTGGAAGGGCCTCAACATCGGCGACGGACACGTCGTCTTTGGCGGCGGCCTGCTCGACAAGTTTGGCTGGAGCGAGGGCCAGAAGGTCGAGCTTCGCGACAAGTACGAGGCTCGGGATTATTCCCTTGAGTACGCGGGCAAGGGCTGCTCCTGGGGCTCAAAGTCGGACATGAATATCTATATGAGCATCGATGACTTTAACGAGCTGTTCGACAACGATGCCGCCTACTTCAACGGCTATGTGAGCAACGAGAAGCTCGACCTCGACGCGCGCTACTTTGCCGGCGACACCACGCCCGACGACATGCGCGCCGTGGGCGACCAGTTTATCGGCATGATGAGCAAAATGATCGGCATGATGGTCGGGCTCGCGGTGTTTATCTTCCTGCTGTTTATGTACCTGCTGACCAAGGCTGTTATCGACCATAGCGCCCGGTCGATCAGCTACATGAAGGTCTTTGGCTATCGCGATGGCGAGATTTCGCATCTGTACATCCGCTCGATCACGCTGTGCGTGGCGGCGTCGCTCGTGCTGAGCCTGCCGGTCATTATTGGCTCGCTCACGGCCATCTTCCGCTCGATGCTGCTCGCCTACAACGGCAATATCGAGATCTACGTGCCCGCTTGGTCCATGGCTGCATGCGTCGGCATCGGCTTTGCAACCTACCTGGTCGTGGCGCTGCTGCACACGCGTTCCATCAAGCGCGTCAGCCTGGCCGAAGCCCTCAAGGTGCAGGAGTAGTCATCGGGGACAGTCTTTGCCGATTCGCCGGCCGGGCGGCAAGCACTCATTTAAGTCTGTCCCCAATGAGTGGCTGTGCTTGACTTCGACCCTACTTCAATGGGTACCATCCTCTATGTCTGTAACGCCATATAGACCGAGGGGATATAACTATGACCGCAACTGCACCCGCAGCACCCGCTAAGGTGTACTTCACCAACCTGCGCACGCATGCTCGCGAGAGCCAGCTTGACAAGCTTAAGCGCCTCATCCGTCGCGCCGGCATTGAGCAGATCGACTTTGAGAACAAGTTCGTCGCCATTAAGATTCACTTTGGCGAGCTGGGCAACCTGAGCTTTTTGCGCCCCAACTACGCCCGCGCCGTCGCAGACGTCGTGAAGGAGCTGGGCGGCAAGCCCTTCCTTACCGACTGCAACACGCTCTATGTGGGTAGCCGCAAAAATGCGCTCGAGCACATCGACACCGCCTACCAGAATGGCTTTACCCCGTATGCCACGGGTTGCCAGATCATCATCGCTGACGGCCTCAAGGGTACCGACGAGGCGCTCGTCCCGGTCGAGGGCGGTGAGTACGTGCGCGAGGCAAAGATCGGTCAGGCGCTCATGGATGCCGATATCGTGATCAGCCTCACGCACTTTAAGGGCCATGAGCAGGCCGGTTTTGGCGGCGCCATGAAGAACCTGGGCATGGGCGGCGGCAGCCGTGCCGGCAAGATGGAGCAGCACGCCGCTGGCAAGCCGAGCGTCGCGACCGAGCACTGTATTGGCTGCCGTGCCTGCGAAAAGATCTGCGCGCACAACGCCATCTCGTTCGACGGCACCCGCGAGCGCGAGCTGGCGAGTGGCAAGACCGTCGAGGTGCACGTGGCCGCCATCGACCACGACCGCTGCCTGGGCTGCGGCCGCTGCATCGGCGTGTGCAACCAGGACGCCATCAATCCCGACTATGATGCCGCGGCCGACGTGCTCAACTGCAAGATTGCCGAGTACACCAAGGCTATCGTCGACGGCCGCCCGAGCTTCCACATCTCGCTCGCCATGGACATTAGCCCCAACTGTGACTGCCATGCCGAGAACGACACGCCCATCGTCAACGACATCGGCATGTTCGCGAGCTTCGACCCGGTCGCCATCGACCAGGCCTGTGCCGACGCCGTTCTGGCATCCGAGCCGCTGCCCAACACCGTGCTTACCGACAGCGCGGCCAAAATGGAGCACAATCACGAGCCTTTGAAGGGCGAGCAGGCTAAGGACCCCTTCTGCATCACGCACCCCGACACCGACTGGCGCTCCTGCATCGCGCATGCCGAGAAGATCGGCCTGGGCACGAGCAAGTATGAGCTCATCGAGGTCAAGTAGCACCTAGCTATTGAACAAAACAAGCGCCTCTGTGGCGTAAGTCGAGCAAAAGCCGCCCGTGAGCACAGCGCCCACGGGCGGTTTTCCGGAAGTATGCGGCAAATTTCGAGGCCGCCGAGCATACGACGTTTTTTGGCAACAAAACCCCTGATAAATTGTTGATAAAACTGCGGTCTGGGGTAGCGCGCAGAGATGTGGTGTAAGAGGCGGGGCATGCCCCGCCTCCGCCCTTT
>CAJJPN010000004.1:0-37132 GCA_905193635.1 Coriobacteriaceae bacterium
CGGGTGCCCTACCGGGAGTAGCCCCGACGGTTGACAAAACTATAGGAACACCCAACGACTACTTGCGCTAGAGCATAAGTTATACAATTAGTCAAGTTATGTCTGTTTAAACAAAATAGCGGCACGCAGGCGCATTGGGATTAACCTAAAAGCGGCGTTAATGAACAGAGTGTCTGTATATATCTGTGAAAGTAATTGGGAAATCACGTTTTAGTAGGCAATGAGCTGTAAATCAGCAACGTAATCAATTTGTAACAAACTTAGACGTTTAAACAAATAATGCAACCGTTTGCGAATTTAGCTATAAATCCACAAGGCGAACAGGTATACTCCTTTATTGTCGTGTAGGAAATACGTAGACAAAAAGGAGGTTATGTGATGGTAAGTATTGTTCTTGCTAGCCATGGTGACTTGGCGGCTGGAATCAAGCAGACGGGTTCGATGGTCTTTGGCGATCAGCCGTCTGTTGCCGTGGTCTCGCTCGAGCCGAGCATGGGCCCCGACGACTTCCGTGCCAAGGTCGAGGAAGCAATCGTTTCCTTCGAGGACCAGGAGCAGGTGCTCTTCCTCGTTGATCTGTGGGGCGGCACGCCGTTCAACCAGATCAGCGGGCTCATCGAGGGCCACGATTCCTGGGCTATCGTCACCGGTGTCAACCTGCCTATGCTCATCGAGGCATATTCGCAGCGCTTTGACGCAAAGAACACTGCACATGCGATCGCAAAACATCTCGTGACTGAGGCTAAGGCTGGCGTGCGCGTCAAGCCCGAGTCTCTGGAGCCCGAGGAGAAGAAGCCGGCTGCGGCCGCCGCTGCTCCTGCGGGTGCCATTCCTCCGGGAACGGTGATCGGCGACGGGCACATCAAGATCGCCCACGTCCGTATCGACACGCGCCTGCTGCATGGTCAGGTGGCCACCACGTGGACCAAGCAGATCAACCCCAACCGCATCATCGTGGTCTCCGACGGCGTTGCTCACGACGAGCTCCGCAAGACCATGATCGAGCAGGCTGCCCCTCCGGGAGTCCACGCCAACGTCGTGCCTATCAAGAAGATGGCCGAGGTCGTCAAGGACACGCGCTTTGGCGACACCAAGGCGATGCTGCTGTTCGAGAACCCGCAGGATCTGCTCAGGGCCATCGAGGCCGGCGTCGACATCAAGGAAGCCAACATCGGTTCCATGGCCCACTCCAAGGGCAAGGTCGTCGTCACTAACGCTGTCGCTATGGGCGATGACGATGTCAAGACCATCGAGGCTCTCAAGGCCAAGGGCGTCAAGTTCGAGGTCCGCAAGGTTCCTTCGGATTCCTCCGAGGATCTCGACGCCATGTTGAAGAAAGCTAAGGCCGAACTGGCCGCTCAAGCATAGTAAAGGAGGGTCCGATACATGTCTGCAATCACTATTCTGCTTGTTGCGATTGTCGCGTTGCTTGCCGGTATGGAAGGTATTCTGGATGAGTTCCAGTTCCATCAGCCGCTCGTGGCATGCACGCTTATCGGTCTCGTAACCGGTCACCTTCAGGAGGGCATCCTCCTGGGCGGTTCGCTCCAGATGATGGCCCTTGGCTGGGCTAACGTCGGCGCCGCCGTCGCGCCTGACGCCGCTCTGGCCTCGGTCGCTTCTTCGATCATCATGGTGCTCGCCCTCAACGGTGGCGCCACCGATTCGGCCAAGGCCGTTACCGCCGCCATCGCCGTCGCCGTCCCGCTGTCGGTCGCTGGTCTGTTCCTGACCATGATCTGCCGTACCCTGGCTACCGCTATGGTTCACGGCATGGACGCCTGCGCCGAGAAGGGCGACTTCGCCGGCATCGAGCGTTGGCAGTACGCCGGCATCCTCATGCAGGGTGTTCGTATCGCCATCCCGGCAGTACTTCTGTGCATCATCCCGGCCGAGGCCGTTACCAACGCGCTTAACGCTATGCCCGATTGGCTGTCCGGCGGCATGGCTGTCGGCGGCGGCATGGTCGCTTCCGTCGGTTACGCCATGGTCATCAACATGATGGCCACCAAGGAGACCTGGCCGTTCTTCATCCTCGGCTTTGTCCTTGCTGCCATCCCTCAGCTCACGCTGATCGCCCTTGGCCTCATCGGCATCTCCCTTGCCCTCATCTACCTTGGCCTTAAGGATCTGGCCAAGCAGGGTGGCGGCATGGGCGGTGGCTCCGGTGACCCGCTCGGCGACATTCTGAACGATTACGAGTAGGAGGGGAGTGATACATATGGCAGAGAACAAGATTCAGCTCACCAAGGCTGACCGTAAGAAGGTTTGCTTCCGTCATCAGTTCCTTCAGGGCTCGTGGAACTACGAGCGTATGCAGAACGGCGGCTGGTGCTTTGCAATGATCCCTGCGATCAAGAAGCTCTACACCAGCAAGGATGACCAGATTGCCGCTCTTAAGCGCCACCTGGAGTTCTATAACACCCACCCCTATGTTTCCGCCCCCGTCATTGGCGTTACCCTCGCCCTCGAGGAGGAGCGCGCCAACGGCGCTCCGATTGACGACGTCGCCATTCAGGGCGTCAAGGTCGGTATGATGGGCCCGCTCGCCGGCGTCGGCGACCCCGCCTTCTGGTTCACCCTTCGCCCGATTCTGGGCGCACTGGGCGCTTCCCTGGCCCTGTCCGGCAGCATCGCCGGTCCGCTGCTGTTCTTCTTCGCGTGGAACATCATCCGCTACGCCTTCCTGTGGTACACGCAGGAGTTTGGCTACAAGGTCGGCTCCTCCATCGCCAAGGACCTCTCCGGCGGTCTGATGGGCAAGGTCACCGAGGGTGCTTCCATCCTGGGTATGTTCATCATCGGCGCCCTGGTCGAGCGCTGGGTGTCCATCTCCTTCACCCCGGTCGTCTCCAAGGTCACGCAGTCTGCTGGCGCCTATATCGACTGGGCCAACCTGCCCGCCGGTTCTGAGGGCATCAAGCAGGCACTGACGATGTACAGCTCTGTCGGTGCCAACGCACTCGACCCGGTGAAGGTCACCACGCTTCAGGCCAACCTCGATCAGCTCATCCCCGGCCTTGCCGCCGTGTGCCTGACCCTTCTGGTCTGCAAGCTCCTCAAGAAGAAGGTCAGCCCGATCGTCATCATCCTGGCTCTCTTCGCCGTCGGCATCATCGGTCGCGTCTGCGGCTTCATGTAAGCACGCTTCGGCTTAAGACCGAGAGTTGCTAGGCAAGGGCTTTTGAGCCATTGAAACGGACCGCACCCGGTGGGTACACTGGATGCGGTCCGATTGTTTTTATTGGAGGGCGAGGCGCGTATGGCGCAATCTCAGAACAGCACGGTCGATTTGGCAACGCCGGCAACCTGCCTGATGGGGCTTACCAGTCACGGTAACGTGATGGTGGGCAATAAGGCGTTTGAGTACTATAACGAGCGTAATCCCGAGGATTATATCCAAATCCCGTGGGACGAGGTCGACTATATTGCCGCCGAGGTTTTGCGCGGCACCAAGAAGATTACGCGTTTTGCCATCTTTACCAAAGAGAATGGCCACTTTACGTTTTCGACGCGCAATGACAAGGAAACGCTTCGCGCGGTGCGTAAGTACATTGACGAGGACAAGCTCGTTCGTTCGCCCGACTTTATCGATGTGACGGCCAAGGGCGCCAAGAGCATCCCCTCCGTCATCAAAAGCCTCTTCCATAAAGGCGACTAGCTCCCCATAAGTTGTGGTGAAATAGCTCTGATATACGGCTTTAGATGCTTTAGGCAGGAACTATTCCATCGCAACTTCGAAGTCTAGTCATGCGACGTATAGCGATGCAGTAAATCTGCTACACTAGTACAACATGCCTCCGTAGCTCAGGGGATAGAGCACCGCTCTCCTAAAGCGGGTGTCGACGGTTCGAATCCGCCCGGGGGCACCAGAGATTTGCCGAGCCCGGTACCACCACGGTGCCGGGCTCTTCTGGTTTAAAGGCCGGATTCGGACCGTCGACACCCGCGTCACCAATTTCCCCGCGGGGGGAGTTTTCGAATCCGCCCGGGGGCACCAGAGGAATATCGAGCCCGGTACCGCTACGGTGCCGGGCTCTTCTGGTTCATGTCATGTCAAAAACGAAGCGCCCGCTTGCTGGGGAAGCAAGCGGGCGCCTGTGAGCGAATATGTTTGCGGCGAGAGCCGAAATGAGCGGTGGGGTGGCGACTTAGTTGGTCGTACCGGAATCGCCGCCCGTGCCCGTGCCCGAACCCGAATCCGAGCCAGAAAGTGCAACCGTCAGCGTAATCGTGCTGTCGGTGGACTGCTTGCCGGTGGGGGAGACGCCCGTAACGGTGGCATCCTCGTTACCGCTCACGGGATTGCCGTTCTGGTCACAGAAGCCAATGTTATAGAAACCGGCGTTGTTGAGCGCGGTAACGGCGGCGGAAATGCTCTTGCCGTATAGGTTGCCCGGGACGGAGGCCTTGCCGGACTTCTTGGCAATGACTACGGTAATCGTGGCGCCGGGCTTCTGCTTGCCGCTGGGGTTCCAGCTGATCACGGTGCCCTCGGTAACCGAGTCGTTCTCCTGGTAGCTCACGTCGACGCCAAAGCCTGCCATATCGAGGGCGTTGCGCGCCTGGGCCTCGGTCATGTCGGTCAGGTCGGGGACGGACGTGGTATCCGGGCCGCTCGAGACCTTATACGAGATGGTCGTGCCCTTCTCGACTTCCTTACCGGCTTCGGTGCCCTGCTCAAAGACCTGGCCCTCATCGGCCTCGTTGGCCTCCTCGGAGGCGTTGCCCTTCAGGCCAACGCTTGCCAGCGCGGCTTCTGCCTGGTCCTTGGTCAGGCCGACAAGCCGGGGAACCTCAACCTTCTCGGAGGGCTTGGGGCCCTTGGAGATCACCAGGTTCACCTTGGTGCCCTTGGCCTTCTTGGTGTGGCCGTTGGGCGTTTGCTCGGCGACCTTGCCTTCGTCGACATCGTCGTTGTAGCTTTGGTCGATGGTGCCGACCTCGAGGCCGGCTTCCTTGATCAGCTCGACGGCAGTCTGCTGGTCCTTGCCCAGCACGTCGGGCACGGGGACCTGCTCGCCGCCAAAGAGCCCAGTAGCAAAGGCCACAACGATGCCGATGACGGCAACAGCTGCCACCACAGCGGCGATGATCTTGTTCTTGTTGGATTTGGGCTTTTCGACCTCGTAGGAGCCGGTGGAGCCCGAAACCGAGCTACGGGCGGTATTCTGGCCGCTCACGCCCGAGACGGGACGCACCATGGCGCGCGTCTGATCGGAAAGCTCGCGAGTCTTGGTGGCGCCCAGCTCACCGGGGGCACCGATGATGCGCGTGGGCTCCGAGATGTTGACGGCACGGCCCGACAGGTAGCTGTTGAGCACCTGACGCAGCTCGTCAGCGGTCTGGAAGCGGTTTGCCGGGTCCTTCTCCATGCACTTGAGGATGATGCGCTCAAGGTCGGCGTCGACACCGGAGTTGATCTGGCTTGGCGGAATAGGCAGCTCGTTGACCTGCTTGAGTGCGACCGAGATAGCGTCGTCACCGTCAAAGGGAACGCGGCCGGTGGCGCACTCGTACATCACGACGCCCAGCGAGTAGATATCCGAGGTGGGGCCGAGGTCCTGACCGCGGGTCTGCTCGGGGCTGACGTAGTGGGCAGTTCCCAGCACGTTGTTGTCTTGCGTGAGGTGGCTGTTCTTGGCGCGCGCGATGCCAAAGTCCATGACCTTGATGTTGCCGTCGGGCAGCACCATGATGTTCTGCGGCTTGATGTCGCGGTGGATGATCTCGTGCTTGTGGGCGACCGAGAGTGCAGAGCTGATCTGCGATCCGATCTGGGCGACCTTCTTGGGGTCGAGGGCGCCGTGGCTCTTGATTCCGCTCTTAAGGTCAGTGCCGCGCAGGTACTCCATGACGATGTAATAGGTGTCGCCGTCCTTGCCCCAATCGTAGACGCCCACGATATAGGGGGAGGAGAGACCGGCTGCTGCCTGGGCCTCCTGCTTAAAGCGTGCGGCGAAGGTTGCGTCGCCAGCATACTGCGGCAGCATGATCTTGACGGCCACCGTGCGGTCGAGGACCTGGTCCTGTGCACGGTAGACGGTCGCCATACCGCCTGTCCCCACCTTATCCTTGAGGAGGTATCTTCCCCCGAGGACCCTCTGTTCCATTCCTGCTCCTAACATAACTATTCGCTCAACGATGTGTGTAGTACCTACGATGTGGCCGCTGGGGCCGTGTGGCGCGTTGCCGCTAACTCTTCGGCCGCGGCGCGCCTCGGGTGTCCGATTCGATCATGGGCATCACGCTCCCTGCGCGGCAAGCGCCGCGGTCAGGACGATGCCGGCGATCTTGGCGGCCTTGACGTCATGCTTGTCGTAATCCTCTAAGGCCACCGAGATAGCGACCGTGGGTGAATCGTAAGGTGCAAAGCCAACGAACATCGAGTTGACGTTGGTGCCGCCGGTCTCGGCCGAGCCAGTCTTGCCGGCGACCTTGACGCCGGGGATCTGGGCATCGGTGCCGGTGCCGGACTGGACGACGGCAAGCATGGCCTGCTTGACCTGGTCGGCCGTGGCGGAGCTGACGGCCTGACCCAGCGAGCGGGACTGCGTGGTCTTGACCACGGTTCCGTCCGGGGCGAGTACCTGGGCTACAAAGTACGGGTCCATGACCACGCCGCTGTTAGCGATGGCGGCGGCAATCACGGCGTTTTGCATGACGGTGGTCTGCGGGCCGGGCGTGTGGTCCATGCCGACAGGCTGGCCGGCGCCGGCCCAGGCGGTCTCCCACTCGGTCATGAGCGACGGGTCGGCCATGATGGAGGCCGCGGAGGTCAGGTCCTGGCCGAGCTTTTGGCCGTAGCCAAAGGCGTTGGCAAACTGCACGAGCGTGTTTGCGCCAACTTCGTTTGCCACCTGGCCAAAGACGACGTTGGAGGACACGGCAAAGGCCTGCTGCAGGCTGATGGTGCCGTAGCTCTCGTTGGCATAGTTGGTGACCGGCGCGTTGCCGATGTCCATGGAGCCGGGCGCCTGGTAGGTGCTGGTAAGGCTGGCGGTGCCGGTCTCGAGTGCCGCGGAAAGCGTAACGACCTTAAACGTGGAGCCCGGCGTGTACAGCGCGTCCATGGCGCGATTGTACATGGAGCCGTCCTCGCCGCCGCCCGTCTGCAGCAGGGCATCGATGTTGGTGTTGTCGTAGGTGGGCGAGCTGGCACATGCGAGCACCGCGCCGGTACGCGGGTCGATGACCACTACAGCGCCCTTAAAGCCCTTGAGTGCCTGCTCGGCCGCCGTCTGGATACGCGAGTCGATGGTGAGCTTGGCGGTGTTGCCCGGCTGGGTCTGGCCCGCGAGCGACGCGATGGCGTTGTTCCAGCTGGAGTAATCCTTAGAGCCGGTGAGCGTGTCGTTCATGACGCTCTCGATGGCGGTGGTGCCATACTGCTGGCTCACGTAGCCAACCACGTGCGCTGCCAGGTTATCGTTGGGGTAGGAGCGTACGTAGGTGCCGTCCTCCTGCTGCAGCGACTCGGCCAGCGTCACGCCGTCGGACGTGATGATGGAACCGCGCTGGATGTACTTGGAGCGGGCGATGGTGTGGTTGTTGGTCGGCATATCCTGATAGTCCTTGGCCTTGATGACCTGGACATAGGTGAGGTTGCCGATAAGGATGGCGAACAGCGCCGTAAAGGCGAGCACCGCACGGGTTAGACGGTTGGCGAGCGCGACGCGGCCGAGCACACCGGATTCAGGCGTGTCGAGCAGGCGACGGCGCATGCGCGAGCCGACGGAATGGCTGCCGCTGCCGTAGGAAGACGAGGTGGCAAAGCGCGTGCCCGTCGGGGCGGCGGCAGATGCGACCTGATCATCGGTGATGGCGGCCATGGTGCCGGTGCCGGTAAGCTCGGCCTCGCGTCCGGTCGCCTCGTCACCGGCGCGCAGCAGGAGCGCGACGATGATAAAGCTCGCCAGCAGAGAGGAGCCGCCCTGGCTCATAAAGGGCAGGGTGACGCCGGTCAGCGGGATCAGGCGGGTTACGCCGCCAACGATCAAGAAGGCCTGGAAGCTGATGGCGGCGGTAAGGCCCGTGGCACTAAAGGCTGCGAGGTCGGATTTAGCGCGGGCAGCCGTGGTGAGGCCACGCACGGCAAAGAGCATAAACAGGATGAGCACGGCGCCGCCGCCCAAAAGGCCCATCTCCTCGCCGATAGCCGAGAAGATAAAGTCGGACTCGACGACGGGGATGTTGTTGGCCATGCCGTTGCCGATGCCAACACCGACCAGGCCGCCATCGGCAAGCGAGAAGAGCGACTGGACGATCTGGTAGCCCTGGCCCTGGGCGTCCTTAAACGGATCGACCCAAACCTGGAAACGCACCTGAACGTGCGATAGGAACTTGTAGGCGCCCACAGCTCCAACGGCTAAGAGCGCAAGGCCGATAACGACATACGAAAAGCGCCCCGTGGCAACGTAGAGCATCAGCAAGAAAATGGTGTAGAACAGCACGGCCGAACCCAGGTCGCGTTCGAAGACGACGACGAGCAGGCACACACCCCACACGGCAAACAGCGGCAGCAGCAGTCGCAGGCGAGGGATCTTAAAGCCCAGGATCTTGCGGTTGGAGATGGAGAGTAGCTCGCGGTTCTCGGCCAGGTACCCGGCCAGGAACAGGACGATAAAGACCTTGGCGAACTCGCCGGGCTGGATGGTAAAGCCCGCGATGCGAATCCACAGCTTGGAGCCCGAGATCGTGGTGCCGATAAAGATGGGCAGCATCAGCAGAATGATGCCGATGATGCCAAAGGTGTACTTGTAGCGCATAACCACGTCGAGGTTTTTGACCAGTGCAAGCGTTCCCACCATGAGCGCCACCGAGACAAACAGGATGATGAGCTGTGCGATGGCGAGAGCGGGGGCGAGGCGTGTCACGAACGTGATACCGATGCCCGAAAGTATAAATACGATGGGTAGGATGGCGGGGTCGGCGCCGGGCGCCAAGATGCGCACGGCGATATGTGCCGCGGCGAAGGCGGCAAAGAGGCCGATCGGCACGGCGAGCGTCTCAAAGGAGATGGCGGCGCCCGCGGTGAGCACGTACATCGCATACAGCAGGATGACGGGGAACGCCGAGGCGATGAGCAAGAGCAGCTCGGTGTTGCGGCGACTCATAAGCGGCACTCCCTTTCTAGTTCTTTTCGGAGGCTTCGGCCTCGGCGGACTGTTCGGCGGTTTTCTCGGAATCTGATTCGGAGGTCGATCCCTGATTGGTGTTGTCGCGAATCGTTTGCGCGTCAATCACCTGGCGGGTCTGCTCCTCGTCGATCTGGTGGCGGTACTTGGATATCGTGTCCTGCGCATCGTCGACACTTGTTTGCGGAATGCCCGCCTTGAGGCGGTTTTGCGTGTCTTCGGGCAGGTCGGACAGCTTAATACTGGTTTCGCTTTCGAGCCAGTGGAGCTTGAGTCCGAGTGGCTTGCCGGGCAGGCCGCGCCAGACGGCGACATTGCCCTGGTAGGTACCCAGGTAGTACGAGCCGGTGACACCCGTGTAGGCCCAGATGCCAGCTGCCAGCACAAAGACGAGGGCCAGAATGGCGGCGATAGTAATGTTGCGGCGACGCACGCGCTGCGCCTCGCGCATAACGCCATCGTCAACCAGGTCAACGACTACTACGGTCACGTTGTCGTGGCCGCCGGCGGCAAGCGCAGCGTCCACTAGGTTGTCGACGCAGATTTGCGCGGTTGAGGACTGCGTGGCGATGTTCTCGATATCGCTATCGGGAATCATGCTCGAAAGGCCGTCAGAGCACAGGATCAGGCGGTCGCCTTCCTCGAGATGCAGAGTGAAGTGGTCGGCATACATGGCGGGGTCCGAGCCCAGCGCACGGGTGATGACCGAACGGTTGGGGTGGACGCGAGCCTCGTCTGCCGTAATCTCGCCGGCGTCCACGAGTTCTTCCACATAGGAGTGGTCGCGGGTCACGCGGATGAGCGTGCCCTCGTGGAGCAGGTAGGCGCGCGAGTCGCCCACGTGGGCGATGGCGAGCGTATCGTTTTCGATATAGGCGCAAGTGGCTGTGCAGCCCATGCCGGGCTTGCCCAGGCCATTCAAGGCGGCCTCGATTACGGCGGCGTTAGCGGCCTCGACGGCTGCCGCCAGGCGTGCGGCGTCGGCGGACTGCGGGGCCGTCTTGGCAATAGTCTCAACGGCGATGGAAGAGGCCACCTCGCCGGCAGCGTGACCACCCATGCCGTCGCATACGCAAAAGAGCGGCGACTGCACCAGGTAGGAATCCTCATTGTGCGGGCGCACGCAGCCAACGTCGGAGCGGGCGCCCCACATGAGTTGCGTGGTGGTGCCGGCATCATAGGTCGAGTCGGTCTCGATGCGCTCCTCGGTCAGGGGCTCAAAGCTCATGGTCGAGCCGGGGTCTTTGAGCTTGGCTTCAACGGCGGCTACGTCGATCTCGGCTGTGTCACCGGGAGAGACGGTGTCGGTCTCGGCGTTTGATTCGGAATCGCCGGTGTCCGGGGAGTCGGGCTCCTCGGACACGCGGGCGGTCGACTCGTCGTCTTGCGGGCTGACGTCTATAGGCTCGGGCGCCGGCGTAGACGCGGGCGCAACCTCGGATGCCGGGGCTATGGGAAACGCCGGCGCGGCGGGCTCGGGTGCCGCAAACACCGCAGCGCTCTCGTTGATTGCCGCGGCGACGGGCTCTGCAAAGTGAGCCGGCGCCGGGGTTGCTTCGGGCGCTGTGGGCTGTTCCGCAGCATGTGCGCCGATGGGCGCCGCTACGGCATCCTCTTCGTCCTCGTTATCGGCGAGATCCGAAATATCATGCGTTACATGCGAAAGAGGCAGGGAGAACACGGTGTCCTCGGGCTCCACGGGTGCGGAGCCCGCCGGAGCGGCGTGGGCCGGCGCAGCTGTGGCGGCGGCCGGTGCCTCGGTCATAGTTGCGGACTTGTTCTCCTCGTCGATCATCGACGGTTCACCTTCATGACCACGTCGCCAATCTGGACTTCGTCGCCCTCACGCAGCGTCGCGGGCTCCACGAGCTGGCGGCCGTTGACGAGCGTGCCGTTAAGCGAGTTGAGGTCCTCGATGATGAGCGCCGGGCCCTGCAGCGAAAAGCGCGCATGCGAGGCCGAGACGAACGGTTCGTTGATGCAGATGTCCGAAGATGGCGAGCGACCGACGATGACGGGGCCGAGCATGTCTACGTGGATGCCGCGGATACCGCGCGGACCCTTGTCCACATCGATCGTCCAGATAGCCGAGTCGCGACGCTGCCCGCGCACAAGTCCCACGCCGGTCTTCATGACGGCGAACAGGAAGATATAGAGCAGGGCGACCAGGACGATGCGGCCTGCAAAAAGGACGATATCGATGTTCATAAGAGACTATCCCCTAAATTCAAAGGTGCTCAGGCCAAACGTCAGCAGATCGCCGTTGCGCAGCGGGCAGCGCGTAATGCGGCGGTTGTTGACGAGCGTGCCGTTGGTGGAATTGAGGTCCTCGATCGACCAATCCGAGCCCGTAAAGGTGAGCTGGGCGTGGCGGCGCGACACGTTGGGGTCGCGCAGGGCAATATCGGAAACTGAGCGCTCGCGACCGATAGTCACCTGTGCGGAGGTGATGCTATGGCTCTCGCCGCTCACGACGTCGACGAGCTGGGCGAGCGGGCGCTGTGGGGCGCGAGTGCTCGCCATGTTGGAGGCGATGCCGGCTGCGGCGCCTAGGCCCACGGCGGCACCGGTCGCGGCGGCTCCGCCCATGCCGGCAAGCGCGTCGCGCGAGACGGTCTGCGGCACCGGGATGGGTGCGGCGGCGGGGTCGGGGACGCTAGGCGCGAAGGGGTCTGCCACGGAAAGCGGGTCGGGAGCGGCGGCGCGAGGCGTCGGCTGCTGCTGGGGCATGGCGGCGGGGCGCTGCTGCTGCGGGGCAGCAAACTGCTGCTGGCCGGCGCGCGGGGCGCTGGCGGCACGGCTTTGCCGCGGAGTTGTTCTGGCCCAGGCCGTTTTGATAGGCGCGCTCTTCTTCGTACAGGCGGCCGAGCGTGGGGGCATCGACGTTCTCGGCAAAGACCGAGAACTTGCCGGCGCGCAGCTGCGGATCGATCATAAAGCGCACGAGGGGCTCGCCGACAAAGACATAGCGGCGCTTTTCGGCCTGCGCTTTCACAAACTCGCGGACCTCGCGCGAAAGCTCGGGGTAGAACGGGGCGAGCATGGGATCGTCGTCGGCGGCGATCAGGATGGTATAGAGTGCCGGCGCCGTGTTGACGCCGTTAATCACCAGAGTCTGATCCTCCATGTCGCGAGCGGCCTGCTTGGCAAGCTTCTTAAAGGAGAACGGGGCACGGGTGGCACCGAAGATGCCGGCCACGTGGTCCTCGAAGATGTTCAGGAAGTTCACGAAAGATCACTCTCCGTATAGGTTCTTTGGTATCCGAGCAAATATAGGCATATCCCAACGATTATAGAGGATAGGGTTCCCGCAACCGCCGCCTTGGCGACGACCGCGGCTGCAAGGCTGGCAATTTCCATATGGTGTGCAAGACAGGACGCCGCTGCGCAGCCGATGCCGGTGACAGCGATGGCGGCGATTGCGGTAAGGTTTGAGCCCTGATCGGCATGCTTGGCATGGGCATTGAGCAGCGCAGATGACGCCGCGGCAGTAGCCGCTACCAGCACAAAGGCAGCCCAAAGGAGTGGGTCTCCCAGCGCTGCGGCAACGTTACCGAGCCCCAGCACGCCTCCGGCTGAAAGCGCGACCGCGGCCAGACGGGCAAAAAGTGCGCCCATGCCCGTTGCCGCGGCGGCGCTTGCCGGGCCGAGCCAAAATGACGCGACGCCGGCGGTGACCCCAGCTGCCAGGAAGGTATTGCCGGTCAGACAGCCAAGCGCGAGTGCACAGGTGAGTGCGGCGCTCGCGGCAGCCTCGGTGCGACCCCAGGCGATCCACCAACCGGACATGGCGGCGGCAAAGATCACCGCGACGGGCAACATCGACAGGATGCCCTGTGCCTGCATGGTGGCGTTGGCCATGAGCACCAAAAAGCCCACAGCCGAGATGGCCGAGCCAATCTGGGGGGCCAGGCCAGCTGCCGCTCCGATCGCGATAGCCGCAATGACCAGGCCGGGAAGCGCCGCGACCCCGGCCGTTTGCATCAGCAAAAAGCTAAAGGCGCCGCACGTTAGCGCCGAGATAGCGTGCATGGTGTAGTCGCGCGCATGGCTCCAGCGCGTGCCCGCCCAGCCGAGCGCGGGGTCGACCTCGATGGCGTCGTCCTCGTAGTACGACGGCTCGATATCGTCGAGCTCCTGCTCGTCATCCGAAAGCTCGCCAACCATTTGCTCCAGACTGCGACGGCCCTCGCGCACGCTGCCCAGACCGGCAAGGAGTTGGTCGCAAAATGCCTCGATGCTGTTGGGGCGGTCCTGCGGCATGGGGGAGAGCGCGCTCATGAGCGCGGCCTCGGCTCCCGGGGGAAAGTGTGGTATCAGCTCGCTGGGATAGGTGGCGCCGCCGATGATGCGGTCGAGCGAGTCGGCGGGCGTGGCCGCCATAAAGGGAGCGCTGCCGCACAAGCCCTCATAGATAACGCAGGCAAGGGCAAAGACATCGGCGCGTTCGTCGACCGTGCCGGTCTCGATATCGAGCTGCTCGGGCGGCATGTAGCCGATGGTGCCGCCGCGCGAACCGCCAAAGCCACCGGCGGACGACAGTCGCGCCATGCCAAAGTCGGTGAGCTTTACATTGCCCGAGTGGTCGATGAGCACGTTGGCGGGTTTAATGTCCAGGTGGAGTACGCCATTACTATGGGCGAAGGTGAGCGCCTGGCCCAGGGCATCGGCAATGGCCGCGGCCTCGTCAAAGGTAAGTGAGTGGCCGTCCACGCGATGCAAAAACTCGGCCAGCGACATGCCATCGACATATTCCATAACCAGGTAGGCATAGGCTGTGTCGTGCGTAAAGTCGATGACCTGCACGATGTTGGGATGTTGAAGCATGGCGGCAGTGTGCGCCTCGCGCAGGACATCCATGATGTCGCTAGCGGGCATGCCGGCACCGTTGATAAGGGGGATGCGTTTAATGGCGACGCGGCGGCGCAGGTGCGTGTCACGGCAGATCTCGATGGAGCCAAAACCGCCGGTCGCAAGTGTCTCGAGCGGCTGGTACCGCTTGAGCAGCTCGCGAGAGCTGGTGCCCTCCAAAGGAACGTCCGGCGAGAACCGGGCGGTATGTTGCGAGAAAAGCGGCATGGCCAACCCTCGTGCGTTTAAAGTTCGTTTGCGAGCGGCGGGCGCGGAGCCGAGCCGTTCGCGGTGGCATAGATGCTGCTAGTGTAGCACGCTCGGGCAGATGGCGAGGATAGCGGGATGCGAGGTGGCCCGATCGATTCGGCCCGTTTCGGCTCGTTTGGAAAGCGCATCTCAGTTTTCAGCCAAATTATGGGATGCGCTTTCCAAATGGGGTGGGCTGCGGAAACTGCATCCCAGAATATTGCCCTGGAACGGGATGCGCTTTCCGAACCGGCGTCCAAAAGGAAACCGCATCCCGCTTTGATGTGGGGACTGCGAACAAAAGCCGGACCGTGATCTGGCGCGGATTGGAGTTCGCCTGAATCATTGATGCTGGCTGGTGTGAGAACAGAGATAAACGAGCGGCTCGAGCGATATAATGACACGCTATGGAGGCCGTATGCTCTTTTCCCGCCGTTCTGCTACATTTGCCTGCGCCATTGCGCTTGTCGTAATGGCGGTCACCCCTTATCACCGGTTTTCATCTTCAATCGGCCTAGCGTCAGGTGCAATGACCTGGCTCGTTATCCTGGGCGCATGCCTCGCGGCGTTTGTTCATGGTGCTGCGCTATGCAAGGGGGGAATGAGAAGGCCGAGGCATCTCGGTGCCATCGGTGTTTTCCTTGGTGTTATTGCAACGGTTCCCGAATGGGCCGACCTGGCTTTCTATGCTCGCGGAGACTCTATTCCAATCGTGTTTGCACCGATTTGGTTGTTACATGGCGTTTCGTGTGTCTCGTGCTTTGTTGGGTCGCTGCTTCTCTCATATGTTATTTGGGGCACGGCGGACTCTCCTTTGACGCAGAGGTCGACACGGACTGACGAAAGGGAAACTCGTCACCCGCAGGACGCGATTTTTACAGAAACAATAGCCGTCATGTCTTGCCTGCTGTTTTGCTGTCGAGTTTCATGGAGAGTCGTTCCCGAGCCATGGGGGATGCCCCCTGTAACGGCCGCGTCAATTGGCCTTGCGCTTTTAATTCCGTTGGTCTATCTCGCATTGACTGTGGCCCCGCCGTTTTGCCGCCCTCGTGCCTTTGGCCATGGGCGGCGCGTGTTTGCCTGTTCTGTGCTCGTAGCAGTTCCTATTGGTCTTATTCCGGCTGTTGAGGCGGCATACTTCGCAAGCGATGCCGTGGTCATTGCATTGCTGGCGATGGGGTCCGTTATCGCTGCTGCCTTCGTATGCATGTTGCTAAGGGGGAAACGGGACAACAATTCGGATATCGCCTGTGCGTCCGACACATTCGATGCGGGGGTGTTTTCCCCTGCCCTGTCGCCTAGAGAAGAGCAGTTTGTTCGACTGCTGCTCAAAGGGAAAACGCCGGCGGAAATTGCCAAGGAGACGGATACGAAGCCATCGACGGTGAGAACAACGCTTCACCGAGCATACGGGAAGGCGTCGGTTGCGGGCTCACGCGAGCTCGTGGCGCTGTTTGCGGGTGAGGGCGATACTGTAGGGCATGAGCTACCGCAGCGGCATGCTGACGATATAGTGGCATCAGCTCGAACGCGCCGGCTGTTTCGATACCTGCTCACATTATTCTTTATCCTCCTTGCGGCGGGGCCCTTGGTAATGGCGGATAGCGATTGGGGGTCCGGTGTTTCGCGGGCTGTCGCCTTTTCCCTCTTAAGCTACGCATTGGGTCTCGGACTGCTTCTGTCGCTACGCTACGCGGGTGGAAAAGCGAATCGTGGCGCTGCGCTGGATAGAGCGGGTGAAGCGATTTGGCTCGGAAGCCCGTACGTATGGGCGGTGCTATCTGCTGTGGAATGGTCTTTTATCTATATCGCGGCATTGATGTGCATACGCGTTCCGTTGATGGCTGTGCCGGTCCTGTTTTGCGGCGTGGCGTCTACGGCTTCGCTCGCTGTTGGGCTGCGTCCGTTTAAGGTGCATGCCCATGCTCGGGCTATCGTGCCGTTGGTGTCAATGGGCATGGTTGCCTTAATCTATGCGGTCGCTAGGGGGCGAATCCATGGACTTGCGGTGCTGACGGGGGTGCTGCTCACATATATAGTGATGCGAAGCTGTCCGCAGCGCAAAATGCTTGGGATATGGATGCTTTGCTTCGGGGCGACGGCTCCTGTTTGGGCTGTCTTGCTCAATATGGTGCAGGATCTGACGGTTTTCGAGCCGTTGTTCCTCGCGTCGTTGTTGGGGCAAAGTTCGGCTGTCAATGTCGTCGTGGCAACGGTGATTGTTTGCTGGTCTGTGCCCATGTTCGTTACGCACATCGCGCTCGCCCGCTCGGTTGAGGACGAGAAGGCCGTCTTGGAGTACCGGGCGAACGGGTCCACCGAAACGGCCCGCGTGCGCCAGCTGGCCCTGCTTACGTCGCGCTCCCTTTCTGATGTTCAGTCGCAAATTTTGCTGATGACGGCAGAGGGGGCAACGACAAAGGCCATTGCGGAGGATGTCGGTTACGCTGCATCTACGGTGCAAGCGCTGCGGTCTGCATCTTACCGCCAGTTGAAGATCAAGAATAAGGCGGAGCTAATTTTATTGTTATCGCAGGTAAATAACGTGTAAACGCCTGAGCAATCAACTCAATAGCGGGTGTTTACAGACATCTTTCTCTATTCATGCGAAGGTTGCCGTGCGTCGACGCATTGTTAACCGCTTTTGATTGGAGAAGGCCATGATTAAGCCAAGGAGCGCTATTGCTCGAATCGGAGTCGGCTTGGTGATTGCAGCTGGTCTGTCCCTAGGGGTTCCCGCTGCATCGTTTGCACAAGAGGAGTTTGACACCTCTCAGGTTTCCAGCATTACTCAAAACGCCGATACGGGAATTACGACCTGTACGAACAATGCCGATAAGGCATTTAGTTTTCAATGTGCCGGGACGAGTGCAACTGGCTACCGTCAAAAGGATGATTCCTCATCGCTCTATCTGGATATCCAGGGCCATACGGGAAATCCGCTTCGGTTATATACAGACGGTGCGTATAACACAAGCGGTAGCGGCAGCATGAATTGTACTCAGGGAACGTATCGTTCGAATCACAAGGGACAGTGGGAAATGTATAACCTCGTCCGTGAGAACGGGCGATCTGCGGCGCGACTGACTGCATGGGCGGAGTCTGGCTACGGCACTGTTATTGGCGTATGGAGCCCCGACTGCGTCGGGCATTTCCACAAGCTTCCCGCATAGTTGTTTGAAATGGCTCCCTTCCGGCTTTCTGGGTCGGAAGGGGGAGGAGGACGTATGAACCAAAAGCTCGCAAGATACGAACTGTCGAAAACGATTAGACGTCCAGCTTTTATCCTTGCTCTCTTGATTGCGGTCGCAGTTGCAATAGCTGCCGCGCTGGAGCCGTGGGCAAATTTGGAAAAAGAGCGCCACAACCTTCTTTCTTTTGGTTACGGCGTTGGCGTGCAAGCCGAAAATTATCTCGGTCAAACACGTGAAAGCAGCTTCGGTAACTGGATTGTTGTGAGCGCGAACGCGCCACTGTCTGCGTCGGTGTTTTTCTATGCACTGCCCCTGCTTGCAATGTTGGCTGGATCTTGGTCGTGTCTCTTTGAGCGTTTGAGTGGTTATGACATGCAGATATGCACGCGCGTTTCCAGAAAGGCGTACGTGAACGTAAAGATGCTGTCTGCTTTCCTCTCCGCGTTTACAGTGACTGCCATTCCTCTGCTCGTCAATTTCCTGATCGTCTCGATGCTTTTTCCTGCGTATCTTCCTCGGGTCGATGAGTCGACTTACGTAGGACTTTACCTGCATAGCTACTTCTCCGGTCTATTTTATTCGCATCCTTTGTCATATGTGCTCGCATACACGCTGTTCGATGCTGTCACGCTCGGGACTTTATCCATGGCTGTAACTGGCTTCTCAATTTTGTTTCGTAGCAGAATCAAAGCGATAATTGTCCCGTATCTGCTAATGGTTGCGTGGCATTTTGCAAATGGCTGGATCTTCGGCGTAATGGCTTGTGTGGGGTTTAACTGCAATATCCTCAACAGCATCAGGTCGGAATCGCTGAATAACTGGCCAGACATTCGAGCCGGTTTTGCGGAAATCATATTATTGACCCTTGCTTCGTTGGCTTTTTCTGGGGCGTGGAAAAGACGCGAGGTGGTCTGATGCTGTTTAGGCTGGTCGCCGCGGACCTGAGGACCGTTTTGAAGAAGAACATCATCACTTTTATTGCAATTGCGGCAGTGACCGTTGCGAACTTGGTGTACGCCTACGGATTGTCTTCTGTGTATGGGGTTAGAACGGATACCTTGGGGTTTGCGGATAATCTTGCGCTCGTGTTTGCCGGATCTGCTCCGTTTGAGCCTAGGCCCGGGGTCATGTTTGTGCCTCCGCTAGGATGGCTATTTCTCATTCTGCTTATTCTCTATACAACACTCGACTATCCGACCGAATCGTTGCACGGGTTTGGTTTGCAAGCGCTTGTTCGATGCCGGGCAAGAACCCTTTGGTGGGTCTCGCGTTTTATCTTGGTGGCGGCAGTAACGGCATTTTCACTGCTCGTGGTGGTTTGCTCTGTTGTGATTTGGAGCTTGGTGGTGAGCTCCTCGTTCAGCGCGGTCATTCATGGTGAGTCGCTTCAGCTGGCTAATTTGGCGCCGTGGTTTCTCAAAGCTGCCGAGGCGGATGCGCTGCCGTTTTTCGTAGGACTCTTTTTTGCTTTCGAGGCGCTTGCGTTTGCGCAGGCAGTGATTGGCTTTGTACTTGGGCCGTCGGTCTCGTTTGTGGTTTTAACGAGCTACCTGATCTGCTCGGCATATGCGCGACATTGGGCGCTATTGGGTAACGCCTTGATGCTGTTGCGCTGGGGCGGAATTGTCAAAGAGGGAATCGCGGCGGGCTCGAGTGGCTTGTTTTCAATTGTGATTATGTCGTTATGCCTATCGTTGGGTGGACTGTGGTTTCGAAGGGCCGACCTTATAGAAAAGGGGGACAAGATATGAGCGTGATCGTTAGGGACGTATCGAAGCGCATGGGCAAAAACGATGTTCTGCGCAACGTGTCCATCGAGGTTGACCCTGGGACTGTGGTCGGGCTTCAGGGGATAAACGGTTCGGGTAAGACCATGCTCATGCGAGCGGTTTGCGGGTTGATCAAGCCTACCGAAGGCGAAATCTCTATCGATGGCCAAAGGCTTGGGGCGGACATCTCGTTCCCGCCGAGTCTGGGGATGTTGATCGAGGCGCCTTCCTTTTTGGGATATCTGTCTGGCTACGACAATCTGAAGCTCATCGCTCAGATCAAGGGCGTTGCCACCCCCGAGGACATTCGCTCTGCCCTGCGGCTCGTGGGGCTCGATGCAGACGAAAAAAAGAAGTTCCGAGCATACTCGCTTGGGATGAAGCAGCGTCTGGGGATAGCTGCGGCAATTATGGAGAAGCCGAAGCTGCTTGTTCTCGATGAGCCAACGAATGCCCTCGACGAAGCGGGCGTTGAAATGCTCAAGCGCGTTGTGGCGATGGCGGCATCAACGGGTCGTGAGGTCCTTCTGTCCAGCCATGACGGAGAGGTGCTCGAGGAACTGGCCGATCGGGTTTACTGCATGCGCGACGGTGCCGTTGTGAAAGTTCGGGAAAGGTCGTGAGCGCGATGAAGAAGACCCTGTGGACGAGAAGATCGGCGCTCGCGCTTTTTTGCTGTGCTGCTGCCGGCCTTGCGGGCATGAGGGTGAGCGTCGTTAACGGGAACCGGACGGTCATTCCTGAGAAATATTACGCGGAGGGCGAATGGCTCTCGATGGATGGAGCGTTTCTGGGGTCGAAGGATGTGGTGACTGATGGGTATTCGTTTTGCATAGACGGGGCAGAGTTGCTCACGCCGCGCGAGTATCTCAAACGAGCACATGACGATTATTCAAAATATGGCACCGTGGATACGAAAACGAGACTGAAGGATGCCGACATCACGTGCGTTATCGCCGTAAAGATGCGTGTCAGAAATAGGGATAATATCGACGGTGGAATCAAAGCGTATGTTTGGCATCTGGTTCCGGAGTCTGCGCCAAACTATGATTTTGTAGTCAATACCGATCTGATAACGCAAGCCATGCCGGTCCTTGGCGGCTCTGCTGCGTTTGCCGTGGAGGTTGGGGCAGAAAACGAGTTGCTCGTCCCATTTATGATGCAGAACACCAACGACTATTTCGAAGGTTACGAGACCGTCCGTTTTGAGAAAGCATTTCCCGGGACTTACACGATGAAGATGACCGATCTGCCGGAGCGGAGGCTCTTAAGGTTTGAAGTGAAATAGCTCGAGAGCAAGGCAAAACGGGTCCATTGGCGGTACGCGCGCCCGATTCCAGGCGCCCCGGCCCGGAATCGGGCGCGGGACGAGGCGCCTTCGGTGTCGGCCGGCCTACCGCTTCTTCTTGCTCTTCTTCTGCTTGCGCTGCTTGCCCTTGGTCTCCTGGGGCTTGTCGCCCTGTTTTGCTTCGGCAGCGGCCTTTTCTGCCTTCATCTTCTTGCGTTTGGTCTCGATGCGGAGTTTTTTGTTGATGCGCGCCTTAAGGAAGGGACCGAACTGCTCGGCATCGCCGCGGACAAAGGTGTCCTTAGGGATCGTCACGCCCTGGTCGGCGAACATGGCCACAAAGATGCGCTCGCCGTCGAGCACGTGGTCGAGCTTTTCAAACGGGAAGAACTGCGACTTGCCGCTCGTGCCCCAAACCATCAGGCCGTCCTCGTTGGCGGCGACGCGGCGATAGCGGCCACCCATGGACTCGTCGGCCTCAACGGCGTCGATAAAGTCGCGGGCGAGGGTGTGGTGCAGGTTTTTGCTCCACCAGGCCAAAAAGGCGCCGAATACGATCAAGACGACGCCAAACTTGATCCAGTTGCCGCCGGCCACCAGCATGCCGATGCCGATGAGCGCGGCAATTGCCGCGGCGACATACAGCGAGCCGCGACGCCTGGGCGAGGCGACCAGGCGGGCGAAGTCGGTGACGAGGTCGTTTTCGTATTGGTACTCGTTGAGGTACAGGATGCCGTCGTCGGCTGCGGCCTGCTCCTCGAGCGCGACCTCGACCTGGTCGGCTGCTTCGGAGGGAACGAGGTCGCTCTCTGCGTCTGCCATGCTCTTTGGACTCCTATCGCGGCGGGCTCGCCGTACGGGTTATTATGGAATGCAGTATGCCGTGCGACCGCATGGCCGCCGCGGCAACAAGACTCAGTATACCCGGGGGAGCACCCATGGAATCGTTGTACCGAAAGTATCGCCCGCTCACCTTTGACTCCGTGGTGGGCCAGCAGCATATCGTCTCGACGCTCGAGCACGCCATCACCGAGGGGCGCCTGTCCCACGCCTACCTGTTCTGCGGACCGCGCGGCACGGGCAAGACCACCATGGCGCGCATTCTGGCCAAGGCGCTGCTGTGCCGCAATGCCGAGGCGGCGCGCGCCGAGGGTGCAAGCGGCTGCATGCCCGACGGTACTTGCGAGGAGTGCGAGCTCATTGCCGAGGGTAACCACCCCGATGTCTACGAGCTCGATGCCGCCTCCCGCACGGGCGTGGACAATGTGCGCGAGGAAATCATCAACTCCGTCAACTTTGCCCCGGTGCGCGGCAAGTACAAGATCTATATCATCGACGAGGTCCACATGCTCACGACGGCGGCGTTCAACGCGCTGCTCAAGACGCTCGAGGAGCCGCCGGCACACGTGATCTTTGTGCTGTGCACCACCGACCCGCAAAAGATTCTGGAGACCATCCTCTCGCGCTGCCAGCGTTTCGATTTCCATCGCATCGGCAACGAGGATATCGAGCGTCGCCTGGCATACGTGTGCGAGCAGGAGGGCTTCGATTACGACGATGAGGCGCTGGCTATCGTGGCGCGCCATGCCAAGGGCGGTATGCGCGACGCGTTGTCCACGCTGGAGCAGCTGAGCGTCTTTGGCAACGGTTCTGTGCATGCGGACGACGCCCGCTCGCTTTTAGGCGAGGTTTCGGACCAGATTCTGGGCGAGTTTTCCCGCGCCATTGCCGATCGCGATGTTGCCGAGCTCTATGGACTGATCCGTGCGCAGGTCGAGGAAGGAAACGACCTGCTGGAGCTGACGCGCGACCTGGTGGCGCATGTGCGTGACGTGTACGTTGCCTGCGTTGCCGGTGCCCGTGCCGAGCTGTTTGAGGGCGGCTCCGAGCAGGCCGAGGCGCTTGCTGCCGAGGCCGCTGCCTTTGGCGAGCATCCTGCCGACCGCCTGGCCCGTGTGCTGACGGTGCTCGACGATGCCGCACTGGAGATGAGGGGCGCGAGCGACGTGCGCCTGGTGCTCGAGATCGCCTGCACGCGCCTGGCACGTCCCGAGGCCGATTTAACGATTGAGGCATTGGCCGAGCGCGTGGCCCGCTTGGAGGCCATGGTTGCCAACGGCGCCGTGCCGGCGAGCGTGGCTGCTGCTCAGGCCGCCGCGCCTGCAGCATCCGTACCCGCTGCTGCCCAACAGCCGACGCTAATTTCGGGCGCTCGTGCTGCCGCTCCGGCGGCATCCGCTGCCCCCGCTGCTACGTCCGCGCGCCAGGGCGGTATGCCTTGGGACCGTGGTGCTGCTGTTCCGGCTGCCCAGCCTGCGTCCCGTTCTGCGTCCGTGTCAGCTTCCAAGCCTGCAGCGCCTGCACCTCAGCCTGCGCCGACTCCGACGCCTCAGCCCGTTGCGGCTCCCGCGCCTGCCACCGCTCCGGCACCTAAGCCCCAGTCCAACAATGCCGCCCAGGTTGCCGCCGCCGGTACTGCCGAGACGCCCGCGGTCGAGGATGCCGGAGAGCTGCAGCGCAAATGGGCCGAGGTTGTCGAGCGTGTCAAGGCGCGTCAGGCTTCCTACGCGGGGCTTTTGCTCAATGCCCGCGCCACGGCTGACGACGGCTCCAGGCTCACGGTCTCGTTCCCCGCGGGCTCGACCTTTGCCATCAAGATGCTTGGACGCGCCGACACGCAGTCGGTGGTCCTGCCGACAGTCAGTGCGGTCTTCGGTCGTCGTACCGTCGACTATGTCCTGGATGGGGGTGGCACGCCGGCTCCTCAACATGAGGAGCATTCTCCATCTGCACGGGCTGCGGTATCTGCGGACCCGCAACCCGTGTCCTCGGCGGCCCCTGCATCCTCGAGCGCCAGCGCGACGCAGCCAAAAGCAGCACCGATAGCGGCGCCGACCCCGTCGGCGCCTAAGCCCGTCATGGCCAAACCGGCTGCTCCGACACCCGCGCCCAAGCCTGCCTCGCCCGCGCCCAAGTCGTCTGACCTGGGCAAAGCCCCCTGGCTGCGCTCCGACAACCCCGCCGGCGCTCCTGCCACGGGCAAGCTCCCGACCGAGCCCGCGCCCCGAGCGCCCGAGCGCGCGTCCGCTCCCAAGGCTCAGCCCGCCGCGCCGTCTGCGCCATGGGAATCCGAGCAGGTTCCCTACGACGATGCCATGGTTGGCGGTTTTGTTGCCGATGCTGGTGGGGACGATCTGCCTCCGTTCGACGTGCCGGGTGCGGCATCCGCGCCCAAGTCCGCTGCAACTGCCCCCAAAGAGGAGGACGCTCCTGCAGCTCCCTGGGAGTCCAACTCCGGTGCGGGCGGCCCCTTCGGCCATCAGGGTGCAGCCCCGAGCATCCCGCAGACCGAGGACGAGGCCAAAGCCCTCATCCGCAGCGTCTTCGGCCAGTCCACCATCTTCAAGCCGGTGGAGTAGCTGCGCAGGCGGGTATACTGCTCAAGAAGAGAACCCCTTGCCCGGGCGCATCTGTATTTCGGACATGTGCAACGTGGTGCCGCGTATATCGCATTCGAGCAGACAGGCGCGTGACGGTCGGCCTAGGATGCTGAGGTCGATACGATACGTCGCATGGCTGTCCGTGTACTCGACTTGCTCGGCGTTGACGGTTGCTCCGATTGTAAATAAAGAGCCCAGTTCGGCATCGACAATCTTGGAGTCCTTTATCTTGACCTTGAACTCTTGGTAGAGGGACGGGCTGTTGTAGTAAATGGTTCGGGTTCCGTCGGTGCATTCATCGGTCGTCTCCCATTTGACGACGGGCTGGTCCGAGCTGGCTATCAGCAGTTCTGCTCCAAAAGCTATGGCATGGGTGATGATAACCAGTAATACCCAGACGACAAAGAGATAGAGAACCACATATGCAACGGGGTGTTTTGAGCGGATGTTTTGGAGTACGGCTGGGACATTCACGAGGGCACCTCCAAATCGTCATCTATGACAATCAAATTATACCCAGCCGCCATGCGTGCCGCCTCGAGCAGCGGCTCGGCATTTTGCCATGTAGCCTTGTAGCCCTACGCATAAACTGCCTGGTTCCAGCTCTGCTAGATGTAGCTTGAGATAATTATGCAACCTTGCATAATTCGACCTTGCATAATCTTGGGCGTGCGTCACGCTCAAGGACATGTATATCGACTGAGGTAGCGTGTCCGCCCCGCTTGCTTGCCCCGCGCCGTGGTACGATTTTTGAGTTTGAAAGTCCCGTCGCGCTCCGGCTGCCCTTGCAGCTTGTCGCGCGGCCGCACGTAAAGGAGCCATCATGGCCGGTATGAACATGCAGCAAATGATGAAGCAGGCTCGCAAGATGCAGGAGCAGCTTGCCGCCGCGCAGGAAAACCTTAAGTCCCAGACCGTCGACGCCTCTGCCGGCGGCGGCATGGTCAAGGTGACCGTTAACGGCGAGATGGAGCTCGTCAACCTCACCATCGACCCCGATGCCCTCGATCCCGAGGACGTCGATATGCTGCAGGACATGATCATGGCTGCCGTCAACGAGGCCGTCCGCGGTGTCAACGAGCTCGCCAACAAGCAGATGGGCGCCATCACCGGCGGCCTCAACATCCCGGGCATGCCGTTCTAAGACACGCATATATATGAGTGCCAACCATAGTCTGCAAAAATTGCTCGATGAGCTGGGCCGTCTGCCGGGCATTGGTCCCAAGTCGGCCCAGCGCATCGCCTATTACCTGCTCGAGGCCGATGCCGAGGAGGCGCGCCGCCTGGCCGAGGCTATCCTGGAGGTTAAGCAGGAGGTTCACTTTTGCAGCCGCTGCTTTAACTACGCCACGGCCGACGAGTGCTCCATCTGCCAGGATTCGATGCGCGATACCACTCGCATTTGCGTGGTGGGCGAGCCGCGCGATGTCCAGGCGATTGAGCGCACGGGCAGCTACCACGGTCTCTACCACGTATTGGGCGGCGTGATCAGTCCCATGGACAAGATTGGTCCCGAGCAGTTGCACATTCGTGAGCTGCTGGCACGCTTGGGCCACGAGGACATCCACGAGGTCATCATCGCCACCAACCCCAATATCGAGGGCGAGACCACGGCGAGCTACCTGGCCCGCACTATCAAGCCGCTGGGCGTTGAGGTGTCGCGTCTGGCGAGCGGCCTTCCCGTGGGCGGCGACCTGGAGTATGCCGACGAGCTTACGCTTGGGCGCGCCATCGAGGCCCGTCGCACGATTTAGGTGGCGAGCCTGCTCCTGCCGTATGTCTTCATCGCGACGCACGGGGTAGCCATAATTTCCCCGTGCGACTGTGAGTTTGTTGTGCAACAAAGATGCTTTGTATCCGCTTATCGCATGGATGCTTCCACTCGCATCCTTAATTTGCCCATTCGTTGCGGAACCTTTTGGGTTCGCTGATACACTCAAATATGGATTCGAATGAATGCGCCGCTCCCGAGCGGCGTGTTTTTGTTGGAGGAGAACGCATGCGGCCCGGTGGCACTCAGACAAAGCGCGGCGCCGCGGTGCGCATGCGACGCCGACTGGGCTTGGCGCCGCGGGCGTACGCACTGCTGTCTTGCTCGCTGGTGCTGGTCATAGCTGGCGTTTCTGCCTATGGCATGACCGTGCCGTCCATGATGCAGGCACATGCCGCACGCGAACCGCGCGTGGGGCATGAGGTCAAAAGTGACCTGGGGACCACGACTGGATATGCTTGGGCAAGTGTGGTCGCGCATATTGTGTTTGGCACCGGCGACGCGGACGGCGCCGAGGCCCCGGACAACGAAGTCACGCTTGCCAATGGCAAAACCATCGTGCTCACCAACACCAAGATCATCGATCGGTTGTCCAACAATAGCGTGGCGGCAACGGTGAATAAGGTCGAGCAGCAGAAGGAGCAGGACGCCCAGCAGTCCGGAAAGCCCGGTAGCTCGGATACTTCTGGCTCCGGCTCGGATTCGTCGAGTTCGGGCGGTGGCTCTGGGTCGGGTTCCTCTGCCGGAGGGTCTGGAAACGGCGGCTCGACGGGCGGCAACACTGACAACGATGCAAACTCCGGTGGCCTTTCCGCTGCTGAGGAAGAGAGCATTCACAGCTGGCTTGTGACCAAGTACAACATGCTCGACGGCTATGTTTCTCGTGCCAATGACGTGGTCTCGACCTATAACTCTACGGGAGATCCCAGGCCGTGCGACAGCCTGGTCGGGGAGATGTTTGTCATTCGAGCCGAGTTCGGTCGTCAGACATTCTCGCCCCGGTCAAAGTGGTATCAGCAGTATGCCAATCTGTGGGGCTGTTACACCAACCTATGTCAATGGGTCGGCCATTACGGCGATGATGACGTCGCGCTCGGTAACTTCAACAATAACGTGGCGGCGCTTGCCCTATGATGACCGATCTTGCATCCACCACACCACAATCGCTCGGTCGCGATCCCATGGTCGGCCTGCGCCTGGCGCGTGTCGACGGGTTTGAGCCGGCCATTGCGCTCGGTCAGGACGAACTGCCTGCCTATCTGCGTCGTTTTACGATACTGTTTGCCGACGATGCCACCATGCGCCGTGGCGGTATCGGCCGCGTGACGCGTGCCGTCAACGCCCAAGGCGAGGCCGTGGCACTCAAGCAGCTCATCTTGCCAACGTGCGATGAGTTTGACGATGCCGCCGCCCATGAGGCGCTGGTCGCCAAGTTCAAAGCGGCGTTTCGCGAGGAATACGAATGCCATCGCGCCCTTTCGGGCCTTAAGGGCTTTCCCCGCCTCTATGGCTGGGGCGAGGTCGACGGTGTGCCTGCAATTGTCATGGAATGGGTCGAGGGCGAGACGCTCGCCCGCTTGCGCTCGCGCTTTGCCGTGGACGATGCCGGCCGCCTATCGCCGCTTGTGGCGGCGCGTCTGGGTCGCGACCTGTTCGATCTGCTCTGCCGTATGAGCCTGGTGGGCGAGGGCTTTGTCCATCGCGATATCTCGCCCGCTAATATTATGGTGCGTACGGCGCGTCTACCGCTTGACCGGCAGCTTGCCGAGGGCACCTTTGACCTGTGCCTGATCGACTTTGGCTCGTCGCTGGCGCTTGAGCCTGCGTCGGCCGTGGCCGGTACCGGCGGCAAGGCGTCGTTTACGGAGCGCTATGCCACGCTGCGTCGCGCGACGGTTGCCTATGCCCCGCCCGAGATGCTCACCGACGATATTCCCGACCTGCGCGCTTTGCGTATGTCGCCGGCGATCGACGTCTATGCCGCAGCAAGCACGGTTTACGAGCTCATTGCCGGCGCCGCGCCATACGAAGCCGCTCCGAGCACTTCGGGCACCTCGGGTTCGCGCAAAAAGACGCGCGACATCGCCAGCCCCTACCGTCTCAAGATGGACACGCTGCCCGACTATCCCATTGGTGCCCATGCGCCCGGTTGCGATTTGACTCAGCTGCTTCGTCGTGAGCCCGATGTGGCGCTCGCTGCGGCCGAGCAGGCCCAGCAGCTGGGGCTTGAGCCGGATTCCGAGGAGCTACGCGATGCGCTGGCGTTTGTCGATGCCCAGCTGTTCGACGTGGTGATGGCCTGTCTGTCCAGCCATCAAAAAGATCGTCCCGAGCCGGCGGCGGTCGAGGCGGCGCTCTCGGCGTTTTGTGACCACTATGCGCAAAATGTCGGTCGTTCGCTCCGCGGCGAGCCGCTCACGCCGTGCCCCATGGATGCGTCTGGCCGCGCGGTTCGTCGCGCGCTGATGGTCGGCGCGACGGTCGTCTGTGGCGTGGTTTGGGCTGTGGTCGTGGTTTCGGCCGCGCTGCTGGCGTCGGGCGCTCGCGTGACGGCGACTTTGGGATCGCTCGTGTGGTCTGGGTCGCTACCGGGTATTATTGCCGCACTGGCGTTGGCGCTGCCAGGCATAGCCGGCGTTGCCGCGGGGGCACTTGCGCGCGATCGGCGCTCGGGCTTCCTGCAGGGTGTGCTTGCGCTTTCTGCCTGCGAGGTTCCGGTGCTGGTTGTGGCTGCATGTAGCGTATTTTCCCAACGCGCCGTGATGGGCGGCCTTGTTGCCGCTCTGGTTGCAACCTATACGCTTACGTGGTTTTTGCTTGCGATGGGCTTTGCCTTTGAACTTCCCGTTTCGGCACCGCGACGCACAAAAGCCCAGATGGCGACTCCGCTTGCCGGTGGAGCCGCAGCTGTCCGTACTTTTGGCGGACCTGTCGAAGTATCGTCCGATTCTATTTCTACGACCAAGGAGGCCTAGGTCATGGCATCTCAAGTTGAGCTCACCCCATGCGGGGCCATGTTTGACATCTTTAAGCGCGCGGCGCATCTGAGCCATATCGAGCTGTGCGGCTTGGTGCTTTCGTCCCGTCCGCTCGCCGACGGCCGCAGCCCGCAGAGCCGGGCCGCCGATCGCTCTTGGGTTTCCCGCTTTATCGTTCGCGCGCCGGTCGGCACGCTTCAGCAGCGCTACTTTGCCGAATACGGTACCTCGGCTGCGCGTATTATGTCGCAACTGGCCCTGCGCCAGCGCAATCCCATGGACTCCACGGCTGTAATCAATATGGTGTGCGGTCCTGCAGGTGAACCGATGGTACGCGCGCTCGAAGAGTGCCACCAGGACACGAATCTCTATCGCAACGCGCTCGATCGCCTGTCCCAGGCGGCGGAACTCATGCCCGCCGAGCGCGCCGAGGCCGTGCTGGTGCTGTTTGTCGCCGTCGGTTGTTCGGCGGATGTGCGGTCCTCGGTGAACTATGCCATCGACTACGCGCACGCGACCTGTGGCGGAGGCACCTCCACGCCGCGTTCGCTTGGCATGTCGATGACCGCGGGCGAACGCGACCCCGCCCCGGCGCACCCTTTGGGCTTGCTGCGCATACAAAACAGTTTTGTCGTGAGTGCCCCGCGCTGGATTCAGCCGAGTGAGCAGGGTGTTGAGATTGGCGCGCTGGCCACTGGTGAGGGCGATATTACCGACGTCGGCGACGATGTCTCGGCCCGCCATGCCCATATCTGGTGCGATGCTCAAAATATCTGGCACGTCGAGGACTTGTCGTCCACCAACGGAACCGTGGTGGTAAACGGGGCCACGCGTGTCTGCATTCAGGTCGAGCCCGGCCGTTCCGCCCAACTCAATCCCGGCGACGAGCTCAAGCTCGGCGAATCCACTACCTACGCCATCCTCTTCGGTGCCCTCTAGCCAGTCCCGCCAAATGGTCCCTCCGTCCCCAAGGGATCATTTTGCTCCCGGCAGTCACCCGAGGTAAACCTTTACCGCCCGCCTATATTTGCCGAAATTACACTTGACGGCGGGGTACAATAAGCCCGCATGCGGATTTCCGTTGCGGGCGCTTCCCATCGCCGGGGCGTGCCCGGGAGCATCCGGCATGCGGCCTTTGCGGCGCTCGGTCATGTGCAAGACGGGCGGTCGGGTCTGTGGGGCGCATCAGTTGCCCCTCGCCTCGGCATGTCTTCTCTCCACGCCACGTACCTGCTGCTGAGCCTGCCTGCCAGATGATTGGAAGCAACAGCGTAAATCCCATCACGCCAACATCCCGGCGATCGCCGGGGCCTGTATACCTATATGAGAGGAGAGGGGTATATGGCGCGTAAGTTTAAGTCTATGGACGGCAACGAGGCGGCCGCATATGTTTCGTATGCGTACACCGAGGTAGCGGGAATCTATCCCATTACGCCGTCCAGCCCGATGGCCGACCATGTCGACCAGTGGGCGGCCCAGGGTCGCAAGAACATCTTCGGCACCCCGGTCAAGGTCGTCGAGATGGAGTCCGAGGCAGGTGCAGCCGGTACTGTTCACGGTTCGCTGGGCGCCGGAGCTCTGACCACCACCTACACGGCTTCTCAGGGTCTGCTCCTGATGATCCCGAACATGTACAAGATCGCGGGCGAGCAGCTCCCGGGCGTCTTCCACGTCTCCGCGCGTTGCGTCGCTTCCCACGCCCTGAACATTTTTGGCTGTCACTCCGACGTCATGGCCTGTCGTCAGACCGGCTTCGCCATGCTCGCCGAGGGCAACGTCCAGGAGGTCATGGACCTCTCGCCGGTGGCTCACCTTGCCGCCATCGAGGGCAAGACCCCGTTCCTTAACTTCTTCGACGGCTTCCGCACCAGCCACGAGATCCAGAAGGTCGCCATGTGGGACTACAAGGATCTGGCCGAGATGTGCGACATGGACGCCGTCCAGGCTTTCCGCGACCACGCGCTCAACCCTGAGCACCCGCACACCCGCGGCAGCCACGAGAACGGCGATATCTTCTTCCAGAACCGTGAGGCCTGCAACAAGGTCTACGACGAGCTTCCCGCCGTCGTCGAGGGCTACATGAAGAAGATCAACGAGAAGCTCGGCACCGATTACGGCCTGTTCAACTACTACGGCGCTCCCGATGCCGACCGCGTCGTCGTGTGCATGGGCTCCTTCTGCGACGTGCTCGAGGAAGTCATCGACTACCTCAACGCTCACGGCGAGAAGGTCGGCCTGGTCAAGGTTCGCCTGTTCCGCCCGTTCTCCATCAAGCACTTTGTGGACGTTCTCCCCGAGACCGTCCAGAAGATCGCCGTCATGGACCGTACCAAGGAGCCGGGTTCCATCGGCGAGCCGCTCTACCAGGACGTCGTCTCCGCTCTCTACGAGGCCGGCAAGACGGGCATCAAGGTCGTCGGCGGCCGTTATGGCCTGGGCAGCAAGGACACGCCTCCCGCGTCCGCGTTCGCTGTCTTCGAGGAGCTCAAGAAGGACGAGCCCAAGCGCGAGTTCACCATCGGCATTGTCGATGACGTGACCAACCTGAGCCTGCCCGAGGCCGAGGATGCGCCCAACACCGCAGCCCCCGGCACCATCGAGTGCAAGTTCTGGGGTCTGGGTGGCGACGGTACCGTCGGCGCCAACAAGAACTCGATCAAGATCATCGGCGACCACACCGACAAGTACGTCCAGGCCTACTTCCAGTACGACTCCAAGAAGACCGGCGGCGTCACCGTCTCGCACCTGCGCTTTGGTGATTCTCCGATCCGTTCGCCGTACTACGTGACCAAGGCCGACTTTGTCGCTTGCCACAACCCCAGCTACATCGTTAAGGGCTTCAAGATGGTCCGCGACGTCAAGCCGGGCGGCACCTTCCTGGTCAACTGCCAGTGGAGCGACGAGGAGTTCGCCGAGCACATGCCCGCCGTGGCCAAGCGCTACATCGCGAACAACAACGTCAACGTCTACCTGATCGACGCTATCGACCTGGCCGCTAAGGTCGGCATGGGCAAGCGCACCAACACGGTGCTCCAGTCCGCCTTCTTTGCGCTGGCCAAGGTCCTGCCCGCCGAGGACGCCCTGCAGTACATGAAGGACGCGGCTACCAAGTCCTACATGAAGAAGGGCCAGGCTATCGTCGACGCCAACCACAAGGCCATCGATGCCGGCGCTACCGCCTTCCGTAAATTCGAGGTTCCGGCCGACTGGGCTACCGCCGAGGATGCCGCTCCCGTCGCGCTCTCCGAGGAGACCAAGTCCGCTATCGCCCAGCAGGTCAAGAACCTGCTCGAGCCCATCGATCGCATGGACGGCGACAGCCTGCCTGTTTCCGCCTTCGTCGATTGCGCCGACGGCCAGTTTGAGCTGGGCGCCTCCGCATACGAGAAGCGCGGCGTCGCCGTGGTCGTTCCCCACTGGGACGAGACCAAGTGCATCCAGTGCAACCAGTGCGCCTACGTGTGCCCGCATGCCACCATCCGTCCGTTCGCGATGACCGAGGACGAGGCTGCCGCCGCGCCCGAGGCTACCCGCACGCTCGACGCCATGGGCCCCAAGGCCAAGGGCATGAAGTTCACCATGGCTGTGTCCCCGCTCGACTGCATGGGCTGCACCAACTGCGTCAAGGTCTGCCCCAAGGGCGCCCTCGAGATGGTTCCCACCGAGCAGGAGATGGACCAGCAGCCCGTTTGGGACTACATGGTCGAGAACGTCTCCGAGAAGAAGGAGCTCATCGCGGCCAACGTCAAGGGCAGCCAGTTTAAGCAGCCCTACCTGGAGTTCTCCGGCTCCTGCGCCGGCTGCGCCGAGACCGCCTATGCACGTCTGGTGACCCAGGTCGCCGGCGACCGCATGTTCATTTCCAACGCCACCGGCTGCTCCTCCATTTGGGGCAATCCTGCTGCCACCGCTCCTTACTGCAAGGACAAGGACGGTCACGGCCCGGCGTGGAACAACTCCCTGTTCGAGGACAATGCCGAGCACGGTCTGGGCATGGCCGTTGGCTATGAGGCCGTTCAGCACAAGCTGATCGCCGCTACCCAGGACATCATCGCTGCCGATGGTCCGTCCGACGAGCTCAAGGCCGCCGGCCAGGCTTGGATCGACTCCGTCAACGACGCCGAGGCCTCCAAGACCGCTGCCGCTGCCTACGTTGCCGAGCTCGAGAAGTGCGGCTGCGACGCTTCCAAGGCGATCCTCGCCGACAAGGCTTACCTCACCAAGAAGTCCTTCTGGATCTTCGGCGGCGACGGCTGGGCCTACGACATCGGCTTCGGTGGCCTGGACCACGTCCTGGCTTCCGGCCACAACGTCAACGTCTTCGTCTTCGACACCGAGGTCTACTCCAACACCGGCGGTCAGGCCTCCAAGGCTTCGAACCTGGGCCAGGTCGCTCAGTTCGCCGCTGCCGGTAAGGTGACCAAGAAGAAGTCTCTGGCCGAGATTGCCATGAGCTACGGCTACGTCTACGTGGCGCAGGTCGCCATGGGCGCCAACCCGGCTCAGACCCTCAAGGCCATCCACGAGGCCGAGGCCTACGACGGCCCGTCCCTCATCATCGGCTACAGCCCCTGCGAGATGCACTCCATCAAGAAGGGCGGCATGCAGAACTGCCAGGCCGAGATGAAGAAGGCCGTCGAGTGCGGTTACTGGAACCTCTTCCGCTTCAACCCCGAGGCTGCTGCCGGCAAGAAGTTCTCGCTCGATTCCAAGGAGCCCGCGGGCGGCTATCAGGAGTTCCTGATGAACGAGGCCCGTTACGCTTCGCTGACGCGTTCCTTCCCCGAGCGCGCCGAGGAGCTCTTCAAGGAGAACGAGCAGGCCGCTATGGACCGCTACGCTCACCTGCTGAAGCTCAAGACGGTGTACAACGAGGCCTAGGTCTCCCACCGCAGGATCTGAGGGCTGACCTTCGCGGACGTCCTCGGACATGAAAGAACCCCCGCTGCACACTACGTGCGGCGGGGGTTCTTTCGTCCTGCGGAGTGTCCGCGAAGGTTAGCCCTCAGACCCTGCTACGACTACGTCCTCGGATTGTGGGGCTGAACGAGGGGCGTGGTTGGTGGGGCCTTTTATCCCGGTCGCTGTTTCGCGGCTTTGCCGCGAAACCACGCGCTGCTTTGGGCATAGAGGGGGACCTGGTTGCGGACTCAGATGACCTAGAGAGATATGGGCGCAAACGAGAAATCGTTGTTGGGGTCGTCCTTTTCCATAAACTCATCGAGACAGAATGTCATATAGATTGGAACGTAAAGGATCTTGCCCTCTTTGCAAAGGTTTTCGTGGCTCAGCACAACGGCCTCGGGAATTTTGTACTCGCCCACACTCATCAAACGGTCGAGGGCTGCATGTGCTCGAACTTTCTTGCCCGATTTGACTTCGATTGGGACAACATGCCCGCGGGCACCTTCGATTACAAAGTCGACTTCACCGACCTCACGCGTTTGGTAGTACCACGTATCTGCTCCGAGGGCAACGAGTTCCTGTGCGACCACGTTCTCATAGAGGCCGCCGAGGTTGGGGGTTTTCATGTCAAGGTAGACGGCGCGTGCCGTGCTGCCGGGATACCGCGATGCGAGCATACCTGTATCGGACTCGTATAGTTTAAAGGCCGTCGTTTTCTCCGTCCTCTTGAGAGGACTTCGTGCCTCCGTCACCTGGGGGACCATCAATCCAACGCCTGCGTTCACCAGCCATAGGAAATCCTGCTCGTATTTTTGAAGACGAGCTCCCTCGCCTAGAGACGAGACGATAAAGCGATGGGACTCCGCCTCAAGCTGAACGGGAATTTGCTCGAAAATGGAGCGAACGTTAAACGCTCGAGTCGATGCATATTTAGAGATATCGCTTTTGTACTGATCGACTAGCTGAATTTGAAGCTCACGCGTTCTCACGAGCGAATAGCCCGAATCGATATAGTTCTGAACGACCTCCGGCATGCCGCCGCAAACGATATAGGCTCTAAAGTTTTTGAGCATCGCCTCATGAATATAGTTTTCGACGGGACGTCTCTCGACAAGGCGGCTGCGAATATCTGCAAGCACATTTTCGCTGACGCTGTTTGCCCAACAAAACTCTTCAAAATCCATCGGCCGCATAACAATGTGCTCGACATACCCTACCGGAAAAGAAGAGATCCCCTTAAACTCAGTCCCAAGCATAGACCCCGAGAAGACATAGCTAAAGCGTCCGTCCTCGACCAGCGCCTTCATAAGTGTAACGATCTGCGGATACTCCTGAATCTCATCGACGAAGATAAGCGTGTCTCCTTCAACAAGCGGTGCATTCGCAAGAAGGGCCACACGGTTGATGAAGTCAATGGAGTTCTTAGCGCCAACAAGTACGTCTCTTGCCTCGGCATCAAGTAGCAGATTGACCTCATAATACGAAGCGTAGTTGCTCTTTCCAAACGCGCGAATCGCATAGCTCTTGCCAATCTGACGCGCACCGGTAACAAGCAGGGCCTTATGGGAGTTATTCTTCCAGCTCAAAAGCCTATCAGTGACCTTGCGGCGTAGCATTAAAACACCTCATTGACAAAAATTGGCAAATAGATTTGCCCCTAATCATACAAAAATTGACAAATAGATTTGACCCAAATCATACAAAAATTGGGAAATAGCAAAGCTCACTTAGGCCTCAAAGCCAGCGAGCCAGCACGGTACTTTGCGAAAAGGCTGGCGGCGCCGTTGTTGAGGGTGGCCAGGTTGACAGTGGCGCCGTTAGCGTTCTCGGCTGCTTGGGCGCGCAGGAGCGAAAGGGCGTCGGCAGCGTTCATGCAGAAGCCGACGGTAAAGTTCCATACTGCGAACTCGCAGTCGCTTGCCGCGGGGTGAAGCGCGATCGGCTATCCCTTATGTTGGATGAAAAGCCCCATGTTTTTGCAGGGGTGCATACTCGTCAAATTAATGTATAGAATCGCGTATAGTGCGAGTAAGATATTGCGCTGTCCGTTTTGTGTTTAGCAAAGATATAGTTTGCATAATCTGGTCTAATCCCTGCTCTATTTAAATAAAGTTGCACGTAAATGGCGTAGATGTGCCTGAACTGGGCTTCTTTACGCTGAGCGGGTAAAATCGACCGTTCGCCGCTTAGGTATTTTCAAAATGAATAAAAAGAGCGATAAAGAGAATATAAACCTTAATAAACTCGCGTATCGCACGGACGCGGGTTATTAATGGGTTGTAGGCCTTTTACAGAAAGGATTCCAGCAATGTCTAAGCCTCTTGGCAAGCCCGATCGTATTGTCGTCGCCCTTGGCGGCAACGCCCTCGGCAACAACCCCGTCGAGCAGATCGAGGCCGTGAGCAACACCGCCCACGCTCTCCTCGGCCTCATCGAGCAGGGCAACGAGATCATCATCACCCACGGCAACGGCCCGCAGGTCGGCATGATCCAGAACGCCTTCGCCGCCGCCCACGACGCCATCGGCACCCCCGAGATGCCGCTGCCCGAGTGCGGCGCCATGTCCCAGGGCTACATCGGCTACCACCTGCAGCAGGGCATCGGCCGCGAGATGCACAAGCGCTATAAGCGTTGGCACGCCGCCACCGTCGTCACCCAGATCGAGTGCGATCCGGATGATCCCGCGTTCAAGAACCCGACCAAGCCGATCGGCCCCTTCTACACCGAGGAGCAGGCCAAGGAGTTCATGGCCGAGGATCCCTCCAAGGTCTTCGTCGAGGACTCCGGCCGCGGCTGGCGTCGCGTCGTCGCCTCCCCCGATCCCAAGAAGATCGTCGAGGCTGACTCCATCCTCAACCTGCTCGACAACGAGTTCATCGTCATCGCCTGCGGTGGCGGCGGCATCCCCGTCGTCCGCGACTACGAGAACAAGGGTTGCTACAAGGGCGTTCCCGCCGTTATCGACAAGGACCTGGGCGGCGAGCTGCTGGCCGAGGACTGCGACGCCGACGTCCTGTTCCTGCTGACCGCCGTTGAGCATGTCGCCATCAACTTTGGCAAGCCCAACCAGGAGGAGCTCGAGGACCTCACCGCCGACGAGGCCGAGCGCCTGGCCGACGAGGGCCAGTTCGGCAAGGGTTCCATGGAGCCCAAGGTCCGCGCTGCCATCAAGTTTGCCCGTTCCCGCAAGGGCCGCACCTGCATCATCGGCGCCCTGGACAAGGCCGCCGAGACCATGGCCGGCCTCTCCGGTACCCGCATCCACGAGTAGTCTCTACTCTGTTGCCTCTCTCGTGGGCGCCAGGCAAAGCGCCCACAAACTAGCCTCTCTTCATGAGCCCCGCGGTCCGCTCCGACTGCGGGGCTTTTGCTATTGAGGTCGCTGTTCATGAGGAGTGCTGCGCGCTGCGCCCAAATCACGAGAGTGGATAATCTCCCACTTTGAGCCTGCATACAGGCCAAAAGTGGGAGATTATCCACTCTCATTCCGGGTAGTCATTGGGTGTTCCTATAGTTTTGTCAACCGTCGGGGCTACTCCCGGTAGGGCAC
>CAJJPN010000005.1:0-35259 GCA_905193635.1 Coriobacteriaceae bacterium
GATGCCCAATGCCGTCCGGCCTATCGCGAGCAGGTTAAGCAGTTCATTCTCGACCACGCCGATGAGATGTGCGACGAGTGCCGCGAGCGCGCCGAGCTTAACCCGCTGCGCGCCTTCGACTGCAAGAACGACCACTGCCGCGAGATCATGGCCGACGCCCCGCTGATGGGCGACAACCTGTGCGATGAGTGCCGCGAGCACTACGAGCAGGTCAAGCGCTATCTGGACGTCGCCGGTATCGAGTACGTCGAGGATCCCACCCTGGTGCGCGGCCTGGACTACTACACCCGTACCGTCTTTGAGGTCGAGGCCCCTGGCGCCGGCGTCGGCTCCATCGGTGGCGGCGGCCGCTACGATGGCCTGGTCGAGCTCGAGGGCGGCAAGCCCACGGCCGGCGTCGGCTTCGCCGTCGGTTTTGAGCGCGCCCTGCTGGCCCTGCAGGCCTTTGGCAGCGACCTGGGCGCCGAGGAGACCCCGTGTGTCTACGTCGCCAATGCCGGCAAGGAGTTGCGCCAGAACGTCTTTGCCATTACGCAGGAGCTTCGCGCCGCAGGTATCGTGACCGAGGCAGACTATCAGGGTCGTTCGCTTAAGGCTCAGTTTAAGCAGGCCGACAAGGTGGGCGCTAAGCTCATTTTGGTCTTGGGCGGCGACGAGCTTGCCGCCGGCAAGGTCAAGGTGCGCGACATGGAGAGCCATGACGAGGCCCTCGTCGATCTGGCCAACGTGGTCGAGGCGGTTCGTGAGCGCCTGTAGCGCATGATTTTTGAGCTGTGGACTCACTAAAGCGCTCAGCTCATTGAGAGCGATTGTTACGGGGGTGTTTCGCATTTATGCGGAATGCCCCCGTTTGCATATGCCGCCCACCGAGAAATACGACCATTTGGGGCAAAAAGCCTTGCAATGCAGAAAATACTTTTGTGTGGTAAAGCGCAATCAGCGTCGAAAGTTTTTGCCGAGTGCCTATAATAAATACCGCATGTTACGTGCATAGAAGGAGGAATGGGAGGAAACGTGGCTGAGAACCTAAGCAACCAGTCTGTACCCGAAGCCGCGGCGCGCGTCGCTGCCGTGGTCAACCGCCTCGTTAACCGAATCGGCTCGAATGCCGAATCCAAGGAGCGTCTCGCCGAGATCGAGATCCCCGAGGAGCTGCGCGACAATCTGGCGCTGTTCTTGCGCCTGGAGCGCCGTGTGCTTAGCGAGTATGATCCCGAGATCGCGGACCTGTTCGACAAGATTTTGACAGCCGAGATTGTGGCCAATGCCGGAAACCCCGGCACCCGTGCTGCCGACGAGTCCGTCGACGAGCAGGGCGTGCCCACTGCCGACGAGCCCACCGCCGTGGCGTTTCGCGAGGTCGTTGATCTGATCGACAGTCTGCCGCTCGATAAGCAGCAGGTTATCGTCCGCGCCTTTACGAGCTTCTTCCATCTGGCAAACCTGTCGGAGGAGAACTACCGCGTGGCGCAGCTGCGCGAGCGCGAGGCAGGTGCGTCGACCGATACCGAGGTCGATCCCGCCAACGAACTCACCGTCGCCTATCACCAGTTGGTAAACGAGATGGGTGTCGAGGGCGCCAACGAGCTGCTCGACAAGCTCGAGTTCCACCCTGTCTTTACCGCACATCCCACCGAGGCCCGTCGTAAGGCCGTCGAGGGCAAGATTCGCCGTATCTCCAACCTGCTGGAGGAGCGTCCGCGCCTGGGCGGCTCCGACCTGGTGGAGAACGAGCGCCATATGCTGCAGGAGATCGACGCTCTGGTGCGTACGAGCCCCATCGCGCTCAAGAAGCCCACGCCGGTCGAAGAAGCCGATACCATCATCGACATCTTCGATAACACGCTGTTCGACGTCATTCCCGTTATCTATCGTCGTTTTGATGACTGGGTGCTGGGCGACAAGGCCGGCACCGTGCCGCCGCTGTGCCCGGCGTTCTTCCACCCCGGCAGCTGGATCGGTTCCGACCGCGACGGCAACCCCAATGTCACCGCCAAGGTGAGCCGCGAGGTTGCTGCCAAGTACTTCACCCATATGGTGCTCAAGCTCGAGGACAAGTGCCGCCGCATCGGCCGTAACCTGACGCTTGAGGCCACCTACAGCAAGCCGTCTGCCGAACTCATCAACCTGTGGAACCATCAGGTCGAGACGAGCACTCAGTACACCGCACGTGCTGAACTGATCTCCGAGCACGAGCCGCATCGCGCCGTTATGCTCGTCATGGCCGACCGTCTGAACGCCACCGTCCGTCGCATCACCGATACCATGTACCACAGCGCCGATGAGTTCCTGGATGACCTGCGCGTCGTCCAGCGCTCCCTGGCCGCCTGCGGTGCCGTCCGTGCCGCCTACGGCCCGGTCCAGACCATCATCTGGCAGGTCGAGTCCTTCGGCTTCCACATGGTCGAGATGGAGTTCCGTCAGCACTCCGTGGTGCACGCCCGCGCCCTCAAGGATATCCACGAGAACGGTATCCATGGCGACCTGCAGCCCATGACGCGCGAGGTTATCGACACCTTCCGTGCCATCGGTTCCATCCAAAAGCGCTACGGCAAGAAGATGGCGCACCGCTACATCATCTCGTTCACCAAGAGCGCCCAGCATGTGGCCGACGTCTTTGAGCTGGCCCACCTGTCCTTTGCACACGAGGAGGATGTCCCCGAGCTCGACGTGATCCCGCTGTTCGAGCAGCTCGAGGACCTCGAGGGCTGCGTCGACGTGCTCGACCAGATGCTTACGCTGCCCGTGGTGCAAAAGCGCCTTGCCCAGACCAACCGCCGCATGGAGGTCATGCTGGGCTATTCCGACTCCTCCAAGGATGCCGGTCCTACCACGGCCATGCTCGCGCTGCACTCCGCGCAGGAGCGCATTGCCAAGTGGGCCGAGAAGAACGATATCGACCTGGTGCTCATGCACGGTCGCGGCGGTGCCGTGGGCCGTGGCGGCGGTCCGGCCAACAAGGCCGTGCTGGCGCAGCCCAAGGGTTCGGTCAACTGCTTCTTTAAGCTCACCGAGCAGGGCGAGGTCATCTTTGCCCGTTACGGCAACCGCACGCTGGCTCAGCGCCATGTTGAGTCCGTTGCCGCCGCAACGCTTTTGCAGTCGGCCCCGAGCGTCGAGAAGACCAACACCGAGACCACGCAGAAGTTCTGGGATATGGCGGAGAAGCTCAACGCAGTAAGCCATGAGCGCTATCTGGACCTGCTGAACACCGAGGACTTTACACCGTGGTTCTCGACCGTGACGCCGTTGACCGAGGTCGGTCTGCTGCCAATCGGCTCGCGTCCCGCCAAGCGCGGCCTGGGCGCCAAGTCGCTCGACGACCTGCGTACCATTCCGTGGATCTTTAGCTGGAGCCAGGCACGCATCAATCTGGCCGCTTGGTACGGCCTGGGCACCGCCTGCGAGCAGTTGGGCGACCTTGACCAGCTCAAGGCTGCCTACCAGGAGTGGCCGTTCTTCCGCACGTTCATCGACAACATCGAGATGTCGATCGCTAAGACCGATCAGCGCATCGCCAAGATGTACCTGCACCTGGGCGATCGCCAGGATCTGTCCGAGAAGGTCTTCACCGAGATGCAGCTCACCCGTAAGTGGGTCCTTGCCATCGTCGGTGACGAGTGGCCGCTGCAGCGTCGCCGCGTGCTCGGCTGCGCCGTCCGCGTGCGCAACCCCTACGTCGACGCCCTGTCTATCGCCCAGGTTCGCGCCCTTCGCGAGGTGCGCATGAACCAGGACGAGATGGCCGAGGAGAAGAAGGCCGAGTACATGAGCCTGATTCTTTCGACTGTGACCGGCGTCTCGGCAGGACTGCAGAACACGGGGTAATCGATAGCCCTGTAGTCGCTGTCCGGGGCCGCCGTATGTTTACTTTCCGGCGCGTCCTCGGACATGCAAGAAGCCCTCGCTGCGCACTTCGTGCGGCGAGGGCTTCTTGCGTCCTGTGGAGTGCGCCGGAAAGTAAACATATGGCGGCCCCTGCGATGTCCGGTCTTCGGAGGATTACTGGCTGGGGAAAAGATGGCGCGCTTCGCGCACTTTGATGGGGCTTCGTGCTGCGGAATGCATTCAGAGGGAAACCCGTCGGGTCCCTTCGTCCTCGGTCTTCTGGGATTAAAGCTGAAGGGAATAAGGCGCGCTTCGCGCCTCGCGTCTTATCGATTGGGATTGAGATGCATGTGGCGCTTCTCGATTTACGACTGTAGCGGCCGCGGTCCCGTTTGGGATCGCGGTTGTTTTGTTGTGGGTCAAATATGAACGTTGTGTTAATGAGTCGGTGGACGGTGGTGTTTTTCGGTGAGCGGCGTATCCTTCCAACGGTTTATCTAGTGTGTCAGTTGAAAGGAAGAGGGCGCTCGTCATTGTTTGAATGTGAACTGCCGTTTGACCACAAGACGTTGCATCTGGAGCTCGAGGATAAGAACTTCGCGGGTGTGATGGAAGGTCATCAAAACGAGTTTAAGACCACGAAATCGCAGGAAGAGCTAGTAGAGGAGTCGCTTGCCAACCCTTATGGCTCGCCTTCGCTCGAGGAGCTTTGTGCTGGTAAGAAGGATATTGTCATCATTAGCTCCGATCATACGCGTCCCGTTCCCTCGCGTGTGACGATGCCTATTCTGCTGCATCACATCCACTCCGCTGCGCCTGAGGCGCGCGTTCGCATTCTGGTTGCTACGGGTATGCACCGTCCGTCGACGCACGAGGAGCTCGTCAACAAGTATGGCGAGGAGATCGTTGCCAACGAGGAAATCGTTATGCACGTCGCGACTGACGACAGCATGATGAAAAAGATCGGCACCCTGCCTTCTGGTGGCGAGTGCATCATCAACAAGATTGCTGCCGATTGCGATCTGCTGCTTGCCGAGGGCTTCATTGAGCCGCACTTCTTTGCCGGTTTCTCTGGCAGCCGCAAGTCCGTCCTGCCTGGCATCGCCAGCTACAAGACCATCATGTACAACCACAACGGCCAGTTTGTGAACGATTCCCATTCGCGCGCCGGCAACCTGTGCCACAACCACGTGAGCGAGGACATGTTTGCCGCCGCTGAGATGGCCCACCTTGCCTTTGTGCTCAACGTGGTGCTCAACGGCAAGCACGAGGTCATTGGCTCCTTTGCCGGCGACATCCACAAGGCGCACGAGGCTGGCTGCGAGTTCGTGAAGAGCCTTGCCGGCGTTGAGCCCGTCGAGTGCGAGATCGCCATCACCACCAACGGCGGCTACCCGCTCGACCAGAATATCTACCAGGCCGTGAAGGGCATGTGCGCTGCCGAGGCCACGCTTCCCGAGGGTGGCGTGATTATCGATGTCGCTGGTTGTGCCGACGGTCACGGCGGCGAGGGCTTCTATCACAACATCGCCGACAACGATCCGGCGGAGTTTGAGCGCGCCTGCATCGATCGTCCCAAGGACGAGACTCTGCCCGACCAGTGGACGAGCCAGATTTTCGCTCGCATCCTGGCACATCACCCCGTGATCATGGTTACCGACCTGTGCGATCACCAGATGCTCAAGGATATGCACATGACGCCGGTCAACACCCTCGAGGAGGCGCTCAAGCTCGCCTTTGAGATGAAGGGTGCCGACGCCAAGGTCGCCGTCATCCCCGATGGCCTGGGTGTTGTCGTCGCACAGCACTAGTGCGCGGCTTAAACGAATCGTTTGTAACCGATAAGAAAGATAAGGTTTTATGCTTACCAAACTCCTCTGCGAATTCGGCGCGACGGCCCTCATGATCGTCTTTGGCGTGGGCGTGCACTGCGATACCGTGCTCAAGGGCACCAAGTATCAGGGCTCCGGCCATATGTTTGCCATCACCACCTGGTCCTTTGGCATCTCGGTCTGCCTGTTTGTCTTTGGTGGCGCTGTGTGCATGAACCCCGCCATGGTGCTTGCCCAGTGCATCGTCGGCCTGGTGCCGTGGGGCAACTGCATCCCCTTCATGCTTGCCGATATGCTCGGCGGCTTTGTGGGTGCCGTGATCGCTTGGTTTATGTATGCCGATGAGTTCAAGGCTTCCGAGGACGTCGTCGACCCCATTGCCCAGCGCAACATCTTCTCGACCAACCCCACCACCGAGGGCACGAACTATGCTCGTAACTTCTTCTGCGAGGCTATCTGCACCTTCGTGTTCATCAGCGCCATCCTTGCTGCCGCTAGCCGCGCCGGCGAGAACGTTCTGATGCTCGCAATCTGCGTCGGCCTGATCGTTTGGGCTGTCGGCATGGGCATGGGCGGCATCACCGGCTTCGCCATGAACCAGGCTCGTGACCTTGGTCCTCGCATGGCCTATCAGGTGCTGCCGATCAAGAACAAGGCCGACAACAACTGGAAGTATGGTCTGCTTGTTCCTGGCATCGCGCCGTTTGTCGGTGCTATTGTGGCCGCGCTGTTTGTGCATGGCTTCTTGGGCATGTTCTAGTCTGAGGCTACATAGGTTGTCCGCCGTCCGCATGGGGTAACTTCCCAGCGCGTCCTCGGACATGCAAAAAGGCTCGCTGCGCACTTCGTGCGGCGAGCCTTTTTGCGTCCTGCGGAATGCGCTGGGAAGTTACCCCATGCGGCCAGCTGTGGGATCTTTGCTGCGCTCGAGCAAGCAACCCAACATATATCTGAATTTGGATGGGAGGGGCTTGTTGCTGATAGGGGCGTTGAGCTGTTGTTGATACTTTGGGATGCGTGGCGCCCTGGGTTGGGGTGATGCTTTGGGATGAGCTTCTTACTTAGGTGAAGAGAGGCTTTATGGCTGATAGGTAGTCTTTGGCTACGTCGGCTTTGTCGGCTTGGAAGTTGTGCCAGGCCCACCATTGGACCATTCCTACGAAGCTTGAGGCTATGTGGTGTAGTAGGAAGCTTCGGTCCATGGTGGCGGCGGGGCCGTTTGGGTCGGTGGGGACGGTTTCGGCTGCTCGTGACATGATGGTCTTGCGTAAGCAGTCGGCGAAGACGCGTGAGCCGGCGCCGGCTACGAGGGCTCGTACGCCCTGGCGGCGTTCCCAGAGGTTGTTGAGGATATGCTCGACTTGTACGAGCGGATCGTCGAGCGGTGTGCCATCGTCGTCGAGGGCGTGGGTGCAGATGTCGCTCACGAGTTCGGACAGTAGGTCATCTTTGCTCTTGAAGAGGCCATAGAACGTGGCCCGACCCACATGGGCGCGAGCGATGATGTCGCCGACGGTGATCTTGCCGTAGTCCTCTTCGCGCAGCAGTTCGGAGAACGCCGCGACGATGGCGGCGCGGCTTTTTGCCTTGCGGGCATCCATGGCTATGCGTCCGTGTGAACGAGCAGGCAGCGGAGCGTACCGGAGCAACCCTCGTAGGGGCGCTTACCGGCGCCGTAGCCGACGGCCTCGATGCGGTAGCGGGCCGGCAGGTGCTCGGACGTGCGCAGTGCGGCGACGATGGCGGCGCCCGTGGGCGTCACGAGCTCGCCGGCGACCGGCGCGGGCGTGAGGGCGATATTGCCCGCTTGGCACAGGTTGACGACAGCGGGGACAGGAATGGGCATAAGGCCGTGGGCACAGCGGATGGTGCCGCGACCCTCGGAGAGCGACTCGACCACGATGTCCTCAATACCTAGGTCATCGAGGCAGATGGCGACAGAGCAGACGTCGACGATGGAGTCGATGGCGCCCACCTCGTGGAACATGACGGTCTCGGTCGTTTTGCCGTGGGCCATGGCCTCGGCGGCGGCGAGCGCGGTAAAGATGGCGAGCGCGCGACGCTTGGCGCCATCGCTTAGCTGCGAGTCATCGATGATGGCGGTGACGTCCGCCAAGGAACGGTGGTGATGGTGGTGGGCGTGATGGTGACCCTCGTGGCCATGACCGTGGGCCTCATGGTCATGCTCGTGGCAGTGCTCGTGTTCGTGCTCGCCATGGTCATGATGGTGGTGTTCGTGTTCGTGCATATGCTCGACAGCTGCTTCGTTGCCGTAGAGCCAGGCCATATCGTGATCGTGGTTCTCGAGCTCCTCTGCAAGCTGGACATCGAAATCGCAGGCGTCGATGCCGTGCTTGTTTACGCGCGTCACGGCAATCGAAAAGCCGTCGACCGGCAGCGTGGCGAGCTGCTCGTGCAGATGCTCCTCGCTGGCGCCCAGGTCGAGCAGGGCCGCGACGGTCATATCGCCGCTGATGCCCGAGGTGCCGTCGATGATAAGCGTATGCTGATGGTTGGACATGGAATGCTCCTTAGCGGGCGCGGGGTGTGCCGGCGCTCAGATGATTGATAAGACTTGCCTGGTATGCGGCACCAAAGCCGTTGTCGATATTGACGACCGAAACGCCGCTGGCGCAGGAGTTGAGCATGGCGAGCAGTGCGGCTACGCCACCAAAGCTCGCGCCGTAGCCCACGCTGGTGGGAACGGCAATGACCGGACAGCTCACCAGGCCGCCGATAACGCTCGCCAGCGCGCCTTCCATGCCGGCGATGGCGATGACCACCTGCGCCTGGGCAAGTTCCTCGGCATGCGCGAGCAAGCGGTGCAGGCCGGCGACGCCTACGTCGTAGAGGCGGTCGACCTCGTTGCCATAGAACTCGGCCGTCAACGCGGCTTCCTCGGCGACGGGCAAGTCGCTCGTGCCGGCGCAGGCGACGACGATGCGTCCGTTACCGGTGGGGGAGGGCTTGCCGCCCACGAGGGCGAGCTGCGCGTCCGGGACATATCCCAGGTCGATGCCGTTGTCGAGGAGCTCCGAGATGCGGGCTGCTTTTTCGCTGTCCAGGCGTGTGACCAGGATGCGCTCCTGGCCGGCATCGCGCAGCGCTTCGATAATGGCGGCAATCTGCTTGGCGGTTTTACCCGCACCGTAGACAACCTCGCCGGCTCCCTGGCGCACCCCGCGCGAAAGATCGAGCTGCGCAAAGCCCAAATCGGCGGTCGGAGCCGTCTGGATGCGCGTAAGGGCGTCGGCGGGGGTGACTGATCCGCCGGCAACATCGCTCAGCAGCTGCTCTAGATCTCGCTTATCCATATATGTTCCCTTCGACGGCGCAAAGTCTAGCACTCAAAGGGTATGTTTCCGAACACTAAGACAAAATTGTTCGGAAACTATAGGACGGATTGATTCAATTGTTAGACGGATCGATTAGTCACGCAGGATGATGTCCATGGCGAGCATCAGGTTGCGCTCGTCGATGGCAAACGGGGCAGCTTCGCGCGTCTTGGGCTTGGCGCAAAACGCGATGCCCGTGCCCGCGGCCTGAATCATGGGGATGTCGTTGGCGCCGTCGCCGATCGCGACGGTATGGGCCATATCGACGCCGCACTCAACTGCCCAGTCCAGCAGCTGGATGAGCTTGGACTCCTTGGTCACAATGCCGGCAGCCAACTTACCGGTGAGCTTGCCGTCCACGACTTCCAGGCGGTTGGCCAGGCAAAAATCGATACCCGCGGCGGCTACGATCTTGTCAGCGATCTCGTGGAAGCCGCCGCTTACCACGCCGACCTTCCAGCCCTTGCTGTGTGCCGAACGCACAAGCTCCAGCGCGCCGGGGGTAAATGTCACGCGTTCAAAGGTGCGCTCGAACACACTCTCGTCCAGGCCGGCGAGCAGCCCCACGCGCTCCTCGAGCGCTTGCTTAAAGTCCAGCTCGCCGCGCATGGCGCGTTCGGTGATCCGCGCAACTTGCTCGCCCACGCCTGCCTCCTCGCCCAACAGGTCGATGACCTCCTGGTTGATGAGCGTGGAGTCGATATCCATAACGATGAGGCGTGCAGTCATGGCGGGCCTTTCCGAGCGCAGTTGTATTGGGGCACATTGTCGCACGCGGCGCGCCTTGGCGACGGCCAGGCTGCGTCAATTGTTTCGTCTCCGTCAAGTCTTTGGGCGAGAACTACTTTTCCGCGGCACATCGACACAGGTGCGATAAGATAGAACGCCATGTCTGGCTGCGCGGTTTACGCAGGCTGGGCAAATCTGTACGACGCCGCCCGGAACGACACGGGGCGGCACAGATCCATAAAGGAGGATCACTGGTATGAGCCAGACCCGTCCCATCGACGAGCATTCCATGCACACCCGTACCTGCGGCGAGCTTCGCCGCGAGAACGTGGGCGAAGAGGTCACCCTCACCGGTTGGGTGAGCCGTCGCCGTGACCACGGCGGCCTTATTTTCTGCGACCTTCGTGACCGCGAGGGCATCACGCAGCTCACCTTCGACCCCGAGCACTCTGACGGCGACGCATTTAAGATCGCCGAGACCATGCGTCCCGAGTGGCCCATCAAGATCCACGGCGTCGTGCGCTCCCGTGGCGAGGAGACCACCAACGCCAAGCTCGCGACCGGCGAGATCGAGGTCCTGACCGACCACGCCGAGGTGCTCAACACGTCCGTCACCCCGCCGTTCCAGATTGAGGACGGCATCGAGACCAGCGAGGACACCCGTCTGCGCTATCGCTATCTGGACCTCCGTCGTCCCGAGATGATGGCCAACCTCAAGCTGCGCTCCGACTTTACCTTTGCCATTCGCGAGGCGCTGCACAACCGTGAGTTCATGGAGGTCGAGACGCCCTCCCTGTTTAAGTCCACGCCCGAGGGCGCTCGTGACTTCATCGTTCCCAGCCGTATTCAGCCGGGCAACTTCTACGCCCTGCCGCAGTCCCCGCAGCTCCTGAAGCAGCTGCTTATGGTCGGTGGCGTCGAGCGCTACTATCAGGTTGCCAAGTGCTTCCGCGACGAGGACCTGCGTGCCGACCGTCAGCCCGAGTTCACTCAGGTCGATATCGAGATGTCCTTCGTGGACCAGAACGACGTTATGAGCGCGCTCGAAGAGGTCCTGGCCGATGCCTTCGGCCGCATGGGTGTCGAGATGCCCACGCCGCTGCGTCGCATGAACTACTGGGAGGCCATGGACACCTATGGCTCCGACAAGCCCGATACCCGCTATGGCATGCATCTGGTCGACCTGACCGACATCTTTGCCAACTCCAAGTTCAAGGTCTTTGCGACTGCGGCAAACGAGGAGGGCTCTGTCGTCAAGGCCATCAACGCCAAGGGCGCCGGTGCCTGGGCACGTGCCAAGATCGATAAGCTTGCCGGCGTGGCCTCCACGTTTGGCGCCAAGGGTCTGGCGTGGATCGCTTTCCGCGAGGACGGCTCCATCAACAGCCCCATCGTCAAGTTCTTCTCGGACGAGGAGATGGCGGCTCTGCGCGAGCGCATGGATGTCGAGCCCGGCGACCTTGTGATGTTCGCCGCCGGCCCGCGCCTGCTTTCCGACGAGATCCTGGGCGGCATGCGTTCCCACATGGCCAACGCGCTTGAGATCAAGCGCGAGAGCCACGACTTCCTGTGGGTCGTCAACTTCCCGCTGTTCCACTGGGATGAGGACCGCAAGGCCTATGCAGCCGAGCACCAGCCCTTTACCCTGCCGACCGAGACCGACATCGCCAAGATCGAGGCCGACCCGTTGGCAGCCGGTTCTTGCACCTACGACTTTGTCATGGACGGCTTTGAGGCCGGCGGCGGCGGTATGCGTATCCACAACGCCGAGATGCAGATGTCCATGCTCAAGCTCCTGGGCTTCACCGAGGAGCGCGCCGAGTCTCAGTTTGGCTTCCTCATGGAGGCCCTCAAGTTTGGTGCGCCCCCGATGGGCGGTTTCGCTCTGGGCCTGGACCGCGTGTGCATGCTGCTCACCGGCTCCGACTCCATCCGCGACGTCATGGCGTTCCCCAAGACGGCCAGCGGCTCCGACCTCATGTCGGGCGCTCCGAGTGCCGTTTCCGGCGCCCAGCTCAAGGACGTCAGCCTGCGCCTGATGTAGGCAAGCGGCTACATATTGCTTGCAACGAGGGAAGGACGTGTGCCTTCCCTCGTTTTTTGTGGGACGGGGGTGCGCCGGTAACGTACAATAACTACCACGTGGCTGGGTTTGCTGGCCGAATGTGCGATGTCGTGGGAGGGGACATGGTCGAGTTTACAAAGACGATTAAAGATCCGTTGGGACTGCATGCCCGCCCGGTTGCGCTGCTCTACGACATCATTGCCAAGCACCGTAGCAACGTATCGGTCAGTATCGGCGAGCGCCATACCGACGGTCGCGATGTGATGGGGCTCATGGCGCTCTACGGCGAATGCGGCGAGGACATCGTGTTCCGCGTTTCGGGCGTGGACGAGGCCTCGTGCGTCACGTCGATCAGAAACCTCTCGCTCTAAAGCGCAACAATGTGGCGAAGGGACAGTCCCTTTGTCACATCTTTCTTTGTTGCATATAGGAAACTTTTCCGAAAACTGAATAGGAACCCTTTCCAAAAAGTTAGCCACGTGCTAGTTTACTGTAGCGAACATAGACGTGGTTAACTTTTGCTGCGTCGATGTTGAGGACGAACTGACGTTAGGAGCTCACTCATGTCTTGCGGACCGCAGATGCCGGCTATGCCGCTTTCGATGGTAAAAGCGGGCGAAACCGTGCGCGTGTCTCGTGTAAAGGGCAATGAGGATATGAAGCACCACCTCAAGGACCTCGGCTTTGTCGAGGGCAGCGAAATTCACGTGGTGAGCTCGAGTGGCGCCAATATCATCGTCACGGTGCTGGGCGCACGCTTTGGTATCGATTCCAAGGTTGCCATGCACATCATGACCGTCAGTTAGTCCGCAGCATTTAAAAAAACCGAAAGGGGGACAAGTAAATGAAGACGTTGGGTGACGTTAAGGTGGGCGAGAGCTCCACCATCGTCAAGCTTCACGGTGAGGGTGCGCTTCGCCGTCACCTTATGGACCTGGGGCTCATCAAGGGCACGTCGTTTAAGGTCGTAAAGGTCGCACCGCTCGGAGATCCGGTCGAGATCAACGTGCGCGGCTACGAGCTTTCCATCCGCAAGGAGGAGGCTGCCGTCGTCGAGGTCCAGTAAGGGCCAGCGGCGAGTATTTCTGCAGATAAAGTTAGGTTTCTCTAACTTAATGCAGCAACTTTGAAGCACATTATCCAGCTCGCGCGGAGAAAGCAGCGCGGGCACACAAGGAAGAAGGATTGAATGGCGGATTCTCAGATCCATGTCGCGCTGGCGGGTAACCCCAACTGCGGCAAGACCACGCTTTTCAACCTGATCACCGGCGCCAACGGCTACGTTGGCAACTGGCCCGGCGTCACGGTTGAGAAAAAGGAAGCCAAGCTCCTAAGCGACAAGAACGTCACGATTACGGACCTCCCCGGCATCTACTCGCTTTCCCCCTACAGCCCCGAGGAGCAGTGCTCGCGCGACTACCTCATGAGCGGCGAGCCCGATGTCGTCGTCCAGGTGGTCGATGCCACCAACCTCGAGCGCAACCTGTACCTGGCGCTTCAGGTTATCGAGACCGGCCTGCCCGTGGTCGTCGCCCTCAACATGGCCGACTTGGTCGAGAAGAACGGCGATAAGATCGACACGGACAAGCTCTCCAAGAAGCTCGGCTGCCCGGTCATGATGATCTCGGCTCTTAAGAACAAGGGCATCACGGAGCTGTTCGAGCAGGTCAAGAAGTCCGCTGCTTCCAAGGGCCAGGTGCCGGAGCACAAGTTCGATTCCTCCATCGAGGACGTTCTGGACCACATCGAGAACAATCTGCCGGCGAGCGTTCCCGCCAACAAGCGTCGCTACTACGCCGTCAAGCTGTTCGAGCGCGACGCGGACGCCTGCAAGCTCATCAACCTCACTAAGGAGAAGGCCGCTCGCGTCGAGCAGCTGGTCGCCCAGTGCGAGCAGGATTGCGACGACGACGCCGAGTCCATCATCACCGGCGAGCGCTACGGCGTGATCGCCCACATCATCGACGAGTGCCTCACCAAGGCTCCGGCCAAGATGAGCACCTCCGAGAAGATCGACCGTGTGGTTACCAACCGTATCTTGGGCCTGCCGATCTTTGTGGTCATCATGTTCTGCGTGTACTACATTGCCGTCTCTACCTTGGGCGGCACGGTGACCGACTTCACCAACGACCAGCTCTTTGGCACCGACGGTTGGTATGTGCTCGGCCAGGGCCGCGACGCCTACGACGCAGCTGTCGAGGCTGCGGGTGACGCCGCCGACTCGGTCGACCCGGCACAGTACGGCCCCTATGTTCCGGGTATTACCACCGTGGTGCACGATGCCCTTGTGGCGGGCGGCACCGAGGACGGTGGCCTGGTCGATTCGCTGGTCTGTGACGGTATCGTCGGCGGTCTGGGCGCCATCTTCGGCTTCGTGCCGCAGATGTTCCTGCTGTTCGTGATGCTGTCTTTCTTGGAGGACTGCGGCTACATGGCCCGCGTCGCCTTCATCATGGACCGCGTGTTCCGCCGCTTTGGCCTGTCCGGTAAGTCCTTCATCCCCATGCTCGTGTCCTCGGGCTGCGGCGTCCCCGGCGTCATGGCCACCAAGACCATCGAGAACGAGAAGGACCGCCGCATGACGGTCATGACCACCACGTTCATTCCCTGTGGCGCCAAGCTGCCGATCATCGCTCTGCTCATGGGTTCCATCATCGGCGATTCTTCCACCACCGCCGCATGGATCAGCCCGCTGTTCTACTTCTTGGGCGTCTTTGCCGTCATCGCCTCGGGCCTCATGCTCAAGAAGACCAAGCTCTTCGCCGGTCGCCCGACGCCGTTCGTTATGGAGCTTCCCGCCTATCACTTCCCGGCAATCCGCTCTTGGGCGCTGCATGTATGGGAGCGCTGCTGGGCCTTTATCAAGAAGGCCGGCACGGTCATCTTCGCGTCCACCGTCGTGGTTTGGTTCCTCTCCAACTTTGGTAGCTACAACGGTTCCTTCGGCTTCCTGCCTGCGATGGACGGCATCCCTGAGGAGTTTATGGACTACTCCGTGCTCGCCATGCTGGGCAACCTGGTCGCTTGGATCTTCGCCCCGCTCGGCTTTAGCACCTGGCAGGCCACCGCGCTGACTGTCTCTGGACTTGTCGCCAAGGAGAACGTCGTCGCCACCGCCGGCTCGCTGCTGTCCGTTGCCGACGCCGCCGAGACCGACCCGAGCCTGTGGACCGCGTTTGCGGGCATGTTCCCCACCATGGGCGCTTGCGTTGCCTTTGGCGCCTTTAACCTGCTGTGCGCCCCGTGCTTTGCCGCCATGGGCACTATCCGCAACCAGATGGACTCCGGCAAGTGGACCGCGATTGCCATCGGCTACGAGTGCGCCTTTGCCTGGGTGATCGGCCTGTTCATCAACCAGTTCTACAACCTGCTTGTCCTTGGCCAGTTTGGTATTTGGACGGTTGTAGCCATCGTTCTGCTGGTTGCGATGCTCTTCCAGATCTTCCGTCCCATGCCCAAGCACGCTTGGACCGACGAGGACGAGACCAACACCGCTTCCGCTGCAGTTTCCGCTTAAGTCCGAATAAGGATCAGCCCCTTTCCACGAGCCCGGGTGTCCCAGCGACACTCGGGCTTTTTGGTGAGGGAGATGTGGCGTTTCCGCAGATAAAATCGACCAAAATATACCTGTCCCTTATTGGCAGGTGGAGAATGGGGTAAAGTAAGTGATGGTTAACTAGAGGAGGCTTGCTATGGCACCTATCGATATTGTTGTACTGGCTATTATCGGTATTGCGTTTGTCGCCGTGTGCGTGCGCATTTATCGCAAGGGCACCTGCGCCGACTGCGCTCAAGGTGGCGTTTGCACAGGACATTGTTCCAACAAAAAGACCTGCGCCGCACTTAAGGGCGTGGACAAAATTGCCGAAGACTTGGGCCGCGGTATCAAGTAAGGTCCGTCATCCAAGCGCCCCGCGAGCATCCGTTCGCGGGGCGCTTTGCACATTTGGGGGCGAGCGTGGCGAGTTGAAGGGTGATTTTGGGGTATCGTTACCTGTACTGTTAATTGGCAACTTATCTATAACGGAGTAACCCCATGAGCGCTCGCGTAACCATGAAGGACATAGCCGCCGAGCTTGGCGTTTCCATCAATACCGTGCACAAGGCCCTGACGGGTAAGGCTGGCGTGAGCGAATCCGTGCGCTCCAAGGTGAATGCCAAGGCCGAGGCCATGGGCTACCATCGCAACACAAGTGCCTCGAGCCTGCGCCGCAAGGATATCAACCTGGTGTTTTGCCTGCCCCGCGCATCGCGCGAGGGGGCGTACTTTTTCCGTTACCTTTGGGAAGGCTGCAACCGCTTTGAGCAGGAGGTCATCGACCGGGGCATTACGGTTGAGCGCGTTGAATTTGGCGTGGGTGGCTACGCCGATGCGCTCGAGCAGATCGATGAGCGTCTGCAGGTAGGCGAGAAGATCGATGGTCTGCTTGCCTATGTTCCGGGTGATGACCGCGCGACCGAGCTCTTGAGGCAGATTGCCGAGGCGGGCGTGACAATCGAGCTCGTAGACGGCGACCGCCCGCACCTCGATCGCCTGGGTGCCAGTCTGGCGGACTATTCCGCGGCGGGCAGTCTTATGGCAGAGCAGGCGGCAAATCTGGTCCACGCTTCTGGGGCTGACGCCCGCGTGCTCTTGTTGGCGGGCGACCCCTATACCGATTCCCACTACCTGACCGCCCGCGCCTTTCATAATTACCTGCGCGAACACGATATTCCATGGCAGGTTGAGGACCTTGCCGGCGCCCATGCGCAAGTCAAACAGCTCGAGCGCGAGCTTGAGCAGCGCTTGAGTGCGCCGGATGCTCCCGAGCTCATCTGTAGCGTTTTTGCCGTTGGTTCCGAGGTGGTCGCCGACGCGCTTGTTTCAAGCGGCAAGGCCGGCAAGGTCATGGTAATCGGCAACGACCTGTTCCCCGAGAGCGCCTTGGCCTTGCGCCGTGGCATCTTTACCAATATTGTCTATAAGGACCCGGTGAGCCTGGCCTACCGTGGTGCCAAGACCTTGGGCGAGTATCTGCTGTGGGGTAAAACTCCGGCGGAGCCCGTGCAGAAGGGTGCTGTGGAGATGGTGTTTGCCAGCAACGTCGACCGCTACTGCGAGCTTGCGGGAATTTAGCCGTTTGGTCAGGTACCCCCTCTTGCGACGTGCATTTTTTGGAGTATTCAGCAATGGCGTGTCCCGAAAGAGGCTAGGACGACTGTTTTAAGTGCCCCCGATGGCGTAATTCGCCATCGGGGGCACTTATTTATGCCGATTGGGCGCAATATGAGCATCAGATAGGGCTTCGAAGACGGTGCGCGGTGCGCTCCGATGCTGAATACTCCCAAAAATGCACGGCGGAACATGACCCACCTGGCCAAAGCGCTCAAGTTCGGTATTCGGGGACGCCTGCCAATTCGCAATACATACAAGTCACGGCTCCAGTAACCGTTGAACGGGCAAAATCGACCGTTCACCCCATGGTGGTTAGGTGAACGTTCACCTTTTAAGGCGCAATGAATTAGTATAGTGAACGTTCACCTATAGGATAACGAGCGCATTGTGCGCCCGCTCCGCCAACAAAGGGGTTGTTTGATGAAAAACTTCATGGACGATCAGGATTTCCTGCTGAGCACCAAAACCGGTGAGGAGCTGTTCCACAACTTTGCCGAGGGCATGCCCATCGTTGACTACCACTGCCACATTTCTCCCAAGGAGATCTGGGACGACAAGCGTTTTGAGAACATCACCGAGGTTTGGCTGGGCGGTGACCACTACAAATGGCGCCTGATGCGTGCCAACGGCGTCGACGAGCGCTTCATTACCGGCGATGCCCCTGCTCGCGAGAAGTTTCAGAAGTGGGCCGAGACCCTGGGCCGTTGCGTGGGCAACCCCGTCTTTGAGTGGAGCCACCTGGAGCTTAAGCGTTACTTTGGCTACGAGGGCGTCCTGAACGGCAAAACCGCTCAGGAGGTCTGGGACCTTGCCAACGCCAAGCTCGCCGAGGCCAGCTTTACCTGCCGCAACCTCATCAAGCAGTCCAACGTTCGCATGATCTGCACTACCGACGACCCCGCCGACAGCTTTGAGTGGCACAAGAAGATTGCCGCCGACGACAGTTTTGACGTTCAGGTCGTTCCCGCCATGCGCCCCGATGCCGCCCTGTGCATCGAGCGTGGCCAGGAGTTCGCCGACTACTGCAAGCATCTCTCCGAGGTTGCTGGCGTTGAGATCAGCGACTTCGAGGGCATGAAGGCTGCCATCTCCAAGCGCTACGACGTTGCCCACGAGTTGGGCTGCCGCGCTTCCGACCACGCGCTCGACTACGTTATGTACGTTCCGGCTACCGCCGACGAGATCGAGACTATCTTTGCCAAGGGCCTTGCCGCCGAGCCGCTTACCGAGGACGAGGTCCTCAAGTACAAGACGGCCTTTATGCAGTTCGTCGCCGGCGAGTATGTCCGCCTTGGCTGGGCCATGCAGCTGCACTTTGGCTGCAAGCGTGACAACAACCGCGCTATGTTCGCCAAGCTCGGTCCCGATACCGGCTACGACTGCATCTCCAACTACACGCCGTCCGACCAGCTGGCCGATTTCCTCAACTCCATCCAGGAGTCCACGGGTCTGCCCAAGACCATCCTGTACAGCCTGAACCCCATCGACAACACCATGATCGATACCGTGATGGGCTGCTTCCAGGAGGCTCCGACCGCCGGCAAGATCCAGAACGGCTCTGCCTGGTGGTTCAACGACAACGAGATCGGTATGCGCGAGCAGCTTACGGCTCTGGCTAACGAGGGCGTGCTGGGCAACTTTGTGGGCATGCTTACCGATTCCCGCTCCTTCCTGTCCTACCCGCGTCACGAGTACTTCCGTCGCGTGCTGTGCGGCGTGATCGGCGAGTGGGTCGAGCAGGGCAAGTATCCGGCCGACATGGAGCTGCTGGGAGCCATCGTGCGCGACATTAGCTACAACAACGCGGTCCGCTACTTTGGCTTTGACCTGGATACCGTCGAGGCCTAAACCCGCATCGAATCACACCGAACTCGGGAGCGCCGTTGCCACACGCGGCGCCCCCGTTTTGCCTGCACGCTAACAGCAATCTAAGGAGAGACATCGATGGAGAACATCAGCTACGAGACGCTCGAGAAGATCGGCTACAAGGGCTACCTGCTGCCCAAGGACGCGCCCGAGAAGGTTCTGCAGTTTGGCGAGGGCAATTTCCTGCGCGCCTTTGTCGACCGCTTCTTTGACATGGGCAACGAGGCAACCGGCTGGAGCGGCAAGGTTGTCATGGTCCAGCCCATCAGCGGTGCCTTTGGCTTTGCCGACGGCATTAACGCTCAGGATGACCTGTACACCGTGCTGGTGCGCGGCAAGGAGAGCGGCAACACGGTCGACGAGTCTCGTGTGATCAGCGCCTGCAGCCGCTGCCTCAATCCGTATCGCGAGGACGACTACCGCGCCATGATGGAGGTCGCCGTCTCCGACGATTTGGAGATTATCGTCTCCAACACCACCGAGGCCGGCATTGCCTACGATCCGTCTTGCAAGGCCGACGACATGCCGCCCGCGAGCTTCCCCGCCAAGCTTGCCCAGGTGCTCCACACCCGCTGGGCCGCCGGCAAGCCGGGCGTCATTGTGCTCGCCTGTGAGCTCATCGATCACAACGGCGAGGAGCTGCTGCGCATCATGAACCAGTACGTGAGCGACTGGGGCTGGGAGGACGAGTTTGCGCAGTGGATGGCCAACGACTGCACCGTCTGCACCACGCTCGTCGACACTATCGTCCCCGGCCGCATCCGCGACCCCAAGGAGGCCGCTGCCGTGGCCGAGCGCCTGGGCTACGAGGATCCCTTCCTGGCCGTGCGCGAGCCCTTCCAGATGTGGGGTATCCAGGGCGACGAGTCGCTTGCCGAGAAGCTGCCCTTCGTGAAGGCCGGCCTGCCGGGCGTCTTTGTGACCCCCGATGTCACCCCGTACAAGAAGCGCAAGGTCCGCATCCTCAACGGCGCCCACACTGCCTTTGTTCCGGGTTCCTGGGTTGCCGGCTTTGACATCGTGCGCGATTGCATGCATGACGAGACCGTTCGCGGCTTCATGAACACCATGCTCTACGACGAGGTCATCCCGACGCTTGCCGCCGATCTTGATGTCGAGGACTGCAAGGCCTTTGCCGCCGCCGTCGAGAACCGCTTCGACAACCCGTTTATCGACCACGCGCTGCTCTCCATTTGCCTCAACTCAACCGCCAAATGGCGTGCTCGCGACCTGCCCACGCTCAAGGACTATGTTGCCGAGACCGGCAACCTGCCCAAGTGCCTGGCGACGAGCCTCGCTACGCTCATTGCCTTCTATACGCAGGAGCTCGTTGCTCGCGAGGGCGATGGCCTGCACCTGCGCCGCGCCGACGGCACCGAGTACACCGCTCAGGACGATGCCTTCGTGCTCGATTTCTACGCCGCCCACGCCGGTGCAGACGATGCCGAGCTGGTGCACGACGTGCTCAGCAACGAGCAGATGTGGGGCGAGGACCTTACGCAGATCGCCGGCCTTGAGGAGTTTGTCGTCAACGCGCTTGCCGTTGTGCGCGCCGAGGGCGCCAAGCAGGCATTTGCCAACGCCCAGGCCTAAATCCTTCTGTGCGCCCGCCGGGCAACTGGCGGGCGCCCGCTGACTTCTGCTCAACCTGTAGGGTTAGGACTCTTTGTAATGAATACTATCCAGATCAATCCGGCCGACAACGTGATCGTCGCGTTGTCGCCGCTTGCCAAGGGCACCGCCGTCGCGGTTCCCGGGGTGGGCGAGGTCGTTGCCGCGGAGGATATTCCGCAGGGCCACAAGATGGCCGTGCGTGCCATTGCGGCGGGGGAGGACGTCGTCAAGTACGGTCTTCCTATCGGTCACGTGACGGGCGACATCCAGCCCGGTCAGTGGCTTCATACGCATAACGTCAAGACCAACCTTTCGGGCGAGGTCGAGTACGCTTACAACCCGACGCATCCGGTCGTTGAGCCGGTTGAGCCCGAGACCTTTATGGGCTTCCGTCGCGCCGATGGCCGCGCCGCCACGCGCAACGAGCTGTGGATCATCCCCACGGTCGGCTGCGTCAACGAGGTCGCACGTGCCATGTGCGAGCAGGCTCAGGATCTGGTCGAGGGCTCGCTGGAGGGCGTTTACTACTTCCCGCATCCCTTTGGCTGCTCGCAGACCGGTGCCGACCATGCCCAGACGCGCCGTCTGCTGGTGGCGCTCTCGCGTCACGCAAACGCTGCGGGTGTGCTGTTCCTGTCCCTCGGTTGCGAAAACTGCACGCACCAGCAGGTACTCGACGAGCTCGGTGACTTTGATCGCGAGCGCGTTCGATTCCTCGCCTGCCAGGATGTAGCCGACGAGCAGGTCGAGGGTCACAAGATCCTGTCCGAGCTTGCCGACCTGGCCAAGCAGGCCAAGCGTGAGCCCATTCCTGCCTCCGAGCTGGTCATTGGCCTTAAGTGCGGCGGCTCTGACGGTCTTTCGGGCATTACCGCCAACCCCACGATCGGTCGCGTGAGCGATATGGTTGTCGCCCGCGGCGGCACGTCGGTGCTCACCGAGGTTCCCGAGATGTTTGGCGCGGAGAGCATTCTGCTCGATCGCTGTGAGAGCCAGGACGTCTTCAATGCCGCCTCCGACATGCTCAACGGCTTTAAGGACTACTTTATCAGCCACGGCGAGGTCGTCTATGAGAACCCGAGCCCCGGCAACAAGGACGGCGGCATTACCACGCTCGAGGACAAGAGCTGCGGCTGCGTGCAAAAGGGCGGATCTGCCCCCATCGTCGACGTGCTGCCGTATGCCGGTCAGGCTACCAAGCATGGCCTGAACATGCTGTGCGGTCCGGGCAACGACATGGTATCCACCACGGCCCTGACGGCTGCCGGCTGCCACGTAATCCTGTTCTCGACCGGCCGCGGCACGCCGTTTGGCGCACCGGCGCCTACACTCAAGGTGTTCACCAACCAGCGTCTGTGCGACCACAAGGCCAACTGGATGGACTTTAACGCCGGCGTGGTGGCTACGGGCGAGCGCACGCTCGATGAGGCTGCCGACGACCTGTATCAGATGGTGCTGGACACGGCGAGCGGCAAGCTTACGAGTGCCGAGCGTCGCGGCTGCCACGAGATCAGCATTTGGAAGGATGGCGTCTGCCTGTAGCGGTAAATGGGTTCGCATAGGGCGCTATTGACCATGGCCCCGTCGGGAGTGTTCCCGGCGGGGCCATGTTTGTTCTGTCTGTTCGGGCGTGTCTTCCTGAGGGTACGGGAGCGGCGAAAACAATAAACGTTCACCTAATCGACCTCAAATTTTAACCCACTCAATACCCATGTAATCGTGATTTTTTTCAAGTCAGATATCCGTTTAACGGCAAAAAACGACCGTTCAAGGATAATATACAAGTGAACGTTCACCTATCATATGCAATCGCGCATAATCTAGCTAAACGTTCACCCTACGAGTGGGCGATATGCAGACAGACATCGGTATGGACTCCAATGTCTTGTTACAAGACAATCGAGAAAAGAGAGGGAGCTCGATGACTAACAAGATCGGTAAAAAGCGCAAGATCACATTTTGGACGCGCTTGGGCTTTGGTATGGGCGGCATGCTCAACTCCGGTGCCCTGAGCTTTACGCACAGCTACATGGTGCTGTTCCTGTCCACGGAGTGCGGTCTGTCCGCAGGCGAGGCTGCGCTGATCAGCTCGTTCGCCATCTATCTCAACGCCATTCTGTGCCCGCTCATGGGCTTTGTGGCCGATAACTTCTACGCTACCAAGATCGGCCGCATCTTTGGCCGCCGCCGTTTCTGGATCTTGCTGGCTATCCCGATGATGGTCGCCGAGCCGCTCATCTTTGTGGCTACGCCGTTTGGTTTCCCGTACTACTTTGTGTTGTACCTGATCTACAACGTCGCGTACACGTTCTGCACCGCCAACCTGTCGCCGCTTACCATCGAGATGACCGATGACTTCAAGGAGCGTACGTACCTCACCGGCTACAAGCACCTCTTTGGTAACGCCGCCGGCTTCCTGATGGCAGCACTCGTCGGCTTTGGCTTTGGCACCTTCGGCGAGACCAACCCGTTCAGCTACTTCATTATTGCTACGATTAACGCTTCGGTCATGGCAATCTCGCTGCTCTGCGTGTACCTGTCTACGTGGGAGCACACCCCCGAGGAGGTCGCTCAGGAGAAGATCGAGAGCGTCGGCGAGGGTATCAAGAAGTTTTTCATCGACGTTATCTCTACCTTCCGCAACAAGTCCTTCCGCAAGGTCCTGTATGCGCAGGTCTCCACGAAGCTCGCCGCTGCCTGCTGGTCTGCGTGCCTGTCCTTCTTCATCGTCTACTGTCTGCAGATTCCTAAGTCCTACGAGTCCGTGATGGAGATGCCCGGCAAGGTCGTCGCTATCGTCTGCACCGCCATCTGGGTCGCCCTCATGGCCAAGAAGGGCTTCCACAAGTCTTGGTACCTGGCAAACGTCGGTTGCGCTGCGTGCATCATCGCCTACAACTACTTCGCCTTTGGTCAGATCAACGGCACCTCCACGGTCGCCATCGCCATGATCGCCTATCCCATCATCTTCGCCATCTGGAAGTTCTTCTACGTTGGCTTCCAGTATCTGCCCGATGTTCTGCTCAACTACATCCCCGATGTCGATGAGCTCATCACCCTGCGTCGTCGCGAGGGCATCTACAGCTCCGCACAGCAGCTCTGCCAGCAGATTGCCCAGGCTGTTGCCGTCAACGTATGGGCTATCGTCCTTGCTGCCTCCGGCTTCATTCAGACCGCCGGCAACAGCGACGCCGTGACCCAGCCCGCCACCGTGCCTCTGTACATCTGCGGCTACATGCTCATCGGCTGCGCCGGCTTCTTCCTGCTCGCGGCCGTCCTTGCCCGCGGCATCAAGATTGACAAGGAGCAGTGCGACATCCTTTGCGACGAGATCCACCGTGTCAAGGAGGGTGGCAAGATGGCCGACGTCAAGCCCGAGGTCAAGGCGCTTTGCGAGGAGCTCTCCGGCTTTAAGTACGAGGACTGCTTCGCCCACAACAATGTTGGCTTCCAGGACGGCAGCGTAATTCCCGCCGAGTAGGGCAGGCGCATCGTCCAAACCACAGGGCCGTGCCACCGGAGATCCACCGGCGGGTACGGCCCTTTTTTAAAAACGAGTAGTATGAACTTCTGATTACATTTGAGGGAGAGACCCATGGAGACGAACGTTATCTGGCGCAATGCCCGCGCGGCCGTTATCGAGCTCGACGATGGCGGCTACTTTACCTGTGCCGATACGTGGGAGATCTTTGTCAACGATGAGCCCGCCGGTACCACGAATACGGTCGAGACCTATGTCGATGGCCTGACCCCCGGCAAGCGCAACCTGATCCGCTTTGTCTGCGGCGAGCGCGAGTTGAGCGTAGGCGTCACCACGCCGGCGGAGCCCTTTACCATCAACGTTCGCGACTGCGGAGCCAAGGGCGATGCCGAGCACGATGACACCACCAACATTCAGGCTGCCATCATGGCCTGCCCCAAGGGCGGGCGCGTGCTGATCCCCGCCGGCAACTACCGCATCAAGTCCCTCTTCCTTAAGAGCAATATCAACATCGAGCTTGCCGAGGGCGCGGTGCTGCTGGCCCGTCACGACCGCGCGGTGCTTGCCTACATTCCGGGCACGGTCACGGGCGACGAGGGCGCCGGGTATGCCGGCACCGACATGCTGCCCCTGGGCCGCTGGGAAGGCGAGAGCTTTTCGACCTACTGTTCGACCTTTACGGGCCTGAGCGTGCACGACGTGTGCATCTATGGCCGCGGCGCCATCGACGGCCAGACCGATTTTGCCGAGGACAACTGGTGGAACAAGGACTTTAAGAACATCTTCCGTCCCGAGGAGGGCCGCGAGGTCGCCCGCCCGCGCATGATTTTCCTGTCCGAGTGCGAAAACGTGAGCCTTGCCGGCTTTACCGTGCGCAACAGCCCGGCGTGGAATATCCATCCCATTCTGTGCGAGCACGTCGATGCCCTGTGCCTGTCCATCGAGGGTCCCAAGAACTCCCACAACACCGACGGTTTCGATCCCGAGAGCTGCGGTTTTGTCCGCATCCTTGGCTGTCAGTTCTCGGTGGGCGACGACTGCATTGCCATCAAGAGCGGCAAACTGGGCATTGAACCCGAGCTCCGTCCCGCCACGCACGACGTGCTGATCTCGCACTGCTACATGCACGACGGCCACGGCGCCGTGGTGCTGGGATCCGAGGCCGCCGGCGGCATCAAGGACCTCACCGTGAGCAAGTGCCTCTTTGAGCGCACCGACCGCGGCCTGCGCGTCAAGACACGCCGCGGACGCGGCAAGGACGCCGTCAACGAGGGCATCACCTTCGAGCACATTCGCATGGATAAGGTGCTCACGCCCTTCGTGGTCAACTCGTTCTACTTCTGCGACAAGGACGGCAAGACCGACTACGTGCAGTCTCGCGAGGCGCTGCCCGTCGACGACCGTACGCCCGGCTTTGGCGCCACGACGTTTTGCGATATCGAGGCCACCAACTGCCATGCGGCCGCGGCCTATATCACGGGCCTTCCCGAGAGCAAGGTGACGCGCCTGACGTTCCAGGATGTCCATGTGACCTTTGCCGCCGATGCCGAGCCCTTTGTGCCGGCCATGGCCTGCGGCGTGGAGCCCATGGTGCGCCAGGGCATCATCGCGCAGAACGTGAAAGTCCTCGACCTGCAGAACGTGCGCATCGAGGGTCAGGATGGCGACGAGCTGCAGCTGCAAAACGTCGACAAGGTTATCCGCGCGTAGGGTAGTGCTCCTGCACAAGTGAATACGGCATGTTGAGGCGTGCGACGGTCGGGTCCGCCCGGCTGTCGCACGCAATCTATAGGTGCCGGTATTGCACGGTGGGTGTTCTGTGACAGAAAGCGTAATGACAGATGAGTGGTAAAGAACAGCTCTTTGAGGTATCGCTCGAACGCGAAGGCGCGTATCGCAGCATTTCGGCGGCGCTCGAGGCGGCGGAGCGGTGTGTGCCCGATGCGACCGTGCCGGTGCGCGTGCTGGTGGCGCCGGGTGAGTACCGCGAACGGGTCGAAATTCGTCGTCCGCATGTGACGCTCGAGGGCGAGACGGCCGACAGCGTGCGTATCGTGGGAGGCCTGGGTGCCAAGATGCCTTCGGAAGATGGTAGCGGCCAGGATGGAAGACTCGGCACCTTCCGTACGTACACGGTGCTGGTCGATGCCGACGACGTGACGCTTGCGGGTCTAACAATCGAAAACAACGCCGGTGATGGGCGCGAGGTCGGCCAGGCGATTGCCCTGTATGCCGATGGTGACCGCCTGGTTGTCGATGCCTGCTGCATTAAGGGACACCAGGACACGCTCTTTTTGGGGCCGCTGCCGCCGCGCGAGGCCAAGCCGGGCGGCTTTATAGGCCCCAAGCAGTTCGCCCCGCGCCGCGTGGGGCGGCAGTATTTTCGACGTTGCCGGATCGAGGGCGATGTCGACTTTATCTTTGGCGGCGCACGTGCCTACTTTGAGGGGTGTGAGATTCGCTCGCTCAACCGCGATATGGATGTCAACGGGTATGTAACGGCAGCCTCCACGCCCCAGGGCGAGCCGTACGGATTTGTGTTTCATGGCTGTTCGTTTACAGCCGATGAGGGCATTGCCCCCGGATCGGTCTATCTGGGTCGTCCATGGCGCGAGTGGGCCCAGACCGTTTTGCTCGAATGCTGGCTGGGCCCCCATATTTCACTCGAGGGTTGGTGGGATTGGAATAAGCCAGCGGCACATGACGGCACCCTGTATGCCGGCGGTGCCCTGTTTGGCCCGGCGGGTGATACTGCCGCTTGGGTGCCGTGGGCGCATTGCCTGACCGGTCAGGATTCCGAACGCCATGCGCGTGACCGAGTGCTTGCCGGCACGGATGGTTGGGATCCCGAGGGCGGCGACGGTGATGCGGTAGAGACGGCCGGGCTATCTGCCAATGGCCGCACCGTGCACATCGAGACGTACTACGAGGACGAACCTGCGCTGCGCGCCCGACTGAAGCGCGAGGGGCGCTCGGCCGCATTTACGGGCAAGACTCCCACAGACTTTGAGGCATGGAAGGCTGCGACCAGGACTCGTCTGTACGATATTTTGGGTCTTTCGCTTATGGACCGCGCCCCGATTGAGATTCGTGAGCTCAATCGAGTGCGGGTTGCCGGCAGCATCGTGCGTACTCATGCGGGTTGAGCACGATGTGTGGATGCCGTTTTACCTGTTGGAGCCGTCCCGCCCCAAGCTTGACGAGCGGGGACTCAAGCGCTGCTATATCTGCCCGCATGGTCACCAGGGGGCGGGTGCTGCAAGCATAGCCGGCGTTGCGGGCGTGCCGGCGGTCGACGATGCCGTGCGTAAGTTCAATTACGACTACGGTCTGCGTTTGGCGCGCATGGGTTATGTGACCGTCTGCCCCGATGCGCGTGGTTGGGGATACCGTCGTGACTGGAAGGGTCAGGGCGACGACGAGAACAGCTACCTGCGCGGTACGTGTCTGAATCAAGCACGTATGGCCGAGCCGCTGGGTCTTACGGTCGCGGGCCTCAACGCCTGGGACAACATGCGCTTGATTGATTACTTGGAGACACGCGGTGACATTGCCATGGACGACCTGGGCTGCTTTGGTTTTTCGGGCGGCGGTTACATGACGTTGTACCTGTCCGCGCTCGACCCGCGCGTGCGCAAGGCGTTTGTCTCGGGCTATCTGTACGGCGTTGATGATTCGCTACTGCACCTCAACGGCAATTGCAGCTGCAATTACACGCCTGGACTCTGGCGTCTGCTCGACATGGGCGACATTGCATCGCTTGTCGCGCCACGGCCGCTCTTGGTTCAGAGCTGCGAGAAAGACCATCTCAACGGCGCCCGCGGGCTTGCGAACGTAGACGAGCAGCTCGATATCGTTCGCGACGCCTACGCGCTGCTGGGCAAGGACGAAAACCTTCTGCACGAGGTCTGCCCGGGTGGACACCACCTGGGCGTGGCGCATCTTGCCGAGGATATCGAATGGCTCGATTCGCAAGTTGCGGAATACGCCCACGCATAGTCCCTCGGTATGTTGTGAATGAACGGTATGTACCTGTATGACCGCCGGTGTGCGGGTGAGGAGAAGAATATGGAAACGAAAAACTTGAGCGAATCGACCGTCTGCTGCTTTGGCGATTCGACCACCTGGGGCGATAACGGATGCGGCGGGGGAGGCAACGATATCTCCTGGACTTCGCACCTGGGTGCGCTGCTGGGCGGCGCTACGATCGAGAACTTTGGTATTAAGGGTTCGCGTATTGCCGTCAAGGCCGACCGTGGCGATTCGTTTGTCGAGCGCTTGGACGGCATCGATCACACGGCAGATATCTGCATCGTCTTTGGCGGCGTTAACGACTTTAGCCGTAACGTGCCGCTGGGAGAGCTGGGCAGCACGGACGTGCACGAGTTCTACGGTGCGCTCGACTACCTGATCCGCACCATCACGGCGCGCTCGCCTCAGGCAAAGCTGGTGTTTATGACGCCGTGCAAGACGAGCGGCAAACACGAGAAGGATATTCCGGCAAGCAACGAGGCCAACCATCTGGGCCTGACGCAAGACGCCTATGTGCGCGCGATGCTGGAGGTCTGCGATCGCTACTCGGTGCCGGTGATCGACCTGTATGCGCAAAGCGGCATCAGCCCGTTTTTGCCGGAGCACCGCGAGCTCTACATGCCGGACGGTCTGCATTACAGCCCTACCGGCTATGAGCGCCTGGCGCATCGCATTGCCGCGGCTCTCACCGCCGTTTGCCGCTAAAAGGATGCCGTTTGCGGGGATTATAGGGTTAACGTTCACCCTATAATCCCCGTTCGCGTTACACTAGGGTAAACGTTCACCCATCAATAACGTCAGAGGGGACAGCAATGGGTTGCAATCAGATTCTGGACCGTTATATCGAGCAGTTGATCGAGACCTCTACGCCTCAGGCGCCGGCCTGGAATATCGAAAAGCTTCGCGCCGGCAAGGAGAACACCTGGAATTACATTGACGGCTGCATGATCAAGGCACTCATCGAGCTGTACGAGATCACCGGCGAGCAGCGCTACCTGACTTTTGCCGATGACTACATCGATTTCTTTGTCCAGGACGATGGCACCATCAAGCATTACAATCCCCAGGAGTACAACCTCGATAACGTCAATGCAGGCAAGACCCTCTACAAACTCTATGACCTGGTAGGCAAGCCCAAGTACCGTGCCGCCATGGATACCATCTATCGTCAGCTCGAAACCCAGCCGCGTACCAAAGAGGGTGTGTTTTGGCACAAGGCCGTCTACCCCAACCAGATCTGGCTCGACGGCATGTACATGGCGCAGCCGTTCTACATGCAGTACGAGCTGAGCTTCCACAACCGCCGTGCCTGCTCGGATAGCTTCCATATGTTCCAGGTCGTGCATGACCTGATGCGCAACCCCCTCAACGGTCTGTACTATCACGCCTACGACGCGAGCCGCAAGCAGTTCTGGTGCGATCCCGTCACCGGTCTTTCGGCCAACTTCTGGCTGCGCGCCGAGGGCTGGTTTGCCATGGCGCTCATCGATACCTGGGAGCTCATGCCGCCCTCGATGTCGGCCGAGAAGGACGAGATCCGCAAGATGTTCCACGACCTGATCGACGCCATGCTGCCGTATCAGGACGAGAAGACCGGCATGTGGCACCAGGTCATCAACCTGCCCAATATCGCCCCCAACTATCTGGAGGAGTCGGGCAGCGCCATCTTTGCCAACGCCATCATGAAGGGCGTGCGCCTGGGCGTGCTGGGCGAGCGCTACTACCAGTACGGCCGCCGTGCGTTTGACGGCATCTGCGACACGTGCCTGTCCGAGCGCGACGGACAGCTGGCGCTCGACAACATCTGCCTGGTGGCGGGTCTTGGCAACACCGCGCACCGCGAGGGCACGTTTGGCTACTACATGAGCGAGCCCGTCGTCAAAAACGACGCGAAGGGCGTGGCGCCGCTGGTGCTTGCCTATATCGAGACCATGCATCATGACAAGCTTGCCGGTAAGCGCGATCCGCTTGCCCCTTCGGGCGTGTGCTCCATCGACGACCCGTTTGGCGGCTACACGCCGGGCATCAATGCGTGCAAGGAGGTCTAGGCATGGCGCAGTCAAAAGGCGCACTGAGCGTCGGCGTGCGCCTGCACGACCTGCCCGAGGGTACGGTCGAGGAGCGCATTCGCATGGCAGGCAAACTGGGTTTCTCGTGCATTCAGCTGCCGAGCAAAGTACTCTACAAGTCCTTTGGCATTAACCGTTCCGGCCTTACGCACGAACTCGCCGACCATCTGCGCGAGGTGCTCGACACCAACGGCGTGCAGGTGGCGGTGCTCGGCTGCTATAAAAACCTGGCAACGCCCGATCAGAATCAACTGGTGGATACCTATGCCGAGTACGAGGCGTGCCTGAGGTTCGCGCGCTGGCTTGGGGGCTGTCCGGTGGGGACCGAGACGGGGCGCCCTAACGCGCAGAACAAGATGGCCGATGACCGTTTTTCGGCCGCTGCGCTCGATGCGTTTTGCAAAGGACTCGCACGCGTGTGCTCGATGGCCGAAAAGGAGGGCGGCGAGCTTCTGATCGAGCCCGGTTGGAACGAGATCGTCAATACGCCCGGGCGCTGCCGCGAGGTTCTGGAGCGCGTCCCGAGCCCGGCGCTCGGCGTGATCTACGACCCGGTGTCGCTGCTGCATCCCACGATCGTCGGTGAGGCTTCCGAGCAGGTGTCGCGTATGTTGCACCTGTGCGGCAGCAAGATTCGCGTGCTGCATGCAAAGGACTACGAGATCGTAGACAACGAGGACCAGGATGGCTGGTGTGATGGCTCGGGCTCTCGTTTGGTATGCCACGGCGCCTGTACGTGCGGAAACTTTGTTTTTGAGGCTATTGCCGCCTGGGCCGCGGCCGCGCGACCGGGCATTATGACCGTTATCGAGAACAGCACACCGTCCACGGTCGAGCGTTCGCGCGACGAGTTGCTGCGCATGGGCCGCAGCGTGATGTGCGAGCACGTGATTCTGTAACGAAGCAGGTTGGCGAAAGAGATTGTCGTAGAGGTCCAGGAGAGGAACCGATGGCTATTCATATTGTTGAGGAAGCGAACCGTTGCCTTGGGTGCAAGAAGGCGTTCTGCCAGCTTAAAGGCTGTCCGGTTCAGACGCCTATTCCGCAGGTCATCGACCTGTTTAAGCAGCGCCGTCTGGAAGAGGCAGGTGGGCTGCTGTTCCAGAACAACCCCATGAGCGCGGTCTGCTCCATGATCTGCAACCATTCGGGTCGGTGCGAGGGCGCGTGCATCCAGGGCCGCAAGGGTGCGCCGGTGCACTTCTCGAGCATCGAGAACTATATCTCGACTGCGTATTTGGATCGTAAGGAGTGGAAGCCTGCGCCGTCGTGCGGCAAGCAGGTTGCCGTGGTCGGTTCCGGTCCTGCCGGCATTACCGTGGCCATTAAGATGGCCCAGCTGGGCTGTGCCGTCACGGTGTTTGAACAGCGCCCCGAGATCGGCGGCGTGCTGGAGTACGGCATCCCCGAGTTTCGCCTGCCCCGTGCTCTCGTGCAAAAGTACCGTCACGTGATGTGCTCGCTTGGCGTGCGCGTCCGTCCCTCGACCACCATCGGTGGCGCGCTGCATATCGACGACCTGTTGCGCGACGGCTACGATGCGGTCTTTGTCGGTACCGGTACCTGGCGCGCCCGCAAGCTGGGTATTCCCGGCGAGTCGCGTGGTAACGTACTGTTTGGTATCGATTACCTGGTCGATCCCACGAGCGTGGCGATCGGTCAGAACGTGGCGGTTATCGGCGCCGGCAACGTGGCCATGGATGTTGCCCGCACGGCTCTGCGCTCGGGCGCTCGCAAGGTTACCGTGTATGCCCGATCGCGCCATATCTCGGCCATCGATGACGAGGTGGAGCTGACCGAGCTTGATGGTGCCGAGATCGTGCGCGGCAAGGCGATCTGCGCCATCGACGATAACGGTCCGGTGTTCGAGACGGCTATCTTTGACGAGGACGACAACGTGGTGGGCTACGAGGAAGAACTTGACCATGTGCCCGCCGACACGGTTGTGATTGCGGCCTCGCAAGTGCCTAAGGACAAGCTGGTGCTTACGACGGGCGGTCTGGAGACCGACCATCGTGGCCTTCTTTCGGTCGATGAGCACGGCATGACCACCGTGCCGGGCGTCTTTGCCGCCGGCGACGTGGTCAACGGCCCGCTCACTGTGGTCCATGCTGTAGCCGGCGCCAAGCTCGCCGTCGAAGGCATGACCAGCTACCTGGGCATCTAACCCATCCCATCCATCAGTTGCGGTGAAATACGGACTGTTTTGCCTGTCAAAAGCCTCATCTACTCCGTATTCCACCGCAACTTTTTTGTGGGCTGAGTAAAAGCCGGGGGAACGTGCACGGTCGGGTACAGCGCGGTTGCTGATACGATAGGTACGTTAGCAATTGCCGCCGAGCGGCTTAAACGAAAGGAAGCCTGTATGGAGTCATCCGCCTACCCGATGCTCTTTAGCCCGATCAAGGTCGGTACGACCGAGGTCAAGAACCGCGTCTTTATGCCGCCGGTATCTACCAACCTGGCCGATCATGGCTATGTGACCGACGACTTGGTCGATCATTACCGTGCCCGCGCCAAGGGCGGCGTGGGCCTCATCATCACCGAGGTCGTGACGGTCGAGCCTACCTATACCTATCTGCCGGGTGACATGTGCTGCTACGACGACACGTTTATCCCCGGCTGGGAAAAGCTCGCCGCGGCCGTCCACGAGTACGGCTGCAAGATCATGCCGCAGCTCTTCCACCCCGCCTACATGGCCTTTAACATTCCGGGCACGCCTCGCCTGATCGCTCCGTCCTTTGTGGGCCCGTCTTACGCCCGCGAGGCACCGCGCCCCATCACGGTCGACGAGATTCACGTGCTCACGCATCAGTTTGGCGACGCTGCCGTGCGCATGCAGAAGGCCGGCGTCGATGGCGTCGAAGTCCACGCGGCGCACGCCCACGGTATGCTCGGCGGCTTTTTGACTCCGCTCTACAACAAGCGCACCGACGAGTACGGCGGCTCGCTCGACGCCCGCATGCGCTTCCTGCTCGAAGTCATCGCCGAGATTCGCGAGCGCTGCGGCAAGGACTTTATCATCGACGTCCGCATTTCGGGCGACGAGTACACCGATGGCGGTCTGACCCTCAACGACATGATCTACGTCTCGCGTCGCCTGGAGAAGGCCGGTGTCGACATGATTCATGTGTCGGGTGGTACCACCATCAAGCGCGGCTCCGCGATTCCCGCCGCCGGTACCCAGCAGGCCTCGCACGCCGCCTGCTCGCGCGAGATCAAAAAGCACGTCAACATTCCCGTTGCCACGGTCGGCCGCATTAACGAGGCTTGGATCGCCGAGGAGCTGATTGAGGACGGTGCTGCCGATATCTGCATGATGGGTCGCGCCAATCTGTGTGATGCCGAGTTCTGCAACAAAGCCGCTGCCGGCAACGCCGACGACATCCGCCCCTGCATTGGCTGCCTGCGCTGCCTGAACGGCATCATGTTTGGCAAGCGCATCTCCTGCACCGTCAACCCGGACGTGGAGCGCGACGAGGCTGGCTACGAGCCTGCCGCCGAGGCCAAAAACGTACTCGTTGTGGGCGCCGGTCCTGCGGGCATGGAGGCAGCCTACATTGCCGCCAAGCGCGGCCACAACGTGGTGCTCGTGGATAAGCAGGACGAGCCGGGCGGCGAGATGCGCATCGCGGCCGTTCCGCCGGCAAAGCAGGAGCTCACGCGCGTGATCAAGTACCAGTATCGCCGTCTTGCTGAGGCGGGCGTGAAGTGCGTCTTTGGTACCGAGCTTTCGGCCGAGGACATTCAGCGCGACTACGCGGGTTACGAGGTTGTCCTGGCCTATGGCGCCGAACCCATCGCCCCGGCCTTTATGCAGGGCTTTAAGCAGGTCATGACGGCTGATGACCTGCTGGGCGGCAAGGCTTTCCCGGGCAAGAAGATCGTCATTGTGGGCGGCGGCACCGTCGGCTGCGAGACGGCCGATTACCTGGCCCCGTTGGTCAACGATCTGTCGCCGGCCAACCGCGATGTCACCGTCATCGAGATGACCAAGACGCTTGCCGCCAACGAGGGTGGCGCCGGTCGCGCGGTGCTCATCACGCGCATGCTCTCCAAGGGCGTTCACGTGCTGACCGAGGCCAAGGTGACTGAGATTACCGAGGACGCCATCAGTTACGAAAAGGACGGCGAAGTCCATACCATCGCCGACGCCGATACGCTGGTGCTTGCCATGGGTTACCGCCCCAACACCAAGCTGGCCGATGACCTTGCCGTTGCCGGCGTTGCCACCCACGTGCTGGGCGATGCCCAGAAGTGCGGCAACATCCGCGACGCCATCGGCGACGGCTACAAGGTCGCCTGCGAGCTGTAGGCTCTTGGCAAATAGGGGAGCGGCCGCCTTGCGGTGACTCAAGCGATAGCCAATCTAAAAAGGCGCCGCGACACATGGATCGTCGCGGCGCCTTTTGTCTGGCGGTTTGTTGGGGGTCGGTGCGCCCCGTGGGCCTTATTACAGGCCCAAGATCTCCTTGACCTTGGCGATGATGGCCTCGTCGGTGGCGTTGGCAAAGAAGTACTCCTGGAAGTGCTCACCAGCGAGGGCGCCCTTCACCAGATCCTGATCGATCTCGCCCAGGACGTCGACGAGCGGACGCATGGTCACAGCGCGCACGCCGTCGAGGATCTTCTTGTTGCGCTGCTCGGGCTCAACGCGCTCGGCGGGGTAGCCGTTGCCCGAGCCAAAGCCAAAGAGCTTCTCGAAGGTGTACTCGAGGTTGAGCTCCTGGCCCCAGCCGTTCTTGAGGGCGAAGGGCATGGCGACGGCATTGCCATCGTTGACCTGGGCAAAGGTGTAGGCATCCAGCGGGTCGGCAACATGGCCGCACAGCACGCCGGGGAAGGAGTTGCAGGCGAGCATGGCGCCCTCGCCGGTGCCGCAACCGGTCACGACGTAGTCGGCAGCGCCGGAGTTGAGCAGCACGGCGGCAAGAATGCCGTTCTGCACGTAGGTGAGGGGCTTGGAGTCGGCGTCGGCATACATGCCATAGTTAAAGACGGTGTGCCCCATGGGCTCGACAACCTTCTTAAGGGCAGCCTCGATCATAGGGTTCTTGGAGTTCTGAGAATTCTCATTAATCAGAGCGATCTTCATTTGAGTTAACCTTTCAACTTAATCTTCCAGTTTTTTGTTTCTGTGCGCGGGCGGCGGCAAAGCCAACCCGCGATGAGCTATGCGGGCGGTCGGCAGTTAAGTCTGTCGCGAGTTCCGCACGCAAAGGAAAGCACTTAATGTGCTTTCCGTCTTGCGCA
>CAJJPN010000006.1:0-35009 GCA_905193635.1 Coriobacteriaceae bacterium
CGGCCTCTTGAACCCCATTCAAGCGCGCTACCAAAACTGCGCTACACCCGGATATTTGTTGTGGCTCATCGCTCACAGCTCCATTAGTATACCCGCTATAGGCCGTTTTGTCAAGCGCTTTTTTTATTTTTCTTGGATTTTTTCTGGATTTTTCGCTCATTGTCCAGAAGCTCTCGATGGTGCGTCCATTTCATTTTCGGTGACTGCCATTGCCACGGCAAAGACGCTGTGGGCGCCCGCATCCAGCAGTGCCTGCGCACAGGCTGCGGCGGTAGCGCCGGTGGTGATGACGTCATCCACCAGCAGCACCCGCTTCCCTTCCACGAGTTCCGGTCCCTGTGCCCGGAAGGCACCGGCTGCATTTGCCAGACGTTCGTCCAGCGAGAGTCCTGCCTGATGACGTCCGGCCCGGACGCGGCAGAGCGCCTTTGGCAGCAGCGGGAGGCCCAGTGCATGGGCCAGAGGCTGCGCCATCCGTTCCGGCACATTGTAGCCGCGCCGACGGCTGGTGGCAGGCACCGGAACGATGCAGTCATAACCGATGGCCGCACCGGGGACCAGCCCCGGCACCGGCTCTGCACAGTGCATCTCCACCTCTGCCCCGAACAGCCGGGCCGTCATCTCCACGCCAAGCTCCACCGCTGTCCAGCTTTCGCCTTCGTATTTGGCACGGAGGATGGCGCTGCGGACGACGCCCTCATACCGGTAGGGCGCAGCCGCCCCGTCCAAAGCACCCAGATAGTGGCGGCTCACGTCCAGCCGCATGACCGGGCCGCGGCGCAGCTCTTCCAGTCGCGGTGTACACACCTCACAGAGCGGCAGCGTTCCCAGCACCCTGCGGCAGCAGGGACACCTCCTCGGGAAAAGCAGCTGGCGCATCTGCCGGGCAAGCTGCGCGGGGCGGCTGTAATAACCTGCCATCAGTCTTTTTTGACGGCGACGATGATACGCACTTTTTTGCCAGCGGCGCAGCCAAAGTTGTCGTACCAGCCGGTAAGATAGTAATCATCGGAGTTGACGGAAGTGAGCTTGGTGTAGTAATATTGACCCTTGTACCACAGGTAGACCTGCGTATTATCGGCCATTTCAAACCTTTCGCCCTTGGAGGAAAGGACGCTGGCCGCACCCACCTTGTCGATCTTCATGGGCATCAGCTGCACCATGTTGCGGACAGAGCCGGTCGTCTCCTGACAGACCGCAATGCCGCCAGCCAGCACAGGATACTTGATGGAAGTGCTCAGACTGGCCTGCTGGCCGTTGACGTAGCCGATATAGGTCGCACCGCTGCCGATGAAGTTGAATATCTGGCTGAAGGGAGTGCCGGTGATCTGGGCGATCTGCTGGAAGCCGAGGCCCAGAAGTGCGCCGGTGTTGCTGGTCAGGCGCTCCCATGCCGTGCTGAGGATGTCGCCGGAGATAACGCCCCACAAGATCTCTGTGGTGGTGGGTACCATAATGCTCTTCACCTGACTGACGACTGCATCGGTATCAATGGTGCCGTCACCCGGCTCAGCCTGGATGGCGCTGAGAAGGGTGCTGTAGTTGGCGGCGACATTCTTCACATCGTCCAGCACACCGTAGTACCACAGGTCGCCGGTCACATCGTTCAGAATAAGCGTGTCGATCTGCCCCTGCGGATTGGTGGTGTAGTAGCGGACATCGGAAGCCTTTAAGTTTACCCCCGATAGGCGGCTGGGACGAACCGTCCCAGCCACACCCCCTGTACTCGTATCAAGGATCTGCACGTCATCTGCCAGGGCCATATCGCCCAGCGCGGTGGCGTTCTCGTTCACAGTGCCGCTGACGGAGCGCTCATCGATTTTTTCCACGCTCTCGCCTTCGGGGCTGACCCGCACTTCCACCAGCCAGCCGGTGGGGAAATTCAGGCTCTTGTCTACATTCACTTCGCGGGCAAGGCCGTCGGTACACAGGACCTTGACGGTCTGAAGCACATCGGCACTGTTGTCCTCGTCGATGAGGTTGCGGGCGGACGACTGCACCACGCCGTAAAAGACCTCGTCGGCCTCCTCGCCGGTGATGATGCCTGCGGCCACATTGTTCATGCCCAGCAGCAGAGTGACCACCTGGCCGACACCGCCGCCGTTGAGAGAAGACACCTGAGAAGCAATGGCCGTACTGCCCAGCGTATAGGACGTGCCTGCCACCGTGATGGAAGCGGGGGCGCTGGCCGAGGGAGACACCTCGGTGATGCGGCCTGCGGCACGGCGGGTATAGACCCACAGGGTCTTGAGGCTCTCGCTGTAGTAGTAGACGTCGTATTTGTTCAGCTCTGCGGAGCCGGAGACCTTATCGTTGCGGTAGACGCTGGCAGGGACGAAGGGCAGCACCGTGCTCTCCGAAGCCACGAAGGGGCCTTCCAGGCTGCTGAGCAGGATGGTGGAGCCGTCCACCTGACCATTGCTCACGGTAAAGCCAAGGGTCGTGCCGTAGGCCGAGCCGCTGGCGTTGTTGGCGGTGAGGGCATTGTAGAGCAGGACGGCGCAGTCCTCGTAGTTCATCGCTTCGCCCTGACGGCGGTCGAGGCCGGCACGCAGGCCGATCTCGCTGGCCTTGTTGAGCTGAGCGTTGGGAAACGCGCCGCTCAGGTCGGTCATCTTATAGCCCATCAGCTTGAGCACTGCAGTGCATGCTTCTTCCAGCGTGACGGCGTTGTTCGGGCGGAAGCTGCCATCGGTGTAGCCGTTCATCCAGCCCTGCTGCACGGCGATGCGGACATAGGGCGCCCATACCGAGGAGCCGGGCAGGTCGGTGTAGAGGGTACCCACTGCCCCCTGAGAAGAGACGCTCTCCCGGTAGGTAGAGTAAGAGGTCAGCATTCTGGCAAATGCGCCGCGGGTCACGGCTGCATTCAGTGCGCCGGACTGCTCGGAATCCATAGCACCCAGCGTGATGGCAAACTGGACGGCGGTGTTGTTGCCCGCAGCCGATGCCGGCATCACCAGCATCGATACCGCGATGCTGACCGCCAGCAGAAATGCGAGAAGACGTTTTTTCATTGTGATCTCCTTATAAAAAATGTTAAACCTCTCAGTCTCGCTTCGCTCGACAAGGCCGGGTTGCGGCACCCAGCATCCGCTGCGCATTGCGCGCGTCTTGCTGGCCGCTGCCCCAGCAACGACTCCCTGTTTCCGCCACTGGCGGTGGTCGTCGTTGTTGCCCCTACCGAGGGGAGCCTCTGGCGAAGAGAGAAATCTTTCCGTACTGCCAAGGCCTCCCCTCGTCAGGGGAGGTGGCTGCGCCAAAGGCACAGACGGAGAGGTTAATCATATCTCAACGCGTCGATGGGATTGAGCCGCGCGGCGCGTTTTGCGGGCAGATAGCCGAACAGCACTCCGATGAATACCGAGATGCCGAAAGCTGCCGCGATGGAGTTGAAGGACGGGCTGACCGTGATGTCCATGCCATCGGTGAACATGGGCAGCACCTGATTGGCGATGGCCGACACGATGTAGCCGAGGACGATGCCCAGTGTGCCGCCAAGAGCCGAGGTAGTAGCCGCCTCGGTGACGAACTGGGCCAGAATGGTCTTTTCCTTTGCGCCCATGGCTTTGCGGATGCCGATCTCACGGGTGCGCTCGGTGACGGACACCAGCATGATGTTCATGATGCCGATGCCGCCCACCAACAGCGAGATACTGGCGATGCCGGTGAGGATGACGATGACCATGTTGATCATCCTGTTCATCTCTTCCAGCCACTCGCTGGCGCTGTAGACGTAGTAAGCATTGTCGCTCTTGAAGATGTCATACAGTCCCTGCTCCACCGCAGCCTTGGCCTCGTTGGCCTGGCCCTCGTCCACCATGATGGCGGAGTAGGAGTCCGGTGAGCTTTCGTTGGAAAGGCGCATGGCTGTGGTGTAGGGCAGGTAGACGGCATCGTCGTCACTGCCCTCCTGCTGGTCGAAGTTGGAGATCTTGGCCTTCAGCACACCCACGATGCGGAACTTATAGGGGCCAAGCTTGATGGTCTGGCCCACCGCATTGCCGCCGTAGGCCGTGCGGTTGATGTAATCGCCGATGACGCAGATCTGCTTGTTGTCTGCGATGTCCATATACTGGATGTTCCGGCCCTTGGCGAGGGTGTAGCCCTTCGACTCGATGTAGTTCTCATCCACGCCGTACACCGTACCGTAACGGTATTGCGTCGTGCCCACCTTGGGGGTGTTGTCGCTGAAATCCAGCTGCGGCGAGATGGAGGAAAGCAGTTCTGGGTTCTTTTTGACGATGTCGTACAGATCATCCACCGTCGCAGTGCGGGAACCATAGCCCCATATCTGGATGGAGAGGGTGTTGGTTCCCATTGCGGAAAAGCTGTCCCGCATACTCCTGGTCATGCCGTTGCCCAGACCGACGATGACGATGACCGCCATGACGCCGATGATGATGCCCAGCATGGTCAGAAACGTGCGCAGTTTATTGCTCCAGACGTTCTGCAGTGCCTGACGGAAAGTCTCTAATACCATTATTTTGCTTCCTCCTGTGCCGCTTCGCCGGACAGAGTGGGCTGCACGACAGCCTCAGGCGCGTGGGCGTCGCCGTCGTACACCACCTGACCGTCTTCCAGACGGATGATACGCTCCGCCTGCACGGCGATGGAATTGTCGTGGGTGATGAGCACCACGGTATGCCCCTCCCTGTGGAGCTGCTGGAGCATCCCGATGACCTCGCGGCCAGTGTGGGAGTCCAGAGCGCCGGTGGGCTCGTCGGCGAGGATGACCGCCGGGTTGCGCACCAGAGCACGGGCAATGGACACACGCTGCTGCTGGCCGCCGGAGAGCTGGTTGGGCAGGTTTTTGAGCTTATCCCCCAGACCCACCTTTTCCAGCACTTCCTGCGCCATCCGGTGGCGTTCGGCGCGGGAGATATTCGCGTAGATCAGCGGCACCTCCACGTTCTCCATCAGGTTGAGGCGGGGCAGAAGGTTATACTGCTGGAAGATGAAACCCAGCATCTCGTTGCGCACATCTGCCAGCTCGTCTCGGTTCATCTTGCCCACGTCCCTGCCGTTGAGCCGGTAGGTGCCGTAGGTGGGGACGTCCAGACAGCCGATGATGTTCATGCAGGTGGACTTGCCCGAACCGGACTGGCCCACGATGGCCACAAACTCCCCTTTCTCGATCTTCATCGTGATGTGGTCGGCGGCCTTTACCAGCGTATCGCCCATCTGATAATACTTGCACACCTGCTCAAATTCGATCAGAGCGCTCATGGGGCACCTCCTTACCAGATACTGTCGCTGTAACTGTCGCTGTAATAGTCATCCGACACAGAGCTGGTGTCGTAGGCCACCGTGTCGTCCTCCTGCAGGCCGCTCTTGATCTCGGTGTAGCTGTCATCGCTGACGCCGGTCTCGACCTTGACGTAGACATAGCCGTCCGGTGCGTCCATGTCTTCCACCGCATTGGCTGCGCTGGGAGACTTCTTGCTCACCAGCACATAGCCGCCGCGGATAACGGCAGCATTCGGCACGACGAGAGCGTTGCCGGCCTCGGCCACGACGATCTCAGCGTTGGCGTTCATGCCGGGGCGCAGGCCGTCGGTGTTGTCAATGCGGATGGTGATGGGGTAAGTCGTGGTGCCGCCGCTGGAGCTGCCCTTCATGGACACACGGGTGACTGTGCCGACATAGGTCTTGTCCGTCACAGCGTCAGCGGTGATCTGGACTTTCTGGCCCACGGACAGTGCGCCGATCTGCAGCTCATCCACATTGATGACCATCTCCAGATAGCTCAGATCGTAGATGACGCAGAGGGTGCTGCCGGAGGTCAGGGCGTCGCCCTGCTTGGCGTCCTTCTCAATGATGGTGCCGCTGATGGGCGAAGTAATGGTGTAGTTGGACATATTGTCCTGCTGGTTCTGCATTGAGATCTCAGCGCTGCGCAGGGACTCGGAAGCAGACTGGATGGATTCGGTCAGCTCGTCGCCGGTCAGCTCGATGATGATGTCACCCTTGGAGACCGCGCCGCCCTCCTGCACATTGATGGCGGAAACGGTGCCGCTGGCCTGAGCGGTCAGGGTGCGCTCTGCCTGATAGGCAAAGGTGGCAGAGGCGATGGAGCTGACGCCATTGACGCTGGCGGTAGCGGCCTGGGCGGTGGTCAGACCGCCGGCATTGTTGACCCGGATGGTGACGGTGCGCACCAGCAGGTTGCCGGTGCTCAGCTCATCGGTGCCGGTGACGGCGGTGATGGTGCCTTTCAGCGTCTCAAAGGTGCCGTCCAGCACCACGTCAGCGCTCTGGCCCACCGAGAAGTTGGCGGCATCGGCTGCCGGGAACAGCAGGTTCAGCAGCATCTTGGAGCTGTCGCGGATGACCGCCACCTCCTGGCCGCTGGTCACCTCGTCGCCCTTTGCGACCTTGAGGCTGCTGACGGTGCCGTCCACCTCTGCGCGGACATACTGGCGGTCCACAGTCTTGTCATAGCTGCGCTGGGCCTGCTGCAGGGCAATGCTGGCTTTTTCCAAATTGGTGGAAGCGTCCGAGCTGTCGATGGTGTAGAGCACATCGCCCTCCTCCACCTTGTCGCCCTCTTCAAAGCCGCCGGTGAGGATCTTGCCGTCCACCAGAGACTTGACGGTATATGTATTGGCCGGGTTCAGCGTGCCGGTGCCGCTCAGGGAGTTGGAGACATCCTGACGGACCGGCGTCGTCTCGGCGTAGGTCACATCGCGGCTGGCAGCGCCATTCCTGCCGCCGCCTATGAGAAAGACAGCGCCCGCTGCCGCCACGACGACCAGCGGCACGAGCCATTTCCAGTTCTTTTTGGCAAATGCGCCTGCACCGGTCCTACCCTTGGCTCCGGTCATTTCCCCGGCAGCCTCAGCAGACTGAGCCGCTGCATCCTTTTTCTTTTTCCAGATCATGCTTTTCCTCCTAGTCGATGCAAAAGGGCATAGTTGCCCCTTTGCACGAAAAATCTGTTATTGGTAGTGTATCGCATTTCACCAAAATACTCAAGCGTCCAAATTTCATTTCACCCTTTATTTACAAAATACACGTCCGTTTTTATACAAAAAGAGACACCCGCAGCGCCCTTTTCAGAGCAATGCGGGTGTCTCTTATTTTTCATCCTATCAGGATGCGGCTTCGGCCTCGCTCAGCGGAGCCAGCTGCACATACACCCCAGCAGGGACGCAGGCCGCCCATGCACCTTCCTCGCTCAGCTGGCCGAACTGCTCACAGACATGGTCCGGGCATTGGCTGTCCTGAAACGAGATGGTGCCGTCTTTTACCTGTAAATGAACGACATAGCTGCCCACATCGTACAGGTAATCGTAGTCCTTATCCAGCGGCAGCACCTCGGTGATGCCGTCGCCGAAATCCACGACTGCTGCCAGCGGCTCCGTCCTGCTGCGCGGACGCAGCAGAAAGACCAGCAGGACAGCTGCCGCCAGGACGACGGCTGCGAAGAGGAGATTTGCCTTCCAGCTCAGGCGTTTTGCGCCTTTTGCCGGCTCAGGCTGCTTGCGGATGCTCATGCAGCGTAGTCGCTGGCAGCAGCACCGGCAATGCGGCCAAAGACGGTGAAGTCAGCAACAGCGTTGCCGCCCAGACGGTTTGCACCGTGGACGCCGCCAGTCACCTCACCTGCTGCGAACAGGCCGGGGATGACCTCGCCCTTCTCGTTCAGCACCTCGGTGTTGGCGTTGATCTTCAGGCCGCCCATGGTGTGATGGACACCGGCGGTGACCTTCACAGCGTAGTAGGGAGCGGTGTTCAGGGGGTTGGCGAAGCTGGTGCGGCCGAAGTCGGGGTCATTCTTGGCCTCAACGTAGCCGTTCCACTTCTCCATGGTCTCTGCGAAGGCAGCGGCATCGACGCCCATAGCCTTGCCCAGCTCCTCGTAGGTAGCGCCGGTGACGGTGTAGCCCTTCTTGATGTAACCCTGGATGACGCTGGAAGCATCGGCCATGGCCTGATCGACGACCAGCCAGCTGTAGCTGCCAGTCTGAGCGATCTCAGCGGCGGAGACGACGTCGCGGGTGCCGACCTCGTCGATGAAGCGCTGGCCTTCCTCGTTGATGAGGATAGCGCCGTCGCCGCGCAGGCCCTCGGTGATGAGGGCAGCGGTGTTGGCCTCAACGGTGGGGTGGATCTGGATCTGGTCCATGTCCACGGTAGCAGCGCCGATGGCCTGTGCCATCTCGATGCCCTGGCCCTGGATGCCGGGGGCGTTGGTGGTCATGAAGCCCTTCAGCTCGGGCTTGTACTTGACGACCATGTCGAGGTTTGCACCGAAGCCGCCGGAAGCCAGAACGACTGCCTTGGCGTTGACGGTGACGGTCTCGCCGGAAGCACCGGTGGCCTTGACGCCCACGGCAGCGCCGTTGGCATCGGTCAGGATCTCAGTTGCAGTGGTGTCCAGCATCATCTTGACGCCGGCCTTCTCGCAGTTCTCCTGCAGCAGGGGGATCATGTAGGAGCCGACGGAAACGGTCTTGCCCTCTGCGTTCACAGGGCGATGGATGCGCTTGACGGATGCGCCGCCGAAGCTGGAGACGTTGTGCAGGGTGATGCCGTGCTCGTCCAGCCAGTCGATGGCGTCAGCAGAGTTTGCACACAGGGTCTCGACCAGCTCGGGATCGTTGATGCCCTTGCCGCCGATCATGGTATCCAGCTCCATCAGCTCGACCGAGTCGAAGTAGCCGGTGGGGTTGGCCTGATAGGCAGCCCACTGCTCGGAGACGGTCTTTGCCAGAGCGGTGATGGTCTCGTTGTCGGCGTACTTCTCGGCAGCAGTCTTCAGGGTCTTCTCGACGCCGGCAGACTCGCCGAACTCGTTCTCATCCTGATAGACGGTCTTGCCGGCGTTCATGCCGCCGGTAGCGCGGACGGAGTTTCCGCCCACCATGGACTGGCTCTCGAGGATGACGACGGTCTTGCCCTCAGCGGCAGCGGTGATGGCAGCAGTCATGCCTGCGCCGCCTGCACCGACGACGACGACATCTGCGTCAACGGTGGAGTCCTCGGCGGTAGCGTTGTTCTCCACAGCGGTCTTGTAGTCATCGGGGTTCAGGCCGGCAGCGGTCAGAGCAGCTGCAGCAGCCTCCTTGATGGCGGTAGAGGTGATGGTAGCGCCGGACACGCCGTCCACAGCGATGCTGCCGCTCTCGGCGATCTCGCCGGGCATCTTGGCGATGGCCTCAGAGCCGACGCCCTGGGTCTCTTCCTTGCCCTCGGCGGTGCAGCCGGTGATGGCGCCGTCGGTCAGGGTCAGGGTGACGGAAACGTCACCGCCGAAGCCCTTGGCAGTGCCGGTGAAGTCACCGGACACACCTGCGTCAGAACTGGTAGAGGCAGGCTTTGCACCGCAGCCGTAGCCAAACAGGCTGACCGCGATGACCGCTGCCATAGCCAGTGCAGACACGCTCTTTTTGATCTGAGCTTTCTTCATGATTTTCCTTCCTTGCTTGCTTCGTGGTTTGTGGTTGCGAACATCTATCAGCATAAAAAGGGAGCTGCCCTTTTACAAGCAGCCCCCTCTGCCGAACTTGGGAAAAGGATTTAGGCGTTGGCCTGTGCAGCAGCAACAGCGCAGGCGACAGTAGCGCCGACCATCGGGTTGTTGCCCATGCCGATGAGGCCCATCATCTCGACGTGTGCAGGCACAGAAGAGGAACCTGCAAACTGAGCATCGCCGTGGACGCGGCCCAGAGAGTCGGTCAGGCCGTAGCTGGCGGGGCCGGCTGCGACGTTATCGGGGTGCAGGGTACGGCCCGTGCCGCCGCCGGAAGCGACGGAGAAGTACTTCTTGCCGTTCTCGATAGCCCACTTCTTATAGGTGCCGGCGACCAGATGCTGGAAGCGGACGGGGTTGGTGGAGTTGCCGGTGATGGAGCACTGGACGTCCTCCTTCTTCATGATGGCAACGCCCTCCATGACGTCGTTAGCGCCGTAGCACTTGACAGCTGCGCGCTCGCCCTCGGAGAAGGGGATCTCCTTGACGACGGTCAGGGTCTGAGTGGGGATGTCGTACTCGGTCTGCACATAGGTGAAGCCGTTGATACGGGAGATGATGTAAGCGGCGTCCTTGCCCAGGCCGTTCAGGATGACGCGCAGGGGGGTCTTGCGGACCTTGTTTGCGGTGCGGGCGATGCCGATAGCACCCTCAGCAGCAGCAAAGGACTCGTGGCCTGCCAGGAAAGCGAAGCAGGTGGTGTCCTCGCTCAGCAGACGAGCGCCCAGGTTGCCGTGGCCCAGACCGACCTGACGCTGCTCAGCAACAGAGCCGGGGATGGTGAATGCTTCCAGACCTTCGCCGATGGCAGCAGCGCACTCGGCAGCGTCGGTCAAGCCGCGCTTGACGGCGATGGCGGTGCCCAGGGTGTATGCCCAGACAGCGTTATCAAAGCAGATGGGCTGCACGCCGCGCACGATCTTGTCGCAGTCGATGCCCTTAGCGAGGAGCATCTCGTTGCAAGCGTCCAGAGACTCCAGGCCGTTGGCCTTCAGGCATGCCTCGATTTTCGGCATACGGCGATCCATAGATTCAAAAGTTGCCATGAGTTGTTCCTCCTCTCTTATTCCTCACGCGGGTCAATGTACTTGACAGCGCCCTGCTCCTTGCTGAAGCGGCCGTAAGTACCCACGTTCTTCTCGTAAGCCTCGTTGGGGGTCTTGCCGTGACGGATGTCTTCCATCATCTTGCCCAGCTTGACGAACTGATAGCCGATGACCTCATCGTTGGCATCCAGAGCCAGCTTGTTGATGTAGCCCTCGGTCAGCTCCAGGTAACGGACACCCTTGGCCTTGGTGGAGAAGATGGTGCCGGTCATGGAGCGCAGGCCCTTGCCCAGGTCATCCAGACCTGCGCCGATGGGCAGACCGTCCTCAGAGAAAGCGGTCTGGCTGCGGCCGTAGACGATCTGCAGGAACAGCTCGCGCATAGCCACGTTGATGGCGTCGCAGACGAGGTCGGTGTTGAGGGCCTCGAGGATGGTCTTACCGGGAAGGATCTCGGAAGCCATGGCGGCAGAGTGGGTCATGCCCGAGCAGCCGATGGTCTCAACGAGGGCCTCCTCGATGATGCCGTCCTTGACGTTCAGCGTGAGCTTGCAGGCGCCCTGCTGAGGTGCGCACCAACCCACACCGTGCGTAAGACCGGAGATGTCGGAAATCTCCTTAGCCTGGACCCACTTGCCCTCCTCGGGGATGGGTGCGGGGCCGTGGTATGCACCCTTGGCAACGGGGCACATGTTCTCCACTTCCTGTGAGTACTGCATGCCTCTCCTCTCTATCGTGTTGGCGTCCCGTCTGGGGGTCGTGGCTGGCGATTGCCGGGCGACCCTTCGAAAGGGACATGACATGCAGCCCCTATAATACCGCGAAATGCACGGAATATTCGGCGAACGGCTCAGTTTTCGTAGCGAGAAGTCCGGAAGTTTTAATTGAAACGGTTTAACTATATGTTCTGTGGTCGCGAACTTCCGTAGAGGGGGTTCGTCTTGGGCAAGCTTTTGGTCAGCTCTTGTATGCGTTGCGGGGTCTGACCTGTTGCAACGGTGCCGTTCGCCGCCCGTTTACTGCCTTTGGCCGCGCGAGTGTATTGTTTTGCGTGAATGTTTTGATGGCACGCTTCAATCGTGCTGTATTGGATGGCAATCAGATCCCGGCGAAGGGAGCGCCATGCAGCGCGTTTGGAGAACGGTTACCGGCTTTTACCATGTCTGTGCCCGCGGTACGGGCAAGCAGCTCATCTTTGAGGGCGATGAAGACCGGTGGGAGTTTTTGGAGCTGATGCGCGAGTGCTGCCGCGAGGCGGGCGTGACGGTTATCGCCTGGTGCCTTATGGGCAATCACGTGCATCTGGTGCTTGCAGATTACGAGGACGCGATGAGCGCGGCGATGCACCGGCTGCTTTTGACGTACGCGCGGCGGTTCAATAAACGCACGGGGCGCACGGGGCATCTGTTCCAGAACCGTTTTGACCGGCGCTCGCTCGATACCGACCGTTATCTAATGGCTGCCATTCGCTATGTTCACGCTAATCCGCAGGAGGCGGGTATCGCCCTGATCGAGCGTTATCCCTGGAGCAGCTTTGCCGAGTATCTGAGCGTATGACAACGATACGACGAGGGGATTTTCGGACCCTTCTTGTGTGCTTGAGCTCTTTGAGTCTGCCAAGGGGTTTCTGGATTATTCTCTGTCGATGCCCGATGGTTCCGATCCGGTGATTCACGATATGGATGAGACAGAGTGGGAGCGGCGTGCGTTTGCCGACAAGATGGCGAAGCGCCTGGGCGTGCCGCTCAACGAACTCAAGACCGTAGCGCCCTCGCGGCGAGATGGAATCATTTTCGCCCTGCACGATGTCGGCTACACGGTGCGCGAGATCGAACGATATACGGGAATCAGCAAGAGTACCGTCTCTCGTATCGTGCGCGCTTATGTTCGGGTGAATGCTCAGGCTGAGGGCTCGGAATAGAAAATGGCCGAACCACTCTTGTCAAGCGATTCGGCCAACAAAATTCTTAAGATTTGGGACAAATACTACTGATTATTTTGTCCCGTGAGCATGCCGTCGAGGGTGCGCCAGGCGAGCTCGGCGCATTTGACGCGGGCGGGCATGTGCGAGATGTCCTGGAGCTGGGCGGCTTCGTCCAGGTCTTCCAGGTCCTCCTCGGAGAGCTTCTCGCCGCGGATCATGGCGAGGAAGAGCTCTGCCAGGTGGCGAGCTTCCTCGACGGTCTCGCCGGTGATGAGGTCGGCCATGATGTCGGCACTGGCCTGGCTGATGGCGCAGCCGTGACCGGTAAAGGAGGCCTCCTCGATCACGTTGTTCTCGACACGCAGCTGCAAGGTGAGCTCGTCTCCGCAGCTAGGGTTGATGCCGTCGTGCTCGTGCGTGGGAGCATCCATCTCGTACTTATAGTCGGGGTGCGAGTTGTGCTCCATAAATGTGGTGGAGGTGTACAGATTACCCATTGAACGTGCTCCAAACGTGATGCAGGCCGGCGATGAACTTGTCGATGTCGGCCTTGTCGTTGTAGAAGGCTACGCTGGCGCGGCAGCAGGCAAGGTTCTCGACGCCCAGCCAGGTGAGCAGCGGCTGCGCGCAGTGGTGACCGGCGCGGATGCAGACGCCGTCCATGTCCATGATGCTCGCGACATCGTGCGGGTGGATGCCCTTGACATTAAAGCTCACGACGCCGTGGTGGTTATCCCAATAGATTGAGCCGATGATCTGGACAAAGTCGAGCTGCATGAGCTCGCCCATCAGGTAGTGGACGAGTGCCTGCTCGCGTGCCTGGATGTTTTCGTAGCCCACCGTGTTGACGAGGTAGTCGAGGGCGGCGCCTGTGGCGAAGATGCCGGCGGCGTCCTGCGTGCCGGCCTCGAACTTCTCGGGGACGGGAGCCCAGACGGCGTCCTGCTCAGTAACCGAGTCGATCATCTCACCGCCGGTAAGCATGGGCGGCATGGCGTTGAGCAGATCCATCTTGCCCCACAGCACGCCGATGCCCATGGGGCCCATGGCCTTGTGCGCGCTAAAGGCAAAGAAGTCGGCGCCCAGATCGGCCACATTGACTGGCATGTGCGGCAGCGACTGTGCGCCGTCGACGACCAGATAGCCGCCGTACTTGTGCACGAGCTTGCCGAGGTTCTTGACCGGATTCTCGACGCCCAGGACGTTAGAGACCTGACCCACGGCCAGGATCTTGGTCTTGGGGCCCACCTTGGCCAGAACCTCCTCGGTCGTGAGCTGGCCGGTCTTGGTGGGGTAGAGGTAGACGAGCTTGGCACCGGTCTCGCGGCAGACCTGCTGCCACGGAATCAGGTTGGAGTGGTGTTCCATGATGGTGATGACGACCTCGTCGCCCGGCTCGAGGACTGTGGGTGCAAAGCTCTTGGCGACCAGGTTGAGCGACTCGCTCGTGTTGCGGGTGAAGACGACTTCGTTGGCCTGGGGGGCGCCGATGAGGTCGGCGATCTGTTGGCGGACCTTCGCGATGGCGTCGGTGGCCTCGACGGACAGCGAGTACAGGCCGCGCAGGGGGTTGGCGTTCATGCGCTGGTAGAAATCGCGCTCGGCGTCGAGCACGCAGGCGGGACGCTGCGCGGTGGCGGCACTATCGAGGAAGGCGATCTCGGGATGCTGCTGGAACAGCGGGAACTGTGCCTTGTAGGGGTTGGTCTCGATGTCTACGGTAGGCCAGCCGCGCGAGGCCTCGTCGCTGGCGTCGAGCTCCATGGGCTCGGGGGCGGTACAGGTGTCGCATTTAACGTGCTCGGTATCGATCATGCGAGCTCCTCTTCAAAGTTGTCGATCAGGTTGTTGCCCAAGCGGACGACGGCGGCGCGGGTACGCTCGTCGGTGGCGGAAAGCGCGGCGTCTTCCAGCTTGGCGCGGATGAACAGGTCCTCGGCGGCGTTTTGGTCAAGGCCGCGGCAGGCGAGGTAGAACAGCTGCTCGTCGCGGACGTGACCGATGGTGGCGCCGTGGTTGCCGGCGACGTCGTCCTCGTCGCAGAGGATGACGGGGACGGTCTTGTTGTCGACGCCCTTGTTGGCCAAAAGCACCGTCTCGCGCTCGGTGCCGGTTGCACCCTTGCAGCCGTGCACGAGGTCGATGGTGCCGCGGTAGACCTTCTTGGACGTGCCGGTCAGCACGCCGTTGGCGTCGATCTCGCACTCGGTCTTGCGACCGCGGTGGCGCAGCTCGTAGTTAAAGTCGCGCACCTGCTCGCGGGCGCCCAGGTAATCGGTATCGATGGTGACCTTGGCGGTATCGCCCAGCAGGTCGCCGGCAAGGCCGGTGGCGCTGGCGCCGGCACCCAGGACGGTGTGTTGCACGTTGACGCGCGCGCCCTCGTCCAGGAACAGACCGGTGTCGTCGAGCGCGATCCAGCTATCGTCGAGCGTCTGCGTGCAGGTCACGTTGACGGTGGCGTACTCGTGGGCGCAGACGCGCAGCACGGAGCCCACGACACCCTCGCCAGCAACGGGGGAGTCCAGGGCGATCTGCAGGTCGAGCGTTGCCTGCGGGCGGGCGACGACGTCGATGGCGGCAATCGCAGCCGCTGCGTCGACGCCACTCACGCGCACGGTAACGGCGGCGTGCTGGTAGGCGGGAACATCGATGACGATGCGCTTGGTGGCGTGCTCGGTCAGATACGCATAGGCAGCCTCGCCCATGCCGGTCTCGAAGGCCTCGGCAGGGGAGAGCTCCTCCTCGAGCTTGATGGCGCCGGCCTGGTAGACAGAGGTGGCGGGCACGTCGAGCTCGGTCTCGGGCGTGATGCGGGCACGGTCGGCAGCGTCGCCGGGGGCGGAGGCGCGGCGCTCGGGGAAGCGCTCGGCCATGGCGTCCATGGCGGCGTCGAAGGCGTCGGCCGAGCCGGCAAGCTGCTCGTCCAAGCCCTCGACCTCAACGGCCTCGGCGGGTGCGGCGGCAAGTTCGGCCGAAAGCTCGAGCTTAGTCTGGTTCATCTTGAGCCAGCCCCAAGTTGCAGCAGGCATCGCATTGACCTGCTCGAGCGTGGTGGCAGCGGTGTTCGTGGTCTGTTTCATTATCCGATCGCTCCTTCCATCTCGAGCTTGATCAGGTTGTTCATCTCGACGGCGTACTCCAGCGGCAGCTCCTTGGAGACCGGGTTGGCAAAGCCGTTGACGATCATGGTGCGGGCCTCTTCCTCCGAGATACCGCGGCTCATCAGGTAGAACACCTTGTCGTCGCCGATGCGGCCGATGGTGGCCTCGTGGCCGATATCGACGTTCTTGGCGCGGATGTCCATGGCCGGAATAGTGTCGGAGCGGCTCTGGTCGTCGAGCATCAGCGACTGGCAGCTCACGGTTGCCTTGGAGCCCTCGGCCTTGGGTGTCGCCACAATAGAGCTGCGGAAGGTCTGAATGCCGCCACTCTTGGAGATGCCCTTGGTCTCGACGGTTGCCGAGGTCTCGGGCGCGTTGAGCACGACCTTGCAGCCGGTATCCAGGTTCTGGCCGGCGCCGGCAAAGGTAATGCCGGTAAAGCTCGAGCGGGCGCGACGGCCGTTGAGCACGCTCATGGGGTAGAGGTAGCCCACGTGGCTGCCGAAGGAGCCACTGATCCACTCGATGTCGCCGTCCTCGTCCACGCGCGCACGCTTGGTGTTGAGGTTGTACATGTTCTTGGACCAGTTCTCGATAGTCGAGTAGCGCAGGTGCGCACGCTTGCCCACAAAGAGCTCGACGGCGCCGGCGTGGAGGTTGGCCACGTTGTACTTGGGCGCGGAGCAACCCTCAATAAAGTGCAGGTCGGCATCGTCCTCGACGATGATGAGCGTGTGCTCAAACTGGCCGGCACCCTTGGCGTTAAGGCGGAAGTAGCTCTGCAGCGGGAAGTCGAGCTTGGTGCCCTTGGGCACGTAGACAAACGAGCCGCCCGACCATACGGCGCCGTGCAGGGCCGCAAACCTGTGGTCGGTGGGCGGGATGAGCGTCATAAACTTCTCGTGGATGAGCGGCTCCCACTGCGGGTCGTGCAGGGCCTCCTCGATGCCGGAATAGACGATACCCATCTTGGACGCGGTGTCCTGCATGTTGTGGTAGACCAGCTCGGAGTCGTACTGCGCGCCGACGCCCGCCAGGTAGCTGCGCTCGGCCTCGGGGATGCCCAGGCGCTCAAAGGTGTTCTTGATGTCGTCGGGCACCGACTCCCAGTCGTGCTTTTGGTCGGTGTTGGGCTTGACGTAGGTGACGATGTTGTCCATGTCCAGGCCCTCGATGGAGGGGCCCCACGTCGGATCGGGGAAGCGGTTGAAGATCTCGAGGGACTTGAGGCGCAGGTCGAGCATCCACTGCGGTTCGTCCTTCTTGGCGCTGATCTCGCGCACGATGTCGGGCGTGATGCCGGCGTCGAGGCGCTCGAATCCCTCCTCGCCATAGGTGAAGTCGTAGAGGCTGCGGTCGATGTCCGCGACCTCGGTGCGGTTCTTGGTCATTACGTCGCCCCTTTACGCCTGCTGCTCGGCAGCGGCGGCCTCGGCCTGGGCGCGCTGCTCGGCGGCCTCGCGCTCGAAGGTCTCAAAGCCGTTCTTGTCGATCCAGGGGATGAGCGAGGCGTCGTCCTCGCGCACGATATGACCCTTGACCATAACGTGGACGCGGTCGACATCCAAGTGCTCCAGGATGCGCGTGTTGTGCGTGATGATGAGCATGGAGCCGTCGCAGCTCTTGCGGTAGGCGTCCATGCCGTGGCTGACGGTGGAAAGCGCGTCGACGTCCAGGCCTGAGTCGGTCTCGTCCAGAATGGCGAGCTTGGGCTGCAGCAGCAGAAGCTGGAGCATTTCTACCTTCTTCTTCTCGCCGCCCGAGAAGCCCACGCCCAGCTCGCGGTTGAGGTAGGCGGTATCCATGTTGAGCTCGGCCGCGAGCTCTTTGACGCGACGGCGGAACTCCTTGCCCTTCATCTCCAGACCGGGGCGGCCGGCGATGCTGGCGCGCAAAAAGCTCGACAGCGGCACGCCCGGGATCTCGACCGGGGCCTGGAAGCTCAGGAACAGGCCGGCACGCGAGCGCTTGTCGGTGGTGAGCTCGGTGATGTCCTGGCCGTCAAAGACAATACGGCCGTCGTTGACGGTGTAGACGGGGTCGCCCATGACCAGGTGGCCAAGGGTGGACTTGCCGGCGCCGTTGGGTCCCATCAGCACGTGGGTCTCGCCGGCGGCGACGTTGAGGTTGACGTTGTGGAGGATGGTCTTCTCGTCCACGGAGGCGGTCAGACCTTCGATGGAAAGCAGCGGATTTGCGCTCATGCTGTCCCTCTCTGTATATGGTGTACTCATGGGTGTGCGAAACCCTAGGAATCTTCTCGGAATAAAGTTACTATGGGTTTGGCGTTAGTCAAGGGAAAACCCGACTAATCCACTCGACTTTTCAAATTCTGGGACAACATAACCTGTTGTGTTTGTCCCATTTACTTAAGAAATGGGACAAACAAACCTGGTTATGTTGTCCCAGATGCGATGGGAGGGTAGGTATGCTCATTTCTTCCAAGGGCCGCTATGCCCTCCGGCTGATGATCTATATCGCGGCGCTGGGCGACGCCGAGGGCAAGATTGCCCTGCGCGAGGTTGCCGACCGCGAGCGTATCTCGCAAAAGTATCTGGAACAGCTGGTTCGTCCACTTATGAAGGCTGGCCTGCTTAAGAGCGTGCGCGGCAAGGGCGGCGGCTACATGATGGCCAAGGATCCCTCCGAGGTGCGTGCTGGCGACATCCTGCGCGCTGTCGAGGGCAGTACTGCTCCGGTGGCGTGCGATGGTATCGACAACAGCTGCGCCCGCAGCGATCTCTGCTCGACCGTCAAATTCTGGCGCGGTCTGGACGACGTGATCGAAAAGTACGTCGACGGCGTGACGTTGGCCGACCTTGCTGCCGTCCCCGAGATCAACTTCGACATTAAGCTGTAGGGCTGCAGATGGTATCTCTCGACAAGGTGTACAAGCAAATTGAGATTTTTGCTCGGGAATGTGACGCCGAGAGGGTTGTGCTGTTTGGTTCTCGTGCCCGCGGTGACAACTTACCTAAGAGCGATATTGATATTGCTGTAGCAGGTTGCCGGGATTTCGACCGTTTCTCATATCTGATAGAGGAGCGTCTTGATACTCTTTTAGATATAGACGTCGTCAATCTGGATGAGTCCTTATCGCAGCAATTGCTCGATGAAATTGCCAGGGATGGTGTGATTCTGTATGAAAAAATATGAGAACTTTGCCAGCGCCTTGGCGAATCTTGAGGATGCACCCAATCAGGATCTTAGCAATGATTTTGTTCAGAGTGGATTGATTAATAAGTTCAACCTTCAGTTTGAACTGAGCTGGAAGCTCCTTAAACGTCTGCTCGAGTATGAGGGCGCCACGCTTGCTGCATCGGGGTCTCCTCGTGCCATCTTGAAGGAAGCCTACCGATTCTACGACTTTATTGATGAGGCGGCATGGCTAGATATGCTCAGAGACCGCAATACGAACGTCCATATCTATGACAACAAGCTCGCTCAAGATTTGATTCAGCGTATCCTGAACGTCTATATCCCCGCTTTCTGTCAGTTGAGAGACGGGCTGATGGGACGCTACGGCGATCTTCTTCTGGTGCCCGACGACCAGTTTGTTTAATTCCTTTAGATTTCGCGGATTTCGCGGAGGGTTGTTGCCGTTTACCGAGGGGTTGTTGTGCAACAACGGGCGAGCTGCAATACTTACTCTTATCTTTGCAAACTGCACTTTAACTACACCAATGCAGGGAGGATCTTATGCAGCCCAAGCATTCTGCTATTGTCGCGGGCCTGACGCTGGCGCTTTCGTTTGGCGCCGTTTCCGCGCCGGCACCCGCCGCTGCCGAGGAGCCCACGCCGGGCGTTGCCTCGAATGCGACCGATATCGATAAGGGTCTCTATACCCAGCAGTCCTTCTCGGGCGTGCTGAGGTCGGTCCAGGGCGTTTCGTTTGTTAACGTGACCACCGAGATGAAGTACTTTACCAAGTACGAGAGCCATGGCAACTATAACCAGGGCTTTTCGTATGGCGACGGCTATAACGCGCTGGGCTATTACCAGTTCGACCGTCGATGGTCGCTCATTCCGTTTATGAAGCAGGCCTACAACTACAACCCCGAAAAATACAGCATGCTCAAGGATGCGATTGATCGCGGCAGCGAGATCTCCAACGCGAGCAATGCCATGTACGAGAACGGCCAGCTCACCGAGCTGGGCCATATCGCGCAAGATGCCTTCCAAGGTGCGTACAACACCGATCCTGTTGAGTTCTCAGCACTTCAAGATGCCTATGCGTACAACTCGTACTATGCGGTGACCGAGGCGTGGCTCAAGAGTGGCTTGGGCATTGATGTTTCGGGCCGCGCCGATTGCGTTAAGGGCATGGTGTGGAGTATCACCAACATGTGCGGCACCGGTGGTTGCAGGGACTTCTTCCGCTGGGCAAACCTTTCTAACAGTATGACCGACCGCGAGTTTGTGACGGCGCTCTCCAACAGCGTGGTCAATAACGTGGCGACCAAGTATTCGAGCCAGCCCCAGTATCATGAGGGCTGGAAGAACCGCTACCGCAACGAGCTGAAGGACTGCTTGGTTTATATCGCCGAGGATGAGGCTGCCGCTGCGACGCCCGTGCAGCCCGAGCCTACGCCGGCGCCCTCGCCGACACCTGATTCGAATGACGACTCGAGTGACGATGCCAACGATGACAGGATGGATGCGCCCTCGACCGATACTGACGGTGATGGTTCTGCTGGTGGTACTACCAACGACGGCTCTACCTCGAACGGCTCTGCTGCGGGCGATTCGTCTTCAAGCTCTGTCGGCAATACGGGCGGCGACGCTTCTGGTTCGACCGGCGCTGACGCCTCTAACTTATCCACCGGCTCGAGCGATTCGTCCGCTGACACCGGCTCTAACAACGGCTCTGGCTCTGCCGCAATCCCTGATTCCGATGCTTCCAAGGACGACTCGAATAAGGCGCCGGACGCTCCCGTTGCTTCGCCGGACAAGAAGCCTTCTTTCTCCGTGCAGCTTGGTTCTACGCTGGGCTCTTCGCTGATGGCTGGTGTCAATAACGGCTCGACCCAGAACAGGGACAATTCTGATCAGGTTTCCACGGAAAAGTCCGAGGCCGCAAAGGGCGACTCCAAGGACAAGGCTTCCGAGAAGACCGAATCCGATAAGGGTTCTAGCTCTGATGAGAAGGGCGACAAGTCCGGTCAGAAGAAGGACGAGAGCAAGACCGAGGGCGAAAAGAAACAGTCCGAAGACGACGACAAGAGCGGTGCTGACGACCAGGTCCAGGAGCAAAATGACTCCAAAACGGTGACAACTACAACCACGACGACTACAACGACCAAGTCATCTGGCGGTAACATGCCCAAGACGGGCGACCTTATCGTTATGGCGAGCCTTGCCAGCGCGAGCTTGGCTACGCTGGGTGCTACGTCTATCGTAAGTGGTAAGCATAAGCTTGATCAGCAGAAGAAGGCTTCTGGGGAGGACGGCTCGGAGGAGTAGCCTCTCGGTTGCCAGATAACTAAAGAGTTGGGACGGGGTCCGGTGCGAATGCATCGGGCCCCGTTTTGTTGTGCAACGATTAGTTATGCCCCCTCACACCTCTTGTTGCTACCGTTGCCCGATATGTTCGCGCGGCGTCGTCGGTACGCGCGAGGCGGTCATTACAATTGGCATCGTGCAGCGATTTAGGGGGAACGTTTTGGTGTCTGAACAGGCAAATGTTGATTGTGCTGCTGGCTTTGGCGTGCGCTTGATCGGCTGTGCCGACGATGCGGTTTTGCCCATTGGCATGCACGACTATGCGGAGGCCCTTGGTTGCTGCATGCTGGTTGACAAGACCGTGTTTATTGCCGATGTGTTGGACTGCGACGCGTCCGTTGTGGTGTGCTGTCGACCCGAGGGTTTTGGCAAGAGCATGAACTTGTCGATGCTTAGGGCTTTTCTGGAGCGTCCAGCGGTCGGTCGCTCTGGTCAGCGTTTGTTTGCCGATGCTCAGATTTGGGATGCGAACGGCGGGCGCTATCGGGATGAGTATACTTGCTATCCGGTGATATCGCTGGACTTTTCTGGCGCTGCGAGGCGTGGCCCCGCTGTTGCCGGCGTCGTGCGCGATGCCCTTTCGGGCGAGTGCGCTCGCTTGTTGGCTCTCTTGGAGGCTCCGGATTTAGCTCGAGATAAGGTGCGTCACATCGAACGTGTCGCGCGTGGGGTGGCGAGCGAGGACGAGGTCGCCTCGGTGCTCGGTGTGCTCATAGAACTGCTGGAGATTGCCTGCGATGAGCAGGTTGTATTGCTCGTTGATGGGTACGATGCGGCGTGGTCTCGCCGTGCGAGCGCGAGGGACGCTTCCGACGCCGATCCGGCAGAACTACTTGACCGTGTGCTGTTTGACGCCATTGCCACTGCGCGCGATTCGTTGCGGCTGACGTGTCTGATGGGGGAGTGTCCCGGTCCTGCCGAAGCGGCGCTTTCTTCGCGCGGCTGCTCGTATTGTCTGACGACGCCGCTGTCGGCGTGGTGTGACCGATGTTTCGGTTTTTCGGATGCTGAGGTCGAGGCTCTTTTGAATCATGCTGGGCGCGAGGAATACCTGGATGATGCGCGTGACTGGCTCGAGGGGTATCGGTTTGGCAGGGCCTATTGCTCGAGTCCAGAGCGTGTGATCGGTTTTCTGGGCCGAGGCTGTACGGCGCCTGTGCGTGCCGATCTGTATGGATATGCCGATTGCCTGAGTAGGGTAGTTGCCGGGTGGAATCTCGACCGCCTTTCGGTCTTGTTTGATTTGCTCGAGGCCCATGGGTGCGCTGAGGTCCCGCTTTGTTTGGGCACTGCGGAGCCAGATGTCTCGCCTGACGATGGCATGTGGACAGCGCTGTATCTGTCCGGTTTTCTCACGACGGATATGACTGAGGAGCCAGAGCATGGCGATCGCCTCCGTGCTTTGCGATTGCCCAATAACGAGCTTCGCCAGGCCTTGCGTCTAGTGATTATTGAGTGGTTTGAGTGCGCTGCAGAAGACATTCGAGACGTCGATGCGTTTCGCGACGGGCTGTGCCATGGGAACGAGGATACCGTGAGGCGGACGCTAAGCCGCATCTTGGGAGATGCGGGAATCGGTGCGACCGACCCAGATGCTCCGCTGCCATATCACCTACTCTTGCAAGGACTCTGCTTTGGATTGCCGGGCTATGCCAATCCTGCTTCGAGGCGAAAGTGTGGCGCGGATCGCTGGGACATCCAGGTTTTTCCCACGGGCGCCGTGTTCGACATAGCCGATACGATCGGTATGCTCGATGAACGTCCGCTGATAACGATCAACATGATGTATGACCCCGGTGTGGATGCGCTGGGCCTGGAATTGCTGGCCGTGCAGGCGCTGCTCGACATAGAGCGCGACGGCATCGACGAAATCCGTGTGCCGCGACCCGGCGTTGGTCGCATGCGCTGGGGGTTTGGGTTTGATGGACAGCATGTGGCTACGGTGTACCAGCGGCTTTAAGCGCTGAGGTGTTTCCGGCTTCCGTTACTCGGTGTCCTTCATGGGCGGCATGGGCTTCCAGTTGGGATCCTTAACGATCTTGCGGGCGTCCTTCATGCCACGGCGCAGCGCCGGGATACCGGTCTTAAAGCACTTGTCAACGGCGGCCAGGCGAATGAATTCCTTGCAGAAGGTCGCGGCGTTGCCCAGACGGAACAGCACTGGGTGGTAGTCGCCGTAGATCTGCATGTAGCGAGCAAGGAAGCCTCGGTTGCGCATGATGTAGTAGCGGTTGGTGTCGCTCGTGGAGTTGAGCTGGCGCTTGCCGGCGATATCCCAGTTAGAGACGGCGCGGGCGCGCTTGAGTACCACGTCGGCAACAACGGCGGCGGGGAAGTGCTGGCTGGCCACGTAGCCATAGCAGGCATCGTCGCCGTAGATAAAGAAGCGCGCGTCGGGTAGGCCAATCTTGTCGACCACGCGGCGCGAGAACATGCCGCCCTCAAAGCACAGTTGGTTCATGGTGCGGTGGCCCTCGGGCCCCAAGTCCCACTTGGCGACTGGGTTGGGAATGCCGAGTGAAAGGATGAGTTGGTATTGCCAAAAGAAGGCGCCGCCGTCAAAGTCCAGGCGCGAGCCCTGGATGACGTCGTAGCGGTCGGTCCACTTGGCCAAGCGCTCGATGCCTTCGGGGATGACGAGCACGTCGTCGTCCATGACCCAGAACCACTGGGCCCCCAAGTCGTAGGCGCATTTAGTGCCGGCGGAGAAGCCGCCCGCACCGCCGCCGTTTTCGAGCTGCGGGGCGTAGATGACACGGTCGGTGCGGCCCTGCGCGTCGGGCTGCTCGGTGTCGATGCCCCACAGGTTGGCCAGGCGCTCGTTGAATGCGGTGCACATGGCCTCGGTCTCGCGCGAATTTTCGTTATCGACAATCACGATGCGCCAGGGCGTTGCCGTGAGCTCGGTCATTGAGTCGAACAAGTTGGCCAGGAGTTCCTGGCGCTTGTACGTAACGACGACGATGGCGAGCTTGTCGATGGGGGCGGGAAGGGTGGAAGTCATGAACGAGAATATCCTTTCGCGTGGGCAGCATATCGGCCCTGCGGAATAAACAACGTGTCCCATGGGACACAACTATTGTAAGCGTAGGCGGGCGCCCGCGGGTAATGTTCCGCTAATCACCAAGAACGTTTGCTACAAGCCTGGTTGACGTGTGGGCGTAGCGAGATTGCATGCGCGCATTGTGGTATTACATAGGTGCCGATTCCTGTGGACGCAATCTTTCTGTTTGGATGACCCGTGAATAAAACTCGTTTAACCTCCTTTGCCGATAGCCTCCCCATCAAGGCCATGTTGCTGTTTTTTGGTTCTTCAGGTCGCATTTGTCTTGAGCAATACGGTGGCAAATTGTCTTCCGCGGTCCGTTATCGAGTCGCATGCGCAGGGTTCGGAGTCCTCGGCCCTGCTGTCTGAAATGTATGTCTACGACCACCGTGTTGCTGCTGGTCCTGCTTGCTTTGATAACAATCGCTTTATCATTGAAGTCGCACGGCAAAAGGACCAAGGTTCTCCGTTTAAGACGATGGCTGTTGCCGAGATTGATGACGTTACGAAAGCCAACGGGATTACGCATCAGCAGTATTACCGGTATTGGCATGGATGGCAGCTACTTACGAATGTCTGCCTGTTTATTGGCGGTATCGATGTGGTCGTGGTGCCTGCGGCTGCTCTGGCGATTGTCGGCTCCGCTTGCGCTTACGTTGCCTTGCGGAAGCGGTTTTCAAAGCCAGTGACGTTGGGTTTCCTTGCAATCCTGTTGTTCTCGACCAATCTGTTTTTCAATTTTATCGGTGATCTGCTGCTGTGCATCTCGTTCTTTGTGGCGCTCATCATGATGTCTTGCATGAGCCTTCGTTTGGACTCGGCCCCGAACGCGCGGGTTTTCACAAGCCGCCTTGTCCTTTGGTCGATAGCGACGGGCGCCGTGTTTTCGTTTCTTGACTTTTTAACGATCCCTGCTGCAGTTGTCGCCCTGCATTGCTTTTTCGCCTTCATTGCGCTCCCCGAGGGCGAGCGCCCCAAGCGCTGCGTCGTCACGATGCTGCAGGCGCTCTTTGGGTTTGGGCTTTCGTTTGTGTTTACCTGGGCGATGAAATGGGTTGTCGCGGCATTTGTGCTGGGCTGGGACGAGGTCTTTTCGAACGTTCTGGGCGAGATGGGTCTTTGGTCTGCGCATGGGACTTCGTCACTGTTGCCCCAAGTTGACTGGCCTCAGATTTTGAAGGAGTTTTATTGCATGAGCCCGCAGCTGTTCGCCATTTGCTCAACTGCTGGTTATGCGATGATCTCGAACATCGTTTGTCTTGTTTCGTTTGCTGCCGTATTGGCGATTTGGATTGCCGTGCTCGTTTGCTCGATACGGGGCGGAGCGCAAGGCGGTCGTCGTCGCAAGATGTTGATCCAGTCACTGCTCATGGCGCTGCCTCTGGTGGTTGTTCTGGGTTATTTCGTTGTTATGCATGACCATGCGATCGTTCATATTCCGGTATTTGGCTGCAAGAACTGGGCGATTGTCTTTGCGATTTTATTTGCTTCGGGTGTTAGCGCGCTTCGTGGTCTGCGGAGTCGGAAGGCTGCTTAGCTGTTCATGCGAGCCTTGATGGCGTCGACCACGGCCCTGCGTACGATATCCACGAGGAGCAGGGCAAGCGCGAGGCAAAGGCTCATAAGGATTCCGAGCAAAATGGCGCCGGCTGGATGGGGCTCTCCCGTTTGGATGCCTGTCGCCATGGTGTAGATTGCTTTGTCAAAGATGGGTCGCCAGACGTTGCAGGTAAACGACTGTACGGCGTAGAAAGCGAGCGTTCCTGCGGCGAGAGACATGATTGTCTTGTCTGCAGCTGGGACTTCGTGGCGCGGCTGATGGAGCGCTGCGGCGGCAACGGATGCGGCGGCCAAGATAAAGGATATGACGGAAGTGGACTTGTAGGAGAGCTTCCAGAGCGTGTCGTACTGGCTGTTTGCCGAGAGTAGAAGCTCGAGCGCGATGGTGGCGGCAACGAGTCCGATGAGTACGGTCTTGGATTTTTGAGCGCCAGATGCGTTGCCGTGGTATTCGAGGACAAAGCGCATTTCCCCAGCCGCAATAAACGCGACCAGGTAGGTAACGGCGCTCATGAGCTTGCGCCACAAAACGATACCGGCAGCTTCGTTTGCCGTCGCCGCGATGTGGCAGTTGATTCCAAATGTTGCGAGCACGAGAAGTGCTACGACAAACGGGGCCCTTATGCTGCCGATCCGCTGTCGTATCAACGCAATCACTGGGACGAGCAATACAGATGTCGCGTAGACCCAGATAAACTCGATGCCCAACGTGAGCCAGCCAATCTCGTGTAGCGAGATTTCGGGCAGGGGATAGACGTACATCGAAACAAGCAGACAAGCTACGCAATAAAAGAGCGTGGGCAAGACGATTTTCTTTAACCGCGTAAACGATTTACGAGCGAGATCCGGTGCGGATGACCCGTTTTGGAGGGCACGAACCGCCGAGGGAATAAGGAAGTACCCCGAGATCATAAAGAAGACCTCGTTGGCCCAACAGCCCAGCAGGTTGATAAAGCCGAGCGCGCCGGAGCAAGGGAAGGCAGCGAGCGGCGCATATTCCGGTAGGCCGGTGCAGACGGCTTGGAAGGTCCATTGAAACGTGTGGAATATGGCAATCCCGGCGACCGCGACCAAGCGCAGCGCTTCGATGGAGGTATTTCTGCTTGCTTTGCTGCCCATCAGACTATTTTCCAGCGCGTGCGTTGTATGAACCAAAGTGCGATGTAATCATTTTTAGAGTTTGCTTGGGCCCCTTGTTCCATACGTTATACAGGCCCTCGCCCACGAGGTCCTTGGCGTATGCGCAGTAGCTGATTTTAGGGTCGGTGATGCCCATATACTCGGCATAGAGTTTTTTGGCCGCAGGGGTAACGCGAGGATTGGCAAATACCAGCTCTTGCGGCATGCGTTCGAACATCTTGTGGATGGCCTGCTTGATTTCGGGGTGCCCCTCAATTCCGGTGTGCTCAATCATGATGCCCATATAGGTGAAGCCGCGTGTGATTTGCGGTGTCCAGACGGCGGAGTCGGTGACGTTGAGCCGCTCAAGAATATCGACCATGTCGTTCCAGCGATTAAACGGCATCAAGGGGTCACGCTTTGCCAGGGCGGCCGCCTTTTCGGGTGTTTCCTCGCGGTAGCAGTAATACGGCTTGGGCCAGTAAGCGATCGCCTTTGCCTGGCAGAGCGTTTCGACAAGGAATGGATTGTCGGCCCAGCCCGCACCGGGGATCTCCTTAAACCGGATATTGTTTTGCATCAGGAAGTCGCGACGATAGATTGCCGACCAAATGGACGGATGATGGGCCAGCAGGTGCGGAGCGTCGTGAATGGTGAACGGTTGCCGAGGCGGTTTAATGCGACCGCGATATGCGCAATGTAGTTTGACCTCTTGGGGGGTATCGGGGTTGCGGATGATCCAATAGGGGGTCTCAATAATATCGAGCTTGTTCGGGTCGCCAAATTCGCGCTTGGCAAAGGCAAGCATGTCGGAGTACATTCCGGGCTCGATCCAGTCATCGGGCTCGAGGATGGCAATCCAGTCGCCCTTTGCCTCGCGAATGCCCAGATTGCAGGTTGCGCCGTAACCCTGGTTTGCCTTATTGATCACTCGAATGCGTGAGTCGCGCGCAGCGAAATCTTGCATAATGGCGAGCGAGTTGTCGGTGGATCCGTCGTTGATGGCGAGGATTTCCAGTTCGATTTTGTTTTCGTTTAATAGGCTGCCTATAGCCTGAGAAAGATACGGCTCGGCATTGTAAGTAGGCACGATTACGGTCAGCATTCAAACACTTTCTCTAGGCGATTTGGAAGAATTATACCCTATTGCAAAGCAACGATTTTGGTTGCATATGCTCTGAAGAAACTAAAACCGTTGCAAACGAACGAAAGCAACTAAATTAGTTGCTATAATCGCCATGAGGAAAGGAAGCCTGATGAACAATAGATATTCGGCCCTCATGGTTGATATGAGACATTCGAGATGTCTTTCGGACAGTAGGAGGCAAAGCGCGCAGGAAGATCTTGCGAACGCTATGGACTGCACAAACGAGCTGTTTAAAACTGAGCTCGAAATGCCGCTTATGTTTAGTGCGGGCGATGAATTGCAGGGTCTATTTCGTAGTACGGCTGGCGCATTCTTGGCATACAGATTTATTAAGATACTCGTCCAGACGGTTGATCTTAGGGGCGGTATTGGAGTGGGAGAATGGAAAACTCGGATGCAGTCCGCATTGTCGACGGAACAAGACGGGTCAGCATACCATCGTGCGCGTAGAGCAATTGCTGAGTCTGAAAAGGATAAGTACAGCGATTTAAAGATCATTGATGTTTCGGGCGTTTCGCGCGAGAAGGAACTGTGCGCGGCGGGTTGTCTAGAAATAATTGATCGCAGAAACGAGTCGCAGCGTAATTACTGTGAGGTTGTTGAATTACTGCGACCGCTTATGCTGCATGATGACAGAGACGCGACTTTGAGCAAAAGGTATGCTGAGCTAATCGGGGCGCGTATAGGCAAAAAGTACGGCGCTAAAAGCAATCCGAGCGATTGCGCGCCAGTGGCGTTGGGCAGCTCTCTCAACCTCAACGTAGATAGCATCAGGGCTAGTCATGTAGGGCTTGCGGGACAAATGGGTGTTGCGATGGGGAAGACGAGGCAGGGGCTCGAGAAAAGCCTTAGGCTCGCGAACGTTGTAAGAGAAAGAGAGCTGGCTGCTTTCGCCGTTCATTTCCTTAATGAAATGGAGCCGTCATGAGGGTGTTCGGGTGTTTCCTTCTATTCCACATGCTGTTCGATTTTTATTTTCAGACGAATAAGATGGCAGATAAGAAGGAAAGCAATAGAATTGCCCTTGGTCTGCACTGTTTAATTTACGCGGCAGGCGCCGCAGCAACAGTAGCTCTTCTGTTTGAGGCGAGTGTAGCCGCCACGGCTGCGTCCTTTACAGTATTTGCTCTTTCACACTGGTTTATCGATGGCAGCCTGAGAAGAAAGATTACAGGGCTTGATCTCTCACCGGTTGGTAGTTTTTTGATCGATCAGATGCTGCATATTGTACTTTTGTTTATGTTGAGCGTTCTATGCTGTCACCTGTGGGTCATGCGGCCAGTTGCTTCGAGTCTTTTAGACGCCCGTGGAGTTGAGCTCTCTTGGGTTTCGACATTGTGCTTTTGCGGGCGCCCTTGCAGTATCGCTATTGCCAAGGTCCTTCAATCTCACCGAAACCCTGGTACAGTGCAGTCGGCGGGCACATCAATTGCGCATTCTGGCAAGTGGATTGGAATATTTGAAAGACTGATTGTCGCGGCGCTCTCTCTGCTAAACCAATATTCGGCTATAGCATTTATCTTTACCGCAAAAAGTATCGCGCGCTTTAAGCAGCTGGAAAGTGACAAAGATTTTGCTGAGGTGTATTTGCTGGGTTCGTTGGCGAGCGTGTTTCTAGCAATGGCTTCTGCGATCTTATTTATGTACTTGTTTAACAGTGCTGGTTGCTGATGTTAATAAGGGCCCGGATAGGCATCGACTTGAGAGGTGGGCTACTTTCGATTGACGATCATCTCTTTATCCTAGGTGCATTTAGATTTGCATAATATGTTTGCCTGTATAAATTAAGTCTATTGAATGGGTTTTTAAGGAGTTGAAAATGACATCGGAATTAAATGGGGGCCATGTCAGACCAAATATTATTAAAAGTAACCTTACAATCTCTGGTGCACAGTGGGTCAAGAGCGAAGCATATTATGCTGCTGGCCAAACGCTTGATATACCGATTTATGAAGTGTCTAGCATTCATGGTTTAAATCGTTTGATCGGTTATTCTAAATTTATGAATAAGGATGTTGGGAAAGTTTTGTACCGAGGTCAAAATCAACTGTATGGAAGTCTGACCCCCTCCTTGATGCGCGGTAAGAAATACTCCGATAAGTGCCTGCATAACCTCAAGTCGCTTGTTAATAAAATAATGTCAGACTCGCCTCTGAACAAACAGTTCAATCTTCCTGCTGGTTGTAACTCAAATCGTTCTGTTATTGAGGGGGCGCTGCAGCACTATGGCATAAGCACTCGTTTTATTGATTTGGTTGACAATCATTGGACTGCTTTGTGGATGAGTTTATATGAGCCGGAAACTATTAAATCTATAGATATTTACACCCATTATAAAAGTCGGTATTTGGATAACTATGATTTGCTTTCAAACATTGCTAGAGGGGATAACGATCCAATAGGTTTCGGTTATTTGTTGATGGTGTGCGTGCCAGAAATTAAGTCTCCGATGGAAAACGGGCTTTATCGAGGTAATGGGTTCGAATTGATAGATTTAAGAAGATCACTTCCTTCTATCTTCCTTAGACCGCATGCGCAGCATGCCTATGTTCTGCGTAGAAGAGGATCCGACGACAATAACCCTAATTATTACGATGTAGCTTCACAGTTGATAGGCATAGCAAAAATACGATTGGACTATAGCGCCAAATGGCTTGGGAACGGAGAGCTTCTTACTCAAAATAATCTATTCCCTCAACCATGCTTTGATCCTGGATATGAAATGTTGTTATCAAGAGCAGATTTATTCGATTCGAAATTTGCAATGATTACAAAGTATGTTTAAACGGTCCTCCCATTGCGCTCGAACTGCCATGCAGTCGTGAGAACGAGGAGGTTCCACATGTCGAGAAGGATTAGGACCAGGGAGGTCCCGTGGCTGCGGTCGGAACGCTAGCGTCGATTTGGGGATCGATACATTGAGCGTCTTTAGGCTCTTTGTGCTCCTGCAACCGATAGGAACTTGACGCAGTAGTTTCCTCGGGTTTTACCTGTAATATACTCTTGTGAGCATCATTTGAACTTGTAACTAACGGGGGTTGGTATGAAGCGTCGTCTGCGGCTATTTGCTGTATTTGTTGCGGTAGCAGTTATCGGACTCAATCCATTAATTGCGCCGGTCTCCACGGCCTATGCAATTAATGGAGAGTCTAGTCAACAGGATCTAACTGCTGGGGTCACGGATTCTGCGAACAATTCAAACTTGGCTAGTGACTCTGCCTCATCTGCTTCCACTGGGAGCCAGGGCGCGTCTGATAATCTTGCAGAAGAAGAAATTGATTCTTCCGTTGCATTGGATGGGGGCAGCCACGTTTCGACAGACTCGTATCAATATCTCTATATCGCTTACCCTCAACTGCCGGTCGGCGTTGATCAGGTGATTGCTTTTGCTACTCCAAATGATTCTGATGTGATTGTTGACGCAACGCTCAAACTTGAGTCCACAACTGGCTACACCTTCCTCGTTAAATCTTCAGCAGTTAATACCAATACAGCCGCTTTCCAGTTCGGCAAGGATTATGCCGAGTGCGGATATGATTTGATTTCGATCACCTATCATTTGCAGGGCGACGATGCGGAGCACATTGTCGATTTGATGCAATGCGGATATGCGTTCGACATCGATGCAAGCGCCGTTGCGGATGACGATCTTGTTGAAGACAACACCAATGCATCCGTCTACTATTCAGACGATTCCGGCAACGCGATTCAGGCTGCCTCGATTGGTGATGCACTTGTTGCTGCAAATGGTGAGCAGTCACTTTCGCTTGCAAGCACCACCGTAAATGGTGCTTATGTAATTGCTCTTGATCCTGGGCACGGCGGTATGGATCCTGGTGCCCAGGGCAATGGAAAAAGCGAGGCTGACTTAACATGGAAAATTGCAGTTGCTTGTAAGGTCAAGCTTGAGCAGTATGGCTTTAAAGTTGTTATGTCCCGCGACCAATATGGTACATATGGCGGCAATGACTTCTTGTATCGCGTGCAGCGTTGTGTAAGCCAGGGCGCCCAAGCATTTGTTAGTTTTCATATCAATTCTGGCGGATCCGGTGCGCACGGAGCTGAGGTATACGCCCCCACGGCAAACGGTTCTAGCTATACCCAGGCATCCGTTGAGCTTGCTCAGAAAGTAATGAATAACTTACATGCTCTTGGCCTTAGCTATCGCGGAGTATTTCAAATGGAGCTCGGTGATGAGTTCGCAGTTATTCGTTGTGCTCGCGAGCAGGGAATCCCCGGCATCTTGATTGAGCATGGCTTTATTTCAAATTCGGGTGATGTTTGGAATTACTTTAGCGATGCCGGCTGTAAGCGTCTGGGTGAGGCTGACGCTGACGCGATTATCGCTCAGTTCCCGCGCTCTAGTTGGATGGATTACTCTGCTGTATTTGATGCCGACTATTATCTTAAGAATAATCCCGATGTCGCTAAGTGGGCTAACAACGACAATGACAAGGCTCTCCAACACTTCATTAACTGCGGCATGGCCGAGGGCCGCCGCGGCAACGAGGCGTTCGACGTCCAGAGCTATAAAAATCGATATACTGATTTGCAAATTGCATATGGAAATCGACTCGATTCGTATTATTTGCATTACCTTACTTTCGGATTTTATGAAGGCCGATCCGGCGCTCCCTTTTCAAATGACGAGCTGATTATGGGGGTCTCTTTTGTATATTTTGATCAAATGGCAGGTTATTATCTGTCTAAGGTTGGCATGGGTGTTTACCCTTCTGATATTCTTAAAGATAAGGGCGCCGGCACCATTATTGAATTCTGTAAAACCCTGATAGCCGAAGCATCGTTTGAGGGAGTTCGTCCTGAAGTTCTTTTTGCGCAAGTTATGATTGAGACTGGGTGGCTTCGATTCGGAGGTAATGTTTCCGCGGGACAGTGCAATTTTGGAGGCTTGGGGTCAACTGATAGCGGCGTAGCCGGTGCTTCTTTTGATTCGGTGGGTATTGGTTTGCGGGCCCAGGCTCAGCATCTAAAGGCGTATGCATCAACGGATCCGCTTCTTGGAGATTGCGTCGATCCAAGATTTTCTATGGTTAAAAGGGGTTCAGCTCAATATTTAACACAGTTGAATGGGAAATGGGCTGTTCCTGGTGAAGGTTATGGTGAGCATATAGCCTTAATTGCGAGAGAGCTATCCTGTTATGTTGGTTAGGTATTAATTGGAGTTTCGGAGTGTCGTCTCGCAATAAATTGGTAAAAAACATGGTGTGGAATACTACGTATCAGGTTTTATCTTTATTAATTCCTTTACTTACCATTCCTTATGTGTCACGTGTACTTGGAACGGACGGTGTTGGAGTTTATTCATATACGTACTCGATAGCAAACTATTTTGTATTGTTTGCTACGCTTGGGATGGCTCAATATGGAGTTCGAGAGATTGCTAAATGTGGTAATAACAGAGAGCGGAGATCCAAGGTATTTTGCTCCGCTTGGGCCGCGCAAGTCTTAGTCTCTCTTCCGATTGTATGTGTATATGTACTTTATATAATTGCTTTCAGTAATAGAGATTATATTGCCAGCTCATTTTTATGGCTATTTTGGGTGGTGTCAAGCTCCCTTGATATTTCTTGGCTGTATTTCGGGGTGGAGGAGTTCGCTGTTCCAACCGTCAGAAGTGTTATCACGAAATTAGTCGGTACCTTTATCATTTTTGTATTTTGTAGAACTTCTAATGATTTGTGGGCATACGTGTTGGGGATTTCGCTCCCCTTTTTCTTGAATGCCCTCATGCTGTTCCCATTTTTAAATCAATATGTTGATTTCATTAGGTGTCCCTGGGCAGAGATTAAGCGACATTTTGTTCCGAATCTCAGGTTGTTTGCACCTGTAATCGCTATATCGCTCTATTCGTCTTTTGATAAGATTCTTTTAGGTTTGGTTTCTGGTATGAATGAGGCTGGACTGTTTGAATACAGCGACAAAGTGGCCAGAATGCCCTTGGCAGTTGTTACTGCATTGGGTACCGTGATGCTTCCTCATATGACTGAATCTATGAGTTGCTCAAGTAATGGGAAAGAGTCTGAATCTCTTCTCCAGAGCTCCTTTGAAATAATGCAGTTTATTTCTCTTGGACTTGCTTTTGGGATTGTTGCGGTTGCCAAGCCGATTGCAGATATCTATTTTGGGCCAGGCTTCGGAAAGTGTTCCATTGTTCTTCCTATCGTAGCAATTATGATTCCAATCATTGCTGCAAGCAATGTACTGGGTGTTCAATATATGCTGCCTAAGAACATGGACAAACAATACACTAAGTCCGTTGTTTTCGGAGCAATTGCAAATATATTACTGTGTTGTTTGCTATTAAAACCGTATGGCTCCATTGGTGCTGGAATCGCCACTGTTCTCACGGAACTAACCGTCTTGTTTGTTCAGGGTTGTTACGTAAAAAAGCAGCTTAATTTATACTGTATGGTTGTAAGTGCGCTTCCCTATGTGATTATCGGTGTATTAATGCTCTTTTTGGTTGCAATTTTTTCTCCTGTATTCATCACGTATTTGGGTTATTCGTGGGTCTATTTACTCAGTCTGATACTCTTCGGCGCTTTCATTTATTTATGCTTTAGTGTTCTGTACTATAAAACAGTCCGATTTCTTGTTATAGGGGTTGTTCGTGAACAATAAAATCTATGTCGTAACGCATAAACAGGCAGAGTTTCCCCGCGATCCGCTCTATTGCCCTATTCAGGTTGGTTTTGGAAATGAGCTTTTTTGGAACGATGCTCCAATAATTAGGGATAACAGCGGTGACAACATCTCTGCTAAAAACAGTACATTCTGTGAATTAACTGCCGTATATTGGTTATGGAAGAATATAGCTTCTGATGGTTTTATCGGCATTGAACATTACCGTAGGTACTTATCGACTAATCGATTTTCGAATAGCTATAAGTATTTTTTAAAGGAAGATGACATTCTCTCTGCGCTAAGTTATTGCGATTTCGTTTTGCCCGAGCAGTATATTTGGAAAAATAGAACTGTATTTTCAAATTATGCACTTAGTGTCGGTCATGAGACTGATTTAGGTGTTTTGCGAGACACCATATCTAATAAATCGAAGGAGTA
>CAJJPN010000007.1:0-32283 GCA_905193635.1 Coriobacteriaceae bacterium
GACTTGGTTGCTCAAGAGGAGAGCCTCGAAGAGGCTGTTGCCGATCTGGTGCGGGCGGCTTCGATTGATCTGGAGGATTTCGTTTCGTTTGTCTTTGATCGTGCAGAGCAGATCAAAGAAGAAGATGAGTATCGGTGCGGTGCTAAGGTATGGTTCACCCCCTTTATGGGAACCAAGAAGCTACAGCCAATTTCAATTGACTTGGTAATTGATGAAGTGCGGGGACTTGAGCCTGAGGTTCTCGCGCCGATCGATCGTTTGAATATCGAGGGGCTCCCAGTCTGCGACTATCGAGTATGCCGAGTGGAGAGCGCCCTTGCAGATAAATTGCTCGCAATGATAGAGATGCATGAGGGCCGTGCCTCTTCGCGAATCAAGGATATAGTCGACATCTTGGTGTACGCGAAAACTTGCTTCATCGATGGGGCTACGCTTGTCGAGAGGGTCGAGAAAGAAGCGTCTGCCCGCAAAGTGGCAATGCCGGAAGAGTTCGTGGCGCCTCTCTGGTGGAAACAAAATGGTTCTGCACAGTACGTAAAGATGGCGAGGCAGGCGGGGGTACTTGATCTCGCGGGGAACATTGCTGGGGCAGAAGAGGTTGTCAATCGGTTGTATACATCGTGCTTTAATCATTCGGCGAATGTGCGCAAATGGAATCCTCAGACCACGGGATGGGAATAGGCTAGATAGTTAAGCCGGCGGCAGAATTAGTTCCTGTCGCCGGCTTAAGACGTTTCTACTGCCTATGCGCTATTCGCAGGTCTGGTCGACCACCTGGGTGACGGCCTTTTTTGCGCCTTCGAGGTCGCGCTGGGCTTGGGCGACAGCGGCCTCGGCTTGTTTCTTTGTCCTTACGACCTCGGCAAAGCGGTTGATGGATTCGCTATACTCGCGTGTGCGCGGGTCGAGCGCCGGCGGGACTTCGATCTCAAACAGGTCGGTCGGGCGGATGGCACGGATGTCTGCCGCTTCGGTCAATGCTTGAATTAGCTGCGCCCCGTGGCCTTCTGTAAGGTAGCCAACGATTATCTCCGAAAACACCACGCGCTCCTCTTCGGTCATTGTTTCGAATGACGGGCGAATGACGGTGGTGTTATGCGAAGCAACCAGGTGCTGCTTTGCGTCATTGGCGCTGACGACAAGCAGGTTGGACGCGCCGTAGCGACCCAGCATGCGCGGCATGACGATATCTCCAGCGCGGAGCTCATAGCGATCGAGAACGCTGGGGTCCACCTTTACGATTTTGGAATCCGAGCCGTTTGCGCTTTCTACAGCGTCTGCGGGCAGAAGGTTGCCGTCTTGAAAATCCTGAGATGAGATGCGGCGAACCTCGATCGCATCAACGTCGTTCGATGTGGTGCTCTCGCGGGGCATGAATGGTGCCACTCGCGTAAAAGCGTCACCAAGCGTGGCGCTGTAGTTTCGGGTAAGGCTGATAAGGCTGATTTTGCCCCACGAGAGTGGGGCATGGTGCTGGAGTAGCTCACGCGTCTCGAGAACGATTGTCTCTATGGGAGAGGTCTGATGTTGAGCGAGGCTAACGCGGGACCAATCCGGTGCAATAGCTAGGGGCGGGCAGGATTCTTCGTTCGCGGGGGTTGGCAACATGTAGCGAGTGAAGCTGGACAGGTTGTGGAATGTGACGCTGCGGTTCTCCGTTGACAAGACGATGAGCTCGCACATCTTGTAACTGCTGGGTTCGCTGTGCGGGAAATAGACGACACGCTCGATGAGTCCTTCGCGCATGAGAACCGTGCGCGCCTGCTCGGCTTTATCTATTAGACTTGCTGGCAGTAATACCGCTGCCCTGCTTCGACCGGAAAGCGCGAGCGCATAGAGGCACCAAACAAAGGGGTCCCAATCGCAAAAGCCTAAATAGCCCGGCTCCAGATCGTTGATAAGGGCCTCGCATAAGCGAATTTCTTTGTCGTGAGTATTGCGGTGATAGCCCGTAGCGTCGATAAGCACCGGAGCGGGGCCGTCGACGTCGTCCCGCTCTCCTGGTTCAAGTTCGCAAATGCTGGGAAAGACGCTTTTATTCATGAAGAGGCACGTATTGAGCAGGTCGGCATCGAGCGAATCGGGTAGTCGAACGACGCGCAAGCGACTGCCTTGTTCCAGATTGAGTGCGCGCGAAATGATGGCAGCGGTGAGGCGTGGCAAAGAGAACGCGGATTCGTACATACGTATGCCCTTTCTTCTTAGTGGGATATATGTTAACAGAATATTTCAAAAATTTCTAATGACGAGAACAGCACACTGTGCTATCCTCGAAGCAATCCAAACCAATTCAATACCAACTGTTTGATGCCACAGCTAGACAGCCTTTAGGCAAATCGCGCTATCGAGCAGAGTAATTTTACTTACGAAACCACAGGCTAGGCGACGTTTCTGGCCCACACGTCAAATCATTCTAAAACTTAGAACAAACTTACCGACAAACATCTGCAACCGGATAGGAAGAAGCATTCATGAAGAGCGAAGACAGCATCTACGAGGCATTCCTCAACACACTCGACGAGGATCTCCGTAGTATGTGCGCAAAGAACGAGAAGGCAGAGAAGCCGTTTCCGTATCCGTACTGCGGTGAAGAGAACGTTGAGCGCCTCGCTAAGGCACTTGTTGGCGTGCTGGAAAAGCACTCGCCCGATATTCCCGGGCTGGTGCCCGAGCAGTATCGAGACGATGTGCACGAGGCTCGCGAGCTTTTGGCCGCGGCGGCGCTCGCTTTGCTGTCGCTGTACTTTCCCCAGCGCGATAACTGCATGCGCTGCATGGCCATCTTAATTAGCCTGTTTCGGCACGGAAGCAATCCGCGCTTTAAATCGAGCGGCGTGCTCATGTTTGAGCAGGTTTCGACAGGTATGAAGTACTCGTCCGAAAAAGGTGGATATATTCCGTCTCGCTTTGTGCGTCATACCGACCACAAAAGGCCCTACGACCACGTGCATCGCGACGGATCGCGTGGCTTTACGGCGGACGAAGACGATGTCGTCATGTTTTTCGAACGTTACCGCGTGATTCAGCAACGAGTGTTCGATACGAGTCCGCGTTTCAACTTTGAGCTATGCGTCAAATACCCGTATGAGGCACTTTCGGACAATCGGGAGAACTTTTATTGCATGGAGGAAAAGATGGAAATCGATTTGGCAACTAAGGTACGGGAGCTCCAGGACCGCTACACCCTCAACTTCGCTCAGGCCAAAGAGTATGACCTGCTCGACAAGCTGATGATTGATGCATTGCTTGCATATCTGCGCGACGGGTCAGTCTCAATCGCGGCGCGCGAGAGCTATGTGGCGCAAACCGAGCGTCTGATTGACGGTGCGGTCAAGTTGCCGTGTGCGACGAGCCCCAAGGAGGGCGCAGACGTCGACCGTATTTCCTAGCAATCACGCAGAACTATCGACAAGAAAGGGGCCGTGCAATGTCGGTCATTAAGATGTACGGCTACGAGGCCGCGCAGCAAACGGAGTATCAGACCAAGAAGTGGGCGACCAAGGAGGAAATGCAGACGCTGTCATCCGGCGATGAGCAGCGCGATGTGATCTTGGCGCAAGGTGCCACGGTGGCTTTCTACGAGGGCGACAAGCACTGGGAGACGAGCGTGTCCAACAATGTGTTTGCCTTTGGCGGTACCGGCAGCGGCAAAACGGCGAGTTTCATTTTGCCCAACCTGCTCAATCACCACGAGTGCTGCTATGTGGTCACGGACACCAAGGGCGAGCTGCTGCGCCGTACGGGGAAGGGCTTCGAGGAGGACGGCTACGAGGTAACGGTTCTCGACACCATCAATCCCGAGCAGTCGTCCGGGTACGATCCTTTGCGCTACGTGATGGATGTCGAGGATATCCCCACCACAGTGGCGTCAATCATGGAGGGGGTCGATCCTGACAGGCGTAGCTTTAGGGACGATCCGTTTTGGGACAATGCGAGCGATCTGCTACTTCGAGCGATTATTGGAATCCTGTTCCTCTTAGAGTGCCTTGCCGGCACATTTGCGCCGGACGGGGATCCCGCAGCTCCGCGACGCTATCTTAAGATAAACAACGTCTTTAAGCTGGCGGCACTCATCAAGGTTACGGGAGATGGCGAGGGACGATTTCCGCTGGATCACCTTGTGGAGCAGGTGGAGTCCAAGGAATTTCTTGGCAAGTATGATTCTGCGAACGCGGACCTGTATGGCGTTGAACAGTATCGTGATTTTCGCGGGGCAGCCGATAGAACGCTTAAGAGCATTCTGATCACGCTTAACGCGACCATCTCGCGGCTTAAGACCCCCCAGCTCATGCGCGTCTTTGAGAAAGACGAGATGCGCCTCGACCGTATCGACGAGGGCAAGCGCGTAATCGATCTTAAGGTGAGCGACAACGACTCGACCAATGCATGGCTTGCGAACGTTGCCCTTAAGCAGCTGTTTAACCTGGCCCAGCGCCGCGCTGATTCCAACCCCAGCGGGCATTTGCAGCGCCACGTGCAGTTTATTCTGGATGAGTTTCCCAACGTGGGCCGCATTCCCGATTTTGAGCGGAGTATTGCGACCGTGCGCAGCCGTGGCATTAGCTTTTTGATGTGCGCGCAATCGCTGAGTCAGCTCGATGGTGCGTACGGCAAATCCGCAGCGCTTACCATCCTCGATAACTGCGACAGCTTGATCTATATGGGCGGCGGCAGCAACATCGCGACACAGGAGTACATAAGCAATCTGTGCGGCGAGTCGGTTCTGGGCACCAATTACGTGGGCGCCGAGCGTACTGCCGTCGATGTGCGCGGTTGCGTGATAACCCCGGGCGAGGTGGGGCTTATGCCGCGTACCGACTGCCTGGTCAAAGTAACCGGCATGCGCCCCTTCCGTGCCAAGAAGTATTTTTGCGGCGACCATCCCAATGCGGCCAAGTGGCTGAGGGATTAGTCCTTGCAGCTTCGCGCGCTCAATCTTGCCTATTTGACCGCACGGCTTCCATTGGCCGCTAGCCGTGCGGCCTCGTTTTACTTCCTTACCGATTCCGTTTAGAAGGGAATTACCATGTCCGTTATGTATCGTGAGCCTAGCATTATCAAGAAGTCCAAGGACGGTCGCGTTGCCGCCGTCGATATGGCAAGTGAGCTGCTTAACAGCCGCGTGCTGCTGCTGGAAGGCGAGGTCAACGATGTGACCTGCAATGGCCTTATTAAGTCCATGCTGGTGTTGGAGCATCAGAGCGCCACCGAGCCCATCACCCTCATCATCAACAGCCCGGGCGGTAGCGTTACGGCGGGGCTGGCGCTCATCGACACCATGCAGTCGCTCGACTGCCCCGTGATCACGGTGGGCGAGGGCGTCGTGGCCTCGATGGCCGCGGTGATCTTGGCCTGCGGCGACCACCGCCAGGTATACCGCCACACGCAAGTGCTCATCCACCAGTTGATGGGCGGCACGGGCATGGCGCAGCAGACCGATATCGAGATTGTGGCCCAGCATACGGCGGCCATGCGCGCCGAGCTGGACGAGCTGCTGGCCGAGCACGGCAACCTGAGCGCCCAGGAGTTTCACGAGCTCACCGAGCGCGACTGCTGGTGCAACGCCAAGCGCGCCCTGGAGTTGGGTCTGGTGGACGAGGTGATTGCTCCGAGTAAGAAGGCACTCTAGCGGGGCTCATGTCTTGTGGGCATATAGAGCGGGGCGAACGATCGCGTAGTTTAACGGCCAGAAAGAGGTTGAACATGAGCAGGATTTGGGATGTCGACGGCATTGAGTGGGAAGACCTGCCCACCGTGAGCGACCTGCTGTGCGCTGCGGACACAAAGATCCTGGCGCGCGAGGTTGCCCTGCGATACGGCGGCAAGCCGGACGGCCGCGGCCGTGTCGATAACGAGCGCAGCTTAAAGCGCGCCCGCCGCAAGGTCAAAAAGCTGCGCAAGGTTGACCCCGAGCCCAGCGACAAGATCGTCCTGTTGCCCAAGCATGTCATCAATCGTCGCGATGCGGGCCACGGCTTTGGCTATTACGACGTGGAGCCGTGCATCTTTACACGCGGCGGCGTTCAAATGCTAGGTGAGGATGTGCTTGCCAAAGTACGTCCGTGGGAATTGATCTTGATGGATGATGAGTCCGCGAGCGAAATGCTGGGCTATCGCGTATGGCTCGGCGGCGAGTGGGACCTGTGCGAGCGCTACCGCTTTTTGGCCGTGGTGTGCGTTCGCATACTGAACAGCATCCGGGCGCAAAAGGAGCTGCGCAAGTGCCTCGTGCAGGGCGAGACAGCCTGTGATATGGACGAGGACGAGGCGATCGAAGGGATTCGCCGCGACGTACTGTATCCCGAGGAAGTGATCAACGCCAAACTCGGCGGCTATTGGGATGCGAGTTTGGGACTCAACCTGCCCTGGAAGAACGAGCACCGGCAGACTTGCACGCGAATCGACAGGGCTATCGATGACCTGTTTTCTAAGGAAACGAAGCGCTGCGCTGCCGAGCTTGGGAAGAAACTTGAGCGAGGGTATGAGGAGCGCGAGGATCAATTTGACGAGGATTTACTGAACGGGATGTCCTTGTGAATGGTTGCTAGCGGTCAGACAAAAATCTGTCCGGACGGAATGGTAGAAAGATAGCGCAAATGGAATCTGTGCATTAAGGAGTTGGCAATGGAAATCGTCTATAAGGAACTGTTTCGTGTAAACCGTCCTATCTATGGTCCTGGACCAGGAGGTTTCTTCATTAAAAGATTCAAGAAAAGCGGATACAGCGAGGCTGAATTATTCGATTTAATTTCAGGAATGGACTTCTCTCTCGCTGGAGCTGACGAGGACATCAGCCTGAAAAAGAAATGCAAAATAATCGAACGGGCGGTTGCTGAGACGCATTATACGAGCTGGGTCCTTAGCCTGATCGGCATCATTGTCTCTCTTATGGCCGGAGGATATTTGTCTGCGTTGATAGCCAGCAATCCACTTTCTGCCGGAATTTTCGGGGCGCTATTCCTGATTGTCTTGGGAATATATGCATGGTTTCGGTTTTGCTTTGAGCGAAATCGGACCGTGCTATTGTGTGCATTGGAGCACATAAAGACGCTTCAGCCATAGTTGCATGAAATCAAAGACAGAGGTAAGAAACGCGTGTCGCTGCCTTTAGGCATAGGGGACACCGTTGGTATTCTTTCGCAAATTGGTTTATTCGGCCTCGGCCCCGTCCTCTTTTAGAACTAAGTCTTTCCCTTTAGCTCGTCCTTCCTCTCTCCAGTTTAGACATATCTAGATACATCATCTTGTCCCACTCGCAATCCACGTTGTACTTGAGCCTCACCGTCACGAGCGTGAGGGTGAGGCTGCAGCTCAACACCGCACCGCCGGATCCGCGCTCTTCGGACTACTTCAAAGCGAGCATCAACAGTTGCTGAAGCACGCAGGCGACCGTCTGCTGCTTCGCGCTGCTTAGGCACGCGCGATTGGGGGCTAGCGACTCTGACTGAGGCGCGCGGGGCGTGAGCGCGGGTGGTGCGGCCTACGGTTGGTAACAACGGTAGTAACTGCCATTCGGAGGCGAGAGGTGGATTTCTAGAAATAAGGCGAATTAAAAAGCTCTGCTTTTTTGAATGGTAAAGTCTTGTGTTTGTAGAATGTTGCTATTACTGATTGAAATGAGATAGACATCGTGGAGACTCGTCAGACAAAGCCTTATCGCATCGCCTCTCTCTTTGCGGGATGCGGTGGTCTTGACCTCGGTTTCGCCGGGGGGGTTTGATTTCCAAGGCAAGCATTTTGCTCGTTTGGCCACTGAAGTAGTCTATGCCAACGATTTCGATCGCGATGCCGTGACCTGTTTCAATGAGAACATCCCGAATTACGATGCCGCCGCTAATTGCATCGAGAAGGATATTCGCCAAGTTGAGCTTGACGAGATACCGGATTACGATATTCTCCTTGCCGGCTTCCCTTGCCAGCCCTTTTCCAATGCCGGCCTTCGCGGTGGCGTAAACGATAAATACAACCGTGGAACCCTTTTTGAGGAATGTGAGCGCATCCTAAAGGGGAAAATTAATGCGGGCAAGAAGCCCAGGGCATTCGTCTTTGAGAACGTGCGCGGAATCATGTCTTCTAAGATGGATGACGGAACTCCCGTCATTGCTGAGATTGAGAACCGCATGAGGATACTTGGCTACAACGTCTGTCACCGGCTTGTGAAGGCGAGTAACTATGGTGTGCCCCAGAACAGGTTCCGACTCTTGATTATCGGCATAGATAGTTCTCTGAACAAAACGTTTGATTTCGATGAGATGGATCGCGTTGTCGACTCGGAGCAGCTGCCTTCCGTTTCTGCTGGGCGGCCTGAGAAGTTGCTCCTGGGGTCCATCCTTCAAAATCCCTCGGTTGAACACGAAAATGGGGATTTCTGGTCGTATACCGATGCCACTCAGGCCATGATTGAGCAGATCGGTCCCTGCGCTCATGGCGATAAGGCTTTTAAGTATTTTACCGAAGACATGACCATTGGCGATCTCCCCGAGGTGGTCTTTGAGGGCCGGTCGTGGAAGGATATTCCCTACGAACTTCTTAAGCCCAGGTTTAAGAAGATTGCCGACGATCCAAAACGCTATCACGCCCCTAAGTTTTTCCGCAGGTTCGCTTTTGGCGAGATTAACGGTACGATTACGGCCTCAGCGCAGCCGGAGAATTGCGGCATCACTCATCCCGTTGAGAACCGCCGCTATACAGTTGGCGAGATTGCGCGAATCCAGTCCTTCCCGGATTCTTACGATTTCAGCAAGATCCCCTTGCAGTCACGTTATAAGGTTATCGGCAATGCTGTGCCGCCAGTGCTTGGCTGGGTCATTGCCAAAGCCCTGACGAACAAGCTCCTGGAGGCTGACGGTGAGTAAATACTTCTCAATCGATGCAATTATGGCAGCGTTCTCCCTACTAAACACAGAGCTTTCAGCTGGGACACATTTTAGCGCGCTGCAATATATGTTCGCCCTTGACAACTATGCTCACAAGTTCGGTAGAGACTGCGATACCGATTCCGATGAGGGCACATTTGTTTCTTTCGCCCATAAAGTTGGCGGACTTGAAGATGGGGAAGTCCCTGACCACATTGATGGCTTTACCGGCAAAAAGCCGAAAAAGGACAAAGATTCTGCCCGAATCCATTCAAATTTCATTAGCGCAGGAGCTGTTCAACGTTCCGAGCGCGCAACCCGCGAAGACCCCGAGCTTTACCCCAGCGGGGCAAAAAGCTATCTTTTTGCTATCTCCAAGAAGGTGCTTCTTGCTGATTCAATTTGTTATGAGCATTTGGACGCCTATCTTCCATCAAAGGAAATGAAAACTGCGTTTGCCGTGTGGGTTGAACGCAACTCCGCCTTCAAAGATGACTCTTCTTTTGCGGAGGCCCTTAAGGACGCTCTTGGGCAAAGCTATACTGGCAATTTGATAAACGCTCTCTGGAAAGAGGGTGCGCCGTTCCCAGATGATATTGGCATTGGCGATGATGTTTTTTCAAATGTTAAGCCGCGTATTGATTGGGCGACGATTGGGGAGTACTTTCCGGTGGGCGAACCGAACAGCGCTCATTCCGAACCAGACAGGGCGAATCTAGTAAAAAACAGTTCTGAACTTCTCGAAAAAGTGGCGGGCTTGCCTCGCAATTTGATTTACTTTGGTGCTCCTGGTACAGGAAAGTCCTATCAACTGAATAAGCTTGTCAGGGATGGCTTTGCCAAGAAAAACATTCGGCGAGTGACCTTCTATCCGGACTATACGTACTCGCAGTTCGTGGGATGTTTTAAACCATATAGTGAACCTGGCAGTAAGGAGATATCCTACGAGTTCGTTGAGGGTCCATTCCTGAAGACTTACCTCGAGGCAATAGCACACCCCTATGACAACTTCGTCCTGCTAATTGAAGAAATCAACCGCGCGAACCCCGCCGCTGTCTTCGGTGACGTGTTCCAGCTGCTTGACCGCGACAAGAGCGGGAACAGTGTTTTCCCAGTTGCAGCGCCGAAGGAGATGGCTGGCTGCATCGGCAGCTATCTCAATGTGCTCAAAGACGATGCCGATGTTCGAGACGCTATCGAGGGGTATTACGACCCCGATATGGACTTCGATGACTTTAGGGAGATAGCCTGCGAGGAGCTCTCCCTACCGCCCAACATGTACATCTGGGCGACCATGAACAGCGCCGACCAAGGGGTGTTTCCGATGGACACCGCATTTAAGCGGCGTTGGAACTTCAGGTATATTGACATCGATGCTGGGGCCGGCAAGCCTCTCGAAGACGGGAAGAAGATATCCGAGATAGAGGTGACGATTACGGTAAACGGCACCGATTCTCAAATCGTTTGGGATAAGCTGCGCCGCAAGATTAACGGACTGATGAAGGACCTCAGGATCAATGAGGATAAGTTCTTGGGCCCCTTCTTCATCTCGCCCAATGACCTCAATGATCGATTCAGCGATGTGTTCAAGGACAAGGTTCTTCTCTATCTATGCGAGGACGTCGGGAAGTTGAAGCGCGGACGGCTTTTCCGCGATGAGACGGCGACCTATTTCGAGCTGTGTAAACAGTTCGACCGCGATGGAGTTGCCATTTTCAAGGGCATCGAGCTCGCTGATGTTGTCGCTGGCAAGCCATCGGAGGGCGTTGCTGCCGAATCTGAAGAAGAGACCGAGGAATAGGCAATGAAACCGGTGATGGTCCGCGAGCTGAGGCCCTTTTCGCTTGCTTGGCTTGCTGACGAGCTGGGATGTACGGTTGCGAGGGCAAAGACCCTCGTTGGCGACATGATGGCGCGCGGTATTGTGCGGTACCGGACGGGAAAGAAAGCCGATCCCGAGGAAGCCGATGTGGAGAACGCCGCTCCCTCTGAAGTCTACCAGTTTCGCTTCGTGGGCCTGGTGATGACCGAGGGCGCGGTGATTATTGTCTATCCCAAGTACTTCCACGACCGGATACCTGTTATTGATGAGCTCAGGTTGATAATGCGAGTTCTCAAGCGTGATGCGGGCATCGCGGTGCTGACGAGTTTGGAAGACGCCGATGAGGGCGCTAGCGACAAGTTGTCCGTAATGCTGGCGCTGTTGGAGCTGTACGGCGAGTACGGTGAGTACTCAAACTACGTGGAAGATCGCGAACTCAACGGTAACGGAAACATTGACTGGAACCGTACAATTGACGGACACTTGCCCGTTCTCTCGAACGGTCGACCGATATACATGGTGTACGAGACACGCAAGACGTATCGCGATGACTCTGACTTTATCACGCGGCCGCATCGCGCCGTGCTGACCGAGTGCTCGCGTAAGTTCGGGGAAGTGGGTATCGACAAACTGCTTTCGCTCGATGAGGTGTGTCTTTCGGACGAGGATATCGAGGCTTTCGGCGATGTTGAGATGCTAGGTTGGCGTCTGGAGTGCGAGCGCGCGGCCCAGTTCTTGGACTGGAAGCTCTTAACGCTCGATTTGCTTGAGCGCTACCTGCTGCTGCGTGAGAGCGAGGTGCGCAGTGATGAGGTCCAGGCACTGGGGACAACGAGCTTTTACCACCTGTGGGAAGAGGCCTGCAAAACGGCTCTCGGCGATGCGCTTGGTAAGCGGCTGGGCGCGCTCGGACTTACGCTTGAGGGTAAGTGGGCGGCTGATAGTCGGAAGAAGTTGATCGAGATAATTCCACGGCCCCTGTGGGAGCGCTGGCGCGGCGATGGGTTTGCTGAGCCCGAAGGTACCGATACGCTCATCCCTGACGCCATTGCCATTGCAAATGGACCCGATGACGAGCGGCTGTTCTGCATCTGTGACGCGAAGTACTATGTGCCGAGTGCAAATGGCAAGATGGAGCACCAGCCGGGGCTGGAGTCAGTGGCCAAGCAGTTCCTGTACCAGAGTGCATACCGGGAGTTTATCGAGGCTTGCGGGTTCGATCGGGTGGTGAACACGTTCCTAGTGCCGGGGACCGTTGATAGGCCCGAGCTGATGGCGAGGGCGTCGTTTCCGGGCGTGATTGCGGAGGAAGATAAGCCGCTCGACAATTTCATTAACATGTTAATGCTGCCAGCGGGGGTCGTGTTCGAGGCGTATCTTCGCGGAGAGGTATTGAATACTTGCCGACTACTTGCGGTTGATGGCGCTTGCTAGCGGGAAAGCCAAGTCGGTTAACTGGCAACTGAGGCTAGGGGGTGATCCTTTCGACACTCAACTAGACTGGGCAACGAGCGCTGATTATGCGCGGATTGCCAAATATGCTGGCATCGGGCGGGGAAAGACTACGATAAATCGCCTCTTCCGTCTTGTGAAGAATCCGGGTCTCTTTCGTCCGAGCTGTCGATGCCAATCTTTTCAATGGCGGTCAAGCCTCGGTCGGTGCTGCATCTGGGGCAGCCGGTAGGTGGCCTCAGAATAACTATGCAAGCTCTTGTCATCGCGCGAGAAAAACTTGCAGATTGGGATGGGCGGCGTCCGCGTCCAATGCCACTCCGTGGCCTTCGGCTCTGCTGGAGGCCACGGGATAAAGCCCAGTTCTGCTTTTGCGGGTCATACCCTTTGTATGCACGGTAAAGCCCAGGTCATCGATCATGCCGGTGCTGCAGACACATGCGTCGGGCGTGTTCCATGTGTCCTGGACGGTCAGGTCGGTTGAGACGCACACGGGCTCATCAATTCCAAGCAATGGAATGGGCTTAGCCATCTGATCGGCGCTATTTATCTGCGCAATGCCGGTCAACGACGGGGTCTGGACTCCTGAGGCCCGTCGCACAGCACCAATTGTGGATGGCGTGCTGCAAGCGGATGTGGTGACGAAGTCGCCCTCGACTGCCGGTTGGGTTGTGCTTGGCTGCTCGAACAACGGCTGGAATGTCTGGAAGGACGAGAGCGGCAAGACACTCGACGAGCGCAGGAAGATATAGGCGCTCCTCGATGTCTGCTGACTCTTTAGTAAAGGTTAATCCCAGTAGCTGGATAGGCCGGGAATGGGGACGTGCTTGATTGACTCGATTCCCTTCTTTCTGGTCTTGTCAGCCTCCAGCTCTAATGAGATGACCGTGGCAACCAGGTCGAACTTAGAAAGCGCCCAACCGTTATCCGATTTGCGGCAGCTGCTAGCGTTCTTTCCAGCGAGTTTGTCCAAGAGCTCTGGAAGAGTGCCTAATTGCGCTGACTGAGTCGTAATAACAACGACTTCATTGCCATCCGCCAGCGAACCGTTCCAAATCACAGGATGAGGATAGCCGAACGCTTCAGGCGTTTGGGTGCAAGGCTGGTTCTTGGGCCGATTGATTGCTTTGAGCCACTTTTCGTAGAGTGCTTTCGATACAAGGGGGGACCGTTGATAATAAGGTCCAAGGGTGTGGTCAACGGCATCGGCTAGTTCTTGAAAATATAGCTGTCGCTTTTTGTTAGCGGCCATCGGGTTATGTCCGTCTTTCCCGCTTGCGGTATCTGCTTTGCGTCTTAAATTAACGGCAGTTGCATGGGGCAGTTTTTTACCAAGCTTGTTATTTGTGTTGCGCGCGGGATTGCAATATAGGCCCGTTTCATTGTCGTAACCAGAACAATACTTGCTATTGTTGCCAGTTGGAAAAAAAGGCTTGTTGCATGTGCTGCATTTTGCTGGAAGCGCCCCGGATCGGAGGGCTTCGCATAGTAATTGTGCATAGAAAGCAGGAAATGATTTTGGAAGAAAAGAATGAATCAATGAGTGGGAGCGGTCTATCAAATGCTGAAAATGGAGGGCTTTCTGCATCTCCCTGCTGTCGTTGATATCGACAACAAGGTCTTTTCCGTCATTTACGATATACCGCATAAGGCCGACTGTGCTTTCGGAGTTCCTCGATAACTCAACCTTGTTGTAAAGCCCGCTATTTATTAGATTGAGCGCCAGAGCGTTGAGGCTCTTGAGGTTCTGGACTATCGGGCCGGCGATTGCATGTTTCGTACATTTTGAGGACGTTATCTCCCCAAAGCGGCGAATTTGGTTTGCGCCATCCAGAATCGATTCCCCGCTGGAAAGCAGCTTCACGAATAATGAGACGTGACGGCTTAGGTCATCCTGATAAGAGGCTTCGTTGATCTTCTTGGATAAACTAAGACACTCAATGATGATGTTGCCGAGTACGGCTATTGCCAACTCATGGATATCGATGGCTAGCTGAGGCTCAGTTAATTGACCGAGGAAGTGCGCCTCATAAAACTCCCTTTTTGTTTGTGGCGCCTTAAGCGCCATCGGGTGATTGACAATCGAGTGTTCACTTCCGCGGGCGAGCAAAGGCTCACTATTTAGGCCAAAGACCATTTCAATGTAATTGGCTAGGTCTGACGCAGTGGAATCAGTGGTGCTACAGCTGCTCAGCAGCTCAAGCGCCGGCATAGTAACTTTCGCGATGTTCCCGCACTCTAGTGCCCAAAGAGAAAAAACCCTTGAAGGCAAATAGGCATCGGGTATTTCATCAAGATAAGCCGAATCGATGCACAAGGAACAAATGTTAAAAAAGAGCCGGTAGATACTGTCCGAGTAACCGCCGCTTGTTGCGGAATCAAGCGATTGTTTGACTGCCTTTCCGAGCTCACGGGTTATATTTGCCTTTTCGGCATGCCATTTGTCGAGGTTTTCGCCTGCGTCAATAATTCCCGAACATAGCGGAGGAAAACACGTGGCCGCTGTTTTAGAGTCTGAGGCTTTGAGGTATTGAGCTTCTTGAAGGTGTGCTTTTCGCTGGAGCGATAAAAAGATACGGTGTGGAACAGGCACTGCATGGGTGTCGCGATACTCGGTATACCAAGAGGACAGCTCGTTATAGAACTTTTCCAGATCAATTCTTAGCAACGCGTTTAACAGTTCTTTAACTGTCCAATGCTGCTCGAATTCCACCTCTTCAAATTCTTGATCCTTATTGGGGTTTAAAAGTGATGGTTGTTTACAACGGAGATATAAAGAGCTGTCTCTACCGAATCGAATGAAGCTAGCTCTAACGCGCCAGTTCAGAGTAATTAAATTGGCACCCTGCATATTTTTTAAACCTGCACAACTTTCAAAATCGAATAAACCTTGTGCTATTGTGCCACTTTGTCGTGTTCAATAGGTGTCGAGCAAAAAAGAAGTCCAAAGGAGGACGGAAAATGTTTGACGATACCCTGTTTGAACTGGTGAATTCCGCCAGGCGCGATGAACTCGAAGATCTCGTTTGCGAAGTTATGACCATCTGTGATGAGCTGAAGGCTTGCCTTTCCGATGCACGTGGGCTTGGCTATATTGAGGCCTGCGCTCGTCAAAGCGCTTGTGAGCTTATGCTCGACAACTGCCGTGAGGAGCTTGCCCGCTTGGGCTTTGAGCTTGAGTGGGGTGCTGAGGACTATCCGGTAGTCTCGCCGGTTCACCAGTTTGAATTTACGTGCATCCCATCGCGTGGTGTCGCTAGCGCCGAGTTCTCGAGCCGCGACGATCTTGATATCGCCTGCTAGCCCAATTTCTTCACGAACGGTCAAATTGACCTGCTGTTTTGCTGGGGCAATTAGATAACCCCTGTATTTGCATCAATCACCCCAAAACCCAATCGCCAGCCAATCAGGCCTCTCTGAAAGGAAGATCATGAACACTTCTATCCTAATTTCGTCCAGCGCCGTTGAGGCTGCACCCCGCACCGCCAAAGGCGAGGTCGTCAAGCTCGTGCAGGGCGCGCTGCTTGCTGCCGTTGCCGCGATTGCCATTGTCGGCATCGCCTCTGTCGCCGCCCCGCATTGCGTCTGGAAGGGCGAGGTCACGCTGTTCCTGAATGAGTCGTTCCACACCGCCTATCCCGTTCCTGCGATTGCGGAGTATGCGTCGGCGGCGCCCGGGTCCGATTGGGCGTCGCTGCTCGTGGCCGTGCTCATTGCGGCGTACCCTGCCTACCATGCCGTCTGGCGTGTCCGCGAGGGCTTTGGGCTCAGCTGCGAGGCACCGGTGTTCAGCAAGCGTGTGTCGCGCCTTCTCGCTGCGGTAAGCGCTTGTTTGCTGCTGGCTATGCTGTTCATGGGCTATGGAACGAGTTGGCTCATCAACGGCAGCGCGATGGGTGACCAGAGCCTTGTTGAGTCGGGGCACAATGTATGGACTGTTTCCATCATGATCATGCTGGGCTGCGCCCTGATGTGCCTGTTCAAGTGGTTTCTCGCCAAGGCCCCCGGACGCAATTTTGGCAGCGGCTTCGCTGTCGAGCTGGTTCGCCTTGCCGACGTCCTGCTGAAGCGTGCGAGCTCGAACCTGGTGTTGTGCTATGTGGCCGAGCTGCTTGCCTGCCTGCTGGCGCTGGCCTTCATTGCCGTGGCCTATGTCGTCGTGAGCGTGGCCATCGCGCTTGCGTTCGCAGCCGTGGCCTTGGTGGTGTGCCTTGCTGGGATTCCCGTTATCCTTGTTGCCTCGTGGCGCAGGTAGCGGGGCGATCATGCGAGTTCTTGTCACCGCGTGAGAAAAACTTGCAAGAAGCGCAAGTTCTTTTCACGCGATGAGAAAAACTTGCAGATTGGCGTGAGGACGACGGCCCTCCGCGTGAGCGCGGTTTCGATATTGCTCGTTAATGTGTCCGAACGATTGATTGGAGACAAAATGTATCCGGGCTATGAGTGCAACAACTATCCCATAAGCATTACGGATGAGGATGGTCCGTTCCTTATCATGGAGGCGGAGCTGTCTGGTGACGTCGAGCTCAATGATGAGTTTAAGAAAGACGCCAGCTATAGATATTCGTGTGCGACTGTTTCTGCGGCGATTAATCTTTGCAGGTCGATGACGGACGGCGATGCCGATCCCTGGTATGAAAGCTGGGAGAAGGCAGCTGAGCGTTGTCCGCTCGAGAAATGCGAGGAAGCGACAACGCTGTATTGGATTGAGCCGACCGATCCGCACAAGGCGCTGTGCGCCTTCCATCCCCATCCCGATCTTGAGCAGTATGTGGCTGAGACAATTGAGGCTGTTGACACCTATCTGTTGGAGTGCGAGTACCGTCCCTTTACGGTCAGCCACTTAGATCTAAAGGACGTTGACATCCTGCTCAGCGCTGCTTGGGGATTGGCTCGAGTTCTCAAAGATATTTGGGGAACTTGCGACCCTGATGTTATGGAAAAGATTGAAGATGCTACGTACAGTGCGCATATAACGGTTAGGGACCTGATCGCGGGCGAAGAGGCGGCCAAAGCCAGTTCGAAGTCTGTTGAGGATCTCTAGCTGCTGCGCTGAACGGCGTGCCTGATCGGCAGACTGTCGGCAAAAGTCCGGACAGTCTGCCGGCCTCGGTCGCTACATCGTTCCCTTGCTCGCAGCGTAATGTTCCGCCTGCTTAAGGGCGTCCTCGTAGGCGCACTGCTTTGCTTCGTACTCTAGCGCGTAGCGCTCCTGCTCCGCTCGCCCGGGGACAGGCACGGTCATGCTTCGCAGGTCCTTGGGAGATAGCTGTGCAAGCGAGTCTCCGTGCGAGGAGGCCAAGAGCTTCTGCTGTCCTTCATCGGATGACAGGTAGGCTAAGAAGAACCGTGCTAGTAGTTCATCTTTAAAGGATGCGCAGAAGACGACATCGCAAGGGACAATGAGCTTAGGGCATAACTGGGGTTTCTGGGGTGCCGGCTCGCGCTTCATGCTTCCCGGCACTACGAGGGCCAGCTTAAATGGCGGTCCGAAGCGTGAGATCATTATGCAGGTTTCATACTCGCCCAGCGGTTTGAGACGATAGAAATAACCTGGATCCGTATCGCCCATATCGTAAATATCCGTATCGGATGCGCGCTCGGGTAGATCTTCGAAACCGATGGTCGTTCCATCGACTAAGTGTTTAAGCGATAAGTAGTAGCAGTCGATTCGTCGGTCCGTTCTGCCAAGACCCATCTGTGGCACCTTTAAAAGGGTGCTACGCGGAATGCCGCGGCGTATGTCCGCTACGGTGCCAAAGCGAACGAAGGACTCCTCTGCAAAAGAGGTGCTTTTAGCTTTCGGAAGTAAAGGCCAGATTTTTTCAGCACCCCGATCGCCGAGATGCCAATGCGTTGCATCGGTTGTTTCGGCATAAGCATGGCTAATCGAGTCTTGGATCTGATGCATGAGCTCACTTGTCATGGGCTTGTCATCAAATGACCGCCCATCAAAGAGGAAATATGGCTCGTTGGGTTTGCGGTCGCCTAGAAATAGTAGGGCATAGCCATCGCTATTGGCTGCGATCGTATTGGGAAGCAACACTATCGCTGTCAATAGTCCAAGCTGGCAGAGCAGACGGCGCCCGTCTGCGGCGCGTGCCAGGTTGAGCAGTCGGTTGGAGACTTGTACGACCGCAATGGAATTCGGACGTTCACATGCAAGGGAAGCTGCGAGAAAAACGTAATACCATTCGCTGACCGAAAGCGGGCTTGGTACATCGACAAGTGTTTGCAGTTGATGGGCCCTCGACGTAAGGAAATCCTGAACATGCTCATTTGCAATTTCGAGCGAGGGCTCAAATTGAGTGAGGGGGATTTGCTCGGGGGGTCTGCAGTAGATGAGCACGGACTCATCGGTACGGGGCATGGCGCCCGATTCTGGCGTTGAGGCAAAGACATCGGCTTTGGTAAACGAAAAAGACGGGTCAGCGGATGTGTCGCGAGTTCCAAATTCGATGTTTTCGGGGTCCTTAAGGTCGATGCCCCAAATAGACCATGCGGATCCATCTGCATAGTCCTGGGCAAACTCAAAATCTCGGCAGCACAACTCGATAAGCGTATGAACTCTTAGCGTTGGCTGGAGTTTTGAGACCATAAAGGAAACCAGGTTTGCAAGAAATGCGCTGCTATGAGGCTCTGGCTCCTGATTGTAGGCATGGTAAAGGCCTAGCTTGGCTTGTTCTGCGCGAGACAGAAGCACGATTGCCTCCTCGGACATACGTTGTGCGATATGGAGTGCGCCGTTGTTGGCAATGGCACGATGCGGTCAATTCATATTATCAGCCTAATTCCGATTAATTTGAAATTGAGTGTTTATAGCTTAATCCGCGAGGGTATCAACTGCGATAAGTTTTTAGAAATAAAATTCTAAAAATGGTCTGGCCTTCGGACCAATATTGCGACAGCAACGAAAGGACAGCTAATGAACGGATACGACATGTACAGGATCGAGCCAGACATCCCCAAGAAGCCAACTGTGATGAATATTGTCGGCATGATTCTGCAAACCCTATTTGCGGTTGTGCTGTACGTTGTCGCCGTCGACATGATGTGCTTGCTGACGACGTGGCTCGGCGGCTTTATGTTCGAGATCGGCGAGGGCAACACGGTGATTCCGCTCCACTCATGGCGTCTGGTGACGTTTAGGGTGTACTGGGTTGTACTGGGCGTGGGCGTCGTTGCAGCGCTTGCCCGCAAATGGATCGTGCTGTTAACGGGAGAGCGTGAATCCGACATGTGCGAGCTGCTCGGTGCAATTGAGGGTGCGGGCGCATTCGCATCCGTCGTCTGCGCGATCGTCTGTTTGCTGGGCTATGCCGCCGCATTTGATTGGTGGGCCGGCGTTACCGGAAAGATGGCTTCGGATTCCCGCGCCAATGATTACCTGCTTTGGGCTGTTGTCTTAACCATTGGAACGATTGTTGAGTGGCGAATTATCGAAGGAGTCTTCAAGGCTTTATTCCCTCATGAGTGCCTGTTTCACGGGCTTCGCTTTGCGTCCGCCTGCGTGGTTACTCCTCTGCTTGCGCTTGTGCCCACCGCACTGACCATCGTCGTGTGCGCGGTGGTGGTAGGCCTATTTGCCGGGATTCTGTTTGCATCGCTTGCGATCCCCGTAGTTTTCGCGTTCCTCGCCATCGCCATTGCAGCCAGCCATTAATGAATCACGCGCGCCGAGGCTCGCATAAAGAAAGGAACGGCCATGTCGCTAATCTCTAGCGCTCAAAAGGTTCTGTTGCTCGCCGTACTTACCGCTCTTGTGGCTGGTGCCCTGATGTACGAAGTCCTGCATCCCACCCTGTTCCCGCTGCTCAAGCAGGGTATTTTGCAGCTGCTCTACCACATTCCGGTCTTTACGCAGCCGGGCAACGTGATCTATTTGGAGTCGGTGACCTCGCTGGCGCTGTAGGAGTTTAAGGGCTTGGGCCCACGTCATAGGTAAGAAAGCAAGTTTTGAAAGGAAAACACCCATGACTCAGAAGCAGTATCGAAGCGTCGATCGCTACCAGGACCTGCTCAATCGAATTGCGCCTACGCGCCTGGTGGAGCAGACGCGCCAGAGCGTTATTGGCCACGAGGGAAGCTTGGAGGCCTTTGTGACGGCGCTGAGCTTTGAGGTCAACCGCTGCGTGATGTTGGCACGCGGCGCCGATCCGCGCGAAGTCCTTTCGCCCGCTGCCATTTTGGTGATGGGTTCTACCGGTACGGGAAAGACCCACACCATCAAAGCCGTGGCGGATGCCGCGGGGCTCAAGCTGTTCGTGTTCGATGTCTCCACCATGACGGGAGAGGGCTGGCGCGGTGCTAGCATGAGCAACTGCCTGTCGCAGGTCGCGGACTATCAGGCTGCCAATCCCGGCGATATCTGCCTGGTGCTCTTTGACGAGTTTGACAAGGCGGTTCGTGCCGAGCCCGATGGGAGCGACGTTGCGTCCAGCTTTAGTCCGTCACAGTCGTTCCTTAAGCTCTTGGAAGGCGGGGAGATGCCGTTTGAATGCGAGAGCCAGAAGGGCACGGCGATGAAATCGCTCAATCTTGATCAGGTTGTCTGCATTTTGGGCGGCGCCTTTATGGGCTTGGATGCTCTGGTGCGCAAGCGCCTGGCCGGCAAGGCCGGTACCATGGTCGGTTTTGGATCTTCGTATGCCGCCGTGCGCACCGCCGCAAAATCGGCAAACGAGCTGCGAGACAGTGCGACCATCGAGGATGTTGAGACCTGGGGCATTATGTCCGAGCTGTGCGGGCGCATTGGCTCGGTGATTAACTTTAACGCCCTGAGCGTGGACGATCTGGTCCAGATTGCGTATGAGCAGTACCTGCCCAAGTACAACAACATGATGGGAAATGGCGCCAAGATGGAACTGACGGCAGATGCTGCTCGCCTTGCGGCGAAGCGCGCGGTTAAGGAAGGTGCCGGCGCGCGCGGCATGCTCCGTCAGCTGCGTCCCCTTATGATGTACGCTTGGAGGGACATGCGGGAAGATACCTATATTTCCCGTGCGACCTTGGTCGTGAGCGACGGGGAGCTTGCGGTTGCGTACGAGCACTCTCATGAGCCGCGGGGATTTTTGCGGGAAGAGATGGGGAAGAATTCGCCCTTTCTGAACGGGAGAGAGATTGAAGCCCTTGCGCTGGTGAGCAACTGGATGGAGCATGAGGACGAGGACGAGCATAAGCCGTATCAGCCTGAGTTTGCTTGGCTGGCGGATTTGGTGGACGGCTCGGCGCTCGACAAGATCGTGCAGGGCGGCAAGGCATTCGATCTTGCTGGGGTGTTGTTGCGCGGCGTTCCGCTTGATGGGCCGGAGCGCATTGCCGCCCACGAGCTGCTTAAGGCCTGCGCCTGCTACAACGACGTGCTCTATGCCGACAAGGAACAGTATCGCAACCTTGCCCAGGTGCTTACGCTCACCAAATTGGTGTACAAAAAAACGCCCGATTGCTTGCTGAGCCCGCTCGATGTGGTTATGAACGGCACGACTACGGGCAACGGTTTTCAGGGTCTTGGCGAGTGGGTCGATGCCATGAGCAGGTCCGAAAAGCCTTCGTTGGAAAAGTGGCAGTACCTGGCGGCCGGGGAGGCCCTGCGGATTTACGACCACTTTAGCAAACGCCCCGACCAGGTTAAGGAGCTTGCCGCCGAGGTGTCCCTGATGCGTGTCGCCCTTGCAGTGATGGACGTTGAGGAGTGTGAGGCATTGGAGTGTGATCTTGAGAAGCTGCTCGCTTCGTGCGAGTAATCGCCGACTGCTTCTCTTTCCTTTCTTCTATTTTCTCTGGTGGCATGGACGCCACTGTCTTAACCGCCCTGCGTGAGATTTTGTCCGTACGGGATGGTATTCAGCACATGTAACAAAACAAGTGAGGGAGCGGCGGGGGAGAGCGAGGCGGTTTACAGAAATGAACATCCGTTATATGCGTTAGAAAAATAAAATTGTTCTTGCAACATACAAGCGGAGCGCATATACTGCAGTCATAGCGTATGAGATGGGGTCTCTAAAAGAGGCCAAGCACAGCAATTTGAGTTTATGTAGACGGGACTTGAGCATGAGCACCAGCAGTTTCTCCTTTAACAACGATAATAGTAGTTACATTAATCTCGAGACTATCCTTGGTTGCACTGTCGGTTCTCGCGCAGAGAACGGGCTTGTATTTCTAAGAGAAGCCATGCGGCGAAGAACTCGAGTATTTAGATGAGATTGAGCGCGAGCGGAACTATGAGTTTGGCTTTTGCGGAGATCAGTTTCATCACGATTCAATTCGCTCAATTTAATTACCCCGTTATCACCTCTTTTTAATGGGGCAAGTTGGATCGACTATCTGTGGCAAACAACGGCTCACCGTGGGAAGGAATCGGCAATGAGCAAGAACATGAATAAGGACATGAACGGCAAGGCTTTGGGTAAGGCCAAGGCGGCTGGACGCGTGGCGACAGTTGCTGCGGCGACGATTGCCATGACGGGCGGCTCGCTGCTGTCGCCCCTGGCCGCGGCGGCGCAGGGTGCGGATGGCATTGGCGCTGCGGGCGCAACGGCTGCGGTGATGTCGCCGCTGACGAGCGCTGCGGCCGCCGGTGCTGGCGCGGGTGCTGTGTCTGCGGCGCAAAAGGTCGCCGACCTGCAGGCTGCAGTTGATGCGGTGCGCGCCAAAGCTGCTGCTGCCAAGGCCGATCTGGAAGCGGCTGCTGCTCCCTACGATGCCGCTGCCGCCAACCAGCAGCGGGCGCAGGGCGCCTATGACGCGGCCCGCGGTGCAAGCGATAGCGCGGCCTCTGCTGCCTCGGCCGAGCTGGAAAAGCAGCTGGGCGCTGCGCAAGACAAGGCCGATTTGGATGTCAAGACGCTTGAGGACGCTCAGGCTGCGCTCGATGCCGCCAAGAAGAACCTGACGGACAAGGACGAAGCCCTGACTGCCGCCCGGAAGGCGGCAAGCGATGCCCAGTCTGCGCTCGAGGCCGCACAGGCCGCTGCATCCGATGCCACGCCCGAGGCCGTAGCCGCCGCCCAGGCTGCCGCAGAGCAGGCGGCGATCGATTTGGAGCAGGCAAAGCAACAGGCCGAAGATGCGCAGACCAGGCTCTCGGATGCTCAGGCTGCCGCCGATGACGCCGCTGCCAAGCAGCAGGATACGCAGGTCAAGCTTTCGGCAGCTCAGCAGGCAAAGACCGCGGCAGATGCGGACGTGGACGCCGCACAGGCGAGCTATGACGCGGCCAAGGCCGATCTGGATCGAGCCGAGCAGGGCGCTGCGGGCCCGGAGTACGAGGACGCTAAGGCAAAGGTAAACGCTGCGTCCGAGGCGCTGGCGGCCGCCAAGGCCACGCAGTCGCAGCGCGAGGATGAGCTTGCTGCTGCCGAGCAAGAGGTGAGTGCCGCCGAGGGCGAGGTGCAGACTGCACAGCAGGCAGTTGCCGATCAGCAACAGGTCGCTGCCGAAGCCCAGTCCAAGCTGGGTGCCGCTGTTGCCGCCAAGACAGCAGCCGACGCCGCCCTCGACCAGGCCAAGACCGATCATGCCTCCGCGCTCACGGAGCTGGCCGATGCCCAGGCCAAGCTTTCGGCAGCAAAGGACGAGAAAGACGCTGCCGACAAGGCGCTCGATCAGGCGACGGCTCAAAAGCAGCAGGCCGACCAGGCTGTGGCTCAGGCCCAGGCCAAGCTCGATGCCGCTCAGGCAACGGCGAATGCATCGGCGGAGAACTACCGCCAGGGTGCTATCGCGTTCTTTAAGGGCGTGGGCGCCAACGACGCGGCAGATATCATCCTCAACTGCAAACTCGCTAGCTACAACAAGGTGGGCGAGGAGGCCGATGCGACGAGCCTGGCCAACATGAAGCAGGCGGTCGTGTGGCTCAAGGCGTGCAACGAGTATCGCGCGAGCGTTGGCCTGGGTGAGCTCAAGGTGACGTATGCCATGATGGCGACCGCCATTGCCGATGCGAACTTCTCCGATACGAAGGTCGCGCACGCTCAGCAGTTTAACGTGGGCGAGAATGTGGCGTGGAACTACGGAAGCAATCCGTTTAAGCAGTGGGTCGATCAGGAGAAGGCCGTCTTTGACGCTGCTGCCGCCTCGCTGGGCGCGACGGGCCTTACGGGAAAGGCCGCTTACGATTTTTATACGGCGCATAGTTCCGAGATTGATACCTACGCCGCGAAGCATGGTGATTCGGTCGGCCATTACATCAACGTAATCGATCCCAGCTACACCGTGACGGGCATGGGCGTTTGCACGCGTGGGACGCTGTACGGTCGGAGCACGCAGGCGCAGACATTCGTATATTCTGGTCGATGGTACGAGCCGTACAACGTCAATCCGATGACGGTTGCTGAGTATGAGGTTGCGTTGAACGCGTGGTGCGACTCTTTGGCAAATCCCGAGCAAGGCGTGGATGCGGCGCGCAAGGAGCTTACTGCGGCGCAGGGCGTTGCCAACGATGCCGGCAACAAGGTGGACGCAGCATCGCAAACCGCTGCGGCAAAGCAAGCCCAGGTTGAGCGCGCTGCCGCCAACATCGATGCCGCGGCCACCAAGGTCTCGGAAGCCCAGGCCGCCGTGGCGCAAAAGCAGGCTGCAGCTGACGCCGCCGCGCGTGCCGTCAGCGATGCTCGCGCCGATTTGAGCGCTGCCAACGACGCTGTTGCGGCAGCGCAGGACGCCGTGGCCGCCAAGTCTGGCGAGCTCGACATTGCCAAGGGCAAGGTGGCTGCTGCCAAGCGCGCGCTGGACGCCGCTCGTGCCGGCGTTGGCGACAAGCAGGATGCACTTGCCGCGGCTCAGGATGAGCTGGCGGCGTACTCAGCCGATATCGTCACTGCTCAGCGTGCGTTTGATGCGGCATCGTCTGTGCTCGAAGACGCCCGTGCCAATCAGCGCGAAGCGGAGGCTGAGCTCGCTGTTGCCCAAGGCGATGCCAATCAGGCAGATATCGATGCTGCTGACGCTCAGGCGGAGCTCGATATGGCGCAGCGGGCTGTAAGCGATGCCGATGCCGTCGTGGCAACGGCTCAGGCAAAATCTGATGCAGCTGCCGCCCGCGCCTCTCAGCTTAAGAATGCCGCCACAGCACTTGCCAAGGCCACTGGGGACAAAGCGATTGCCGATGCCGCGCTCGATGCAGCGGCGATGGCCGTGAGCGATGCCGAGTATGACGTGGTGGAGGCTGACGATGCCGTGGCGGATGCGACTGCCGCCCGCGACGCCTCTGCCGCCGCGGTTGACCGCCTGCGCAGAATCAATCTTGCCGAAGCCATTGTCAACGGCAGCACTGACGATGCGGACGAGGCGCTCAACGCCAAGATCGCTGCGGCCCACGATGTCGCCGAGCGTGCCGCGACCGCCAAGGCCGAGCTCGATGCCGCCGTGGCTGCGACGGATGCCGTGGCGCCGGCATACTTGGAGGCGCTCGCCAACTACACCGCCGCCAAGGTCGAGCTCGACCAGGCTATTGCCGAGCTTAACGCCGAGATCGCTCGCCAAGAGGCCGCCGACCGCGGAAACGGCGAGCAGACCCAGCCCGTCACGCAAGTGACGTACCAGGCCAAGCATGCGGAGGCAAAGACCGAGGCCACGACTTGGCAGACGGCGATGCCCGCCACGGGCGATGCGTCCGAGCTGCTGGGTGAGACCTTCGTGATCGGCGGCACGGTCCTGGTGGCCGCCGGCGTATTCCTGTCCGATAAGCGCCGCCAGCTGATCCGTTAGGGACAGGGAAGCGCGCTGTTTTTGGCGCGCACCGCAGGGGCATGGGCTCTGCGGCGCGCGCCGCCTTTTTCTTCAAGATTGATTAAGGAGGGATATATGCAAATTAGAGGAGAGGCCGCGATCGCCTGCGGATTCATGGCGGGCCTGGCAACGGGGTTGCTGTTCGATGGATGTTTCGACAGCTATATCAATCGATTCCGCGACTCTGGTTTTTCGAGAGGCAAGCCTTGGAAAACAGCGTCGGCTCATCGAGAAGCGACCGCGCCCATCGAGCCCCGCAGTGTGGATACCTCAAAAATCAAGGTAACCGTCACCAAGAACGGCAAGATTTACCACCGTTCTGCGGGATGCAAAAACTTGTCCCGAAACGCCATTAAAACGAGCGTGCCATTGGCAACCGCACTCAAGCGAGGCAAGACGCCCTGCCCAACATGCTGCCCGCCAACAGTGTGCTCGATCTAGTTTTTTGGGTGTTTGATCCGTTTGGATGGAAGAACGAGGGGTAAGCCCTAAGGGGTGCGGATGCCGGGGCTGATCCGCAATTTCTGCCATCGATTTGTCTAGAGTCGCACAGCACGGAGGTGCCGCTTAATGTCCATTTTCGTTACCGGAGACGTTCACGGTGTTGCCGAGTACGGGGCGAGCCGCTTCTCGTCGCGCGTTTGGCCATTGGGCCGTACGCTGACGCGCGATGACGTGGTGATCGTTGCCGGCGACTTTGGCTTTATATGGAGTGGCTCAAACACCGACAAATACTGGCTCGACTGGTTTGAGTCCAAGCCCTGGACTACGTGTTTTGTCGACGTCAATCACGAGAACTATCATCTGCTGGCGGGGCTGCCGATCCGAGAGTGGAACGGGGGCCTCGTTCACGAGGCTCGCCCGCATGTGCTGCACCTGATGCGCGGAGAGGTGTTCGACATCGCGGGGAACACGGTGCTCGCCATGGGTGGCGCCGCGAGCCATGACAAACAGTGGCGCCGGGAGGGAAAGACGTGGTGGCCCGAGGAAATGCCGAGTGAGAGCGAGATGGAATACTGTCGCGCCTCGCTCGATCGTGTGGGCTGGAAGGTCGACTATGTTGTGACTCACGAGGCGCCGGTCGATTTGGCAGACGAGCTGTGCATGGAGTGCAATCGCGAGTTCTACGACGATTCGCTGCAGGCCTTTTTGGGCGAGCTCGACGGACGACTCGACTACCGCACCTGGTTCTTTGGCCATTACCATGACGATGAATGGCGCGACGACAAGCATCGCCTGATCTACCAAGATATCGTGCGGATCGAAGCGCGATGTGCTGACGGATTCGGCGAGGCGACGAGCAACTATTCCGAGCAAGAGCGTTAGGAGGTCCCCGTGATCTGGTTTACCAGCGATACTCATTTTGGACACGAGAACATGCTACGGCTTAGCGATAGGCCTTGGTCGACTGTTGCGCAGATGAACGACGCCATGGTCGCCAGCATTAATAGCAAGGTCGCTGCGGATGACGAGCTTTACATCTTGGGCGACTTTAGCTTTAAGATGACGGTCCAAGATGCCTACGAGCTGCGCAAAAGCATTGTCTGCAAGCGTGTCCATCTGCTGCCCGGCAACCACGACAAAGACTGGACGCAGCCTGCGGTGGCGGATGCTTTTATCGTCGAGGCGCCCATTTGCGTGCTCAAGATCGACCGTCAGAAAATTGTGCTGAGCCACTATCCCATGGTCGACTGGCAGGGTATGTCGCACGGCGGCTGGCATCTTCACGGGCATATCCACAGCTGCGGCGGCGCGTACAACAAGTTCAACCTTCGGCAGGGGCTGCTGCGCCATGACGTGGGCGTGGATGCCAACGGCTACGCCCCGGTGAGCCTGGAGGAGCTCAAGTCGTGGTTTGCGCAGGTCGATGAGCCGGTGTGTTGCGTTAAGTGGCCGTGGTGGGTCAACGCCACGGGCACGAGCAGGTCGAGCGCGAGCTCGAAGTCTATAAGAGGGAAGTGGTGATCCGATGACGGTCTATGTGACGGGCGACATTCACGGTGGGCTCGACATGCAAAAGCTGCGCGACTGGGAGCTTGGGGATAGTCTGACGAGTGACGACTATCTCATCGTCGCCGGCGACTTTGGCTTTCCCTGGGATTTCTCTGCCGAGGAGTGCGCCGATATTGCTTGGCTGGAATCGCGTCCCTATACCGTGTTGTTCGTCGACGGCAACCACGAGCGTTTCGATCACTGGGCGGAGCGCCCCATGGAGTTGTGGCACGGTGGGCTGACGCAGCGCCTGTCGTATGCCTCGCCCATACGGCGACTGACGCGTGGCGAGGTTTTTGAGCTCGACGGCTCAACGATCTTTACCATGGGCGGCGCCACGAGCGTGGACAAGGAATACCGCATTCCGTATTCCAGCTGGTGGCCGCAGGAGCTGCCGGACGAGCGCAACTTTGAGGAGGCGCAGGCAAAGCTCGACAGCGTGGGCTGGACGGTCGACTACGTGATCACCCACACCTGCTCTACGCGCATGCTTTCGTCCACGCTTTATCCAGCGCCCGGCTGGAATTGCCCCTCCGTTGATCGGCTTACGGCATTTTTCGATGAGCTGGAAGACCGCTTGGACTACAAGCGCTGGTACTACGGGCATTTTCATCGGGATACCAACCCGGCCGAGCGTCACACCGTGCTCTACGACTGCATCGTTCGCTTGGGCGACGAACTCCAGCCCTGGGATGTTGCGTAGAGGCGGGGTGGCTGGCTACTCGACCGTTACAGTGATGTTCTCCCGATGCGCGCGGATGACGTCCCAGCTAAAGTGCTCGACCAGCTGCTCGGCGGTACGCGGCGTGGTGTCCGGCGCGATGCCTGTTTGTCCGGCGAGCCAGCCCAGCAGCGCTTCGGGCGTGCCAAAGCGGGCGCGGAGTTCGCCCAGGTCCAGATCGCGGTCTCGTTTGGAAAGGCGGCGGCCGTCCGGTGCCATGAGCAGCGGAATATGTGCGTAGTGCGGCGTGGGCAGTCCCAACAGGTGCTGCAGATAGATCTGGCGCGGCGTGGACCCCAGCAGGTCGCATCCGCGCACGACCTCGGTGACGCCCATGGCAGCGTCGTCGACCACCACGGCTAGCTGATAGGCAAACACGCCGTCGCTGCGGCGCACCAAAAAGTCACCGCACTCGGTGGCGAGTGCTTCGCATTGGGCTCCGTACGTGCGGTCAACGAATTCGATCACGTCTTCCGCGAGGTCATCTACGGTGGGCACGCGCAGGCGCGTGGCCGGAGCGCGCAGGGCACTGCGGCGGGCAACCTCCTCGGCAGAAAGGCCTCGGCAGGCGCCGCGGTAGATGGGCGTGCCGTCGCTGGCGTGCGGCGCGCTTGCGGTGTGGAGCTCGGCGCGCGTGCAAAAGCAGGGATAGGTGAGGCCGGCGTCTTGCAGCTGGTGCAGGGCGTCCTCGTACAAGTCCAGGCGATCGTGCTGGTAGTAGGGGCCTTCGTCCCACTCAAGCCCCAGCCAGGCTAGGTCGTCAATCAATTGGGCGGCAAGTTCCGGGCGCTTGCAGCGATCGTCCAGGTCCTCGATGCGCAACACGATGCTGCCGCCCTGGCTGCGGGCCGAAAGCCACGCGCACAGGCAGCTGAACACGTTGCCCAGGTGCATGCGGCCCGAGGGCGACGGGGCAAAGCGGCCCACGACCGGCGCGGGAGCGGCCGGCGTCGTTGGCGCGTCGGCGGCGGTTGTTGCTATGTTGCGTGCGTTGATGTCCATGCGGACGAGTATAGCGCGGGGCGTGGTGGGGGAGACGCTGCCGTGGCCTGCAAGTTGCTGAGGCCACACGTTGCGCGTGCCGGACCACCGGCTCGGCGCCTTAATCGTCGTCAATCAATCTAGCCCTCAAACGACAGAAACCCCGGCAGCTCTTCGCAACTGCCGGGGTTTCCGCGGAAAAGGGGGACATGATCCTCAAGCGGACGGCAAAGGGGCAAACCGTTTTCGCTCAACTGCTTTATGCCCCTCAACTGGCGGCTCAATCAGCGCATGCCGCGCCCACACAAAGCCGCTACACCTGTGATGGAGCTATGAAGTGGTATCTATTGCCGGAGCGGGCTATGCCAAGGAGTGTCCCAGATTGCCGGCAGATAAGGAACGTCCCCAGGTGCCGGCGGCGGGCGTGACTTTTGTCCCGTTTTGACGCTCCGCTGACCTAGATGTTCGTCACATGAACTCGCAAACGTGGGACAATGACGCTACTGGTACCACAGACAAAGGATGTGCCTATGAACGCCCCCGTTGCCCAGCCCTGTCGGCAGCGCCGCCTGTTTGCGCGGTTCGCTTCCGTCTGCGCACTCGTCGCGCTTGCGTTGTTGCTGCTGCCTGCCGTCGCGCACGCCGACGGCTACTCCATGAGCCAAACCTATATCGGTGCCACGGTTGAGGCCGATGGCTCGCTGACCGTTGTCGAGGGACGCCAGTTCGATTTCGACGATGACATTAACGGCGTGTATTGGGATATCAATACAGGCTCTAACCAGCAAGGCGGCTCGGTGGTCGTCAATGTGCTGAGCGTCGAGGAAGACGACACTGCGTTTAACAAGGTCGACAGCGCAAATAAAGGCGACGACGGCGTTTACACGGTGGAGCAGTCCGACGACGGCGTAAAGATTAAGGTGTTCAGCCCTCACGAAAGCGGCGACAGCGCAATCTACTACGTGAGTTATTCCATGACCGGTGCGGTTATGAACTGGGCCGATACCGCCGAGCTCTACTGGAAATTTGTGGGTGACGGCTGGTCTGCGGACTCCGATGACGTCGAGATGGAAGTCTACTTTGCAAATGCCGCTGCCGGGACGGCTGCCGTCAAGGGCGATAACTTCCGCGCATGGGGCCACGGCCCGCTGACGGGCGACGTGTCGCTCGATGCGGACGAGCCCATGGTCACCTATACCATTCCCTGCGTGCATGAGGGCGAATTCGCCGAGGCACGCATCGCCTTCCCCAGCGACTGGGTGCCGCAGCTTGCCGTCTCGGGCGAAAAGCGCATGTCGACGATTCTGAGCGAAGAGAAGGAATGGGCCGACGAGGCCAACGCTCGCCGCGCTCACGCTCGCATGATTGCCAATGCGCTTGCCGTGCTAAGTGTTGTCGCGGCGGTGGCCTTTACCGGCACAATCGTTGTGCTCAAGCTGCGCCGCCGCAAGCCCAAGCCGCTTTTCCAGGACGAATATTTCCGCGATGTGCCTTCGGCCGACCATCCCGCCGTGCTTTCGGCCCTCATGAGCTGGAACGAGGTGCCCGATCAGGCATATATCGCCACGCTTATGAAGCTTACCGACGACCGCGTGATCAAGCTGGAAGAAGCGACCGAGACCAAGAAGAAGGGTCTGCTCCGTCGCGAAAAAGAGGAGCAGACGTATCGCATCACAGTGACCGACGAGGCCTGGAAGGCTGCCAAGAAGGACGGCATCGATCGCGATGTGCTCAAGGTCTTCTTCGCCGGCGTTAAGCCCGATAAGGACGGAGTCCGTTCGCGCACGTTTAGCGAGCTGGAGGAGTACGCTAGCGAGCGCACCACATCTGTTGGCGACAAGCTCGAGGACTATCAGAGCACGGTTAAGGGCAAGCTGGAGGCGCGCGAGCTTATCGCCTCGGACGGCACCATCGCCCTGGTTGCCGGCTTGGTTCTCGGCATCATTATTGTCTGTGGCATTTTGGGCTCTCTGTTCTATGCCGACTTTGCGGATGCCAATGTCGGTGCCGCTATGATCTCGATCCCCGTCACGATCGTGGGCTTTGTCCTGAGCTGCACCTTCCGTCGCTACACGCCGGAGGGCGCCGAGGTGGCGGCTCGCTGTAAAGCGCTCAAGCATTGGCTTGAGGACTTTACGCGCCTGAAGGAGGCCATTCCCAGCGACCTGATCTTGTGGAACAAACTGCTGGTGATGGGCGTTGCCCTGGGCGTTTCGAAAGAAGTGCTGCGACAGCTGACCGAGGCCGTGCCTGCGGACCTGCGCAACAGCGACGATTTCTACGACAACTACCCCTGCTACTGGTGGTATTACCATCACTACGGCAACGAGTCCCCGCTCGATTCGTTCAACGATGTGTACCACGAGACCATCCGCGAGCTGGCTTCGAGTTCCGATAGTTCGAGCGGCGGCAGCGGCGGCGGCTTTTCCGGTGGCGGCGGTGGCGGCGTCGGCGGAGGCGGCGGCGGAACGTTCTAGCGAGCGCTTGCTTTGGGGTGGATCTTTCTGGGCGGTTGCCAGGGAAGATTCATCCCATTTTTGTGCATCGAAACGGGTCAAACTTTCCGCTGAGGACCTTCGCGCAAGGGACAGTGGACAAAAAATGCCAAATATGAGTACTATTGCTGCGTTGGTCACATATGTTTGCACATAATAATGGGCTCCTAATGAGAGTACTTGGTGGCGCGCGCAGACGTGGTGTAAGAGCGTCCCGAGGTCCGTCGCTGCAAGTCC
>CAJJPN010000008.1:0-31539 GCA_905193635.1 Coriobacteriaceae bacterium
TCAATCGTAGCCCGAGACGGGCCCGGGCTGACAATTTCGACTGTAATGGACGTTCTTAAACGACTAGTCAAACAAGAACGTCCCCAACGACTAGGGGCTAGACGATGTGGAGAGGGTTAGCGGCGTCGACGGCGTCGGGGGCGTCAGAAGGGCCGCCGGGGGCAGCGTCTGCCGGATCCTCGTCGGGGGTCTCGATCTGCTTGATCATGACCTCTTGGCCCTGGAGCAAATAGGTATCGCCACTGCCGCAATGGGGGCAGGTCTTGCCGTGCTCGACTGTCGCATAGTCGCGGCCGCACGCCTCGCAATGCGTCACGGCCTCGACGGGCTCCACGATAAGCTCCGCGCCCTGCGTGATGGACTTTTTATCTGCCGCCCAGCGCCAAGCGTCGAGCAGCAAGTCGGGAACGACGCCCGAGACCTCGCCCAGCAGCAGCGTGACGCTCGAAACGCGACGCACGCCATTGGCGCGCGCCACGTTCTCAACATCGCGAATAATGTGATAAACGATTCCCAATTCATGCAAGGTAGAAACCTTTCAACAACGGTTGATGCGATGCAAACTCAAAGCAAGGGGACAGCGAAATCTAGTCTGCGCCGTCCCCTTACCCGCCATGGTTACCTATTTACGACCGAACTTGATTTTGATTGCACGCTTTAAAGCATACTTGCCAAGGCTCGGGAGCTTTTGCTCGTATTTGACCATCGTGGAGCACTCGGGGCGATCGCGATCCAGATGGATGGCATCGAACGCGCACTTGGTGGTGCACAGGCCGCAGCCGATGCACTTGTTGGGGTCGACGATCGAGGCACCGCAGCCCAAGCAGCGAGCGGTCTCGGCGCGCACCTGCTCCTCGGTAAAGGTCTCGACGTACTCGCTAAAGGGCGCAGCCTTCTCGCGCTCGCGGTCGACACGTGCCACCTCGCGGCTTGCGTTGTCATAGCTCTCAATCACAACATCGTCGCGGTCAAGCGCGGTGTAGCGGCGCTGGTTGCGGCCGATGGTGAGCGTGGAGCCCGGCTGCACAAAGCGATGGATGGACACGGCGGCCTCGTGACCGGCGGCGATGGCGTCGATAGCAAAGCTGGGACCGGTGTAGACGTCGCCGCCCACAAAGATGTCGGGCTCGGCGGTCTGGTACGTCTGCGGATCGGCAAGGGCACCCTGGCTGCGGCCGAGCTCCACCTTGGAGCCAGCCAGCAGGTCGCCCCACACAATGGACTGGCCAATCGACATGACGACACGGTCGGCATCGACACGGCGCAAGTCGTTCTCGTCATACTCGGGCGCAAAACGGTCCTCGTCGTCAAAGACACGCGTGCAGCGCTTAAAGGTGATACCGCACACACGACCGGCCTCGTCCAGGTGAATCTCCTTGGGGCCCCAGCCGCAGCTAATGTGCGCGCCGTCCTCAATGGCCTCGCGACGCTCTTCCTCGCTGGCAGGCATCTTGACCTCGCTCTCCAGGCAGAACATCTCAACGTGCTCGGAACCCAGACGGCAGGCGTTGCGCGCGACATCGATGGCCACGTTGCCGCCGCCCACCACGATGGTGCGCCCGGGCAGCGCGTCGATCTTGCCGCTGTTGACCTCGCGCAAAAAGTCGACGGCCACGGTCACGTCCTCGGCATCCTCGCCCGGAATACCGGCAAGGCGGCCACCCTGGCAGCCAATGGCCACGTAAAAGGCTTTAAAGCCCTGCGCGCGAAGCTCGTCGAGCGTCACATCGCGACCGACCTCCACGCCATAGCGGAACTCGGCGCCCATCAGGCGAATGACCTCGACCTCGGCCTCGATAACGTCCTTCTGCAGCTTAAAGCTGGGAATGCCGTAGGTGAGCATGCCGCCCGGGCGCTCGTTTTTCTCGAACACGACGGGCTTGTAGCCCTTCTCGGCCAGATAGAAGGCGCAGGACAGACCGGCCGGACCGGCGCCGATGATGGCGATCTTCTGGTCGAAGCCGCCGGCACGCGTCGGGGTCACCACAGGTGGGACATAGCGAGTCGCGGCATCCAGATCGCGCTGGGCGATAAACTTCTTGACCTCGTCGATGGCCACGGCCTCGTCCACGCGACCGCGGGTGCAGGCATCCTCACAGCGGCGGTTGCACACACGGCCGCAGATAGCGGGCAACGGGTTCTCGCGCTTGATGAGCGCCAACGCCTCGTCATAGCGGCCCTGCGCCGCGAGCTTCAAATAGCCCTGAACGGCAACGTGCGCGGGGCAGGCCGTCTTGCAGGGAGCGGTGCCGGACTCATGCGTCTCGATACGGTTGTCGTTGCGGTAGTTGGGCGACCACTTGGTGTGGTCCCACTTGGTGGCATCGGGCAGCTCCTGGCGCGGATACTCGGGCACCTGTCCGCCAGCCTTTTTGCTACAGAGCTTCTGGCCCAGTTTGGCGGCGCCGGCCGGACACACCTCAACGCAGCGACCGCAGGCCACGCACTTGTCCTTCTCGACCTTGGCGACGTAGGCCGAGCGCGACAGGTTGGGCGTGTTGAACAGCTGCGAAGTGCGCAGGGCGTAGCACACGTTGACGTTGCAGTTGCAGATGGCGAAGATTTTGTTCTCACCGTCGATGTTGGTGATCTGGTGCACAAAGCCGTTGTCCTCGGCCTGGCGCAGGATGTCGTAGACCTCCTCGCGCGTCACATAATGGCCGCGGTCGGTCTCGACCACGTAGTCGGCCATATCGCCCACGGCGATGCACCAATCGGCCGGGTCGTCGGCGCAGCCCTCTCCCATCACGCGACGGCTCGCGCGGCAGCTGCAGGTGCTAGCGGCATACTTACCTTCGTATTTGTCGAGCCAATGCTCGATATGCTCGATCGGCACCGAGGTGCTCGCGGCATCGATGGCCTTCTCGACCGGAATGACATGCATGCCGATGCCGGCACCGCCGGGCGGCACCATCGGCGTGGCCTTGGACAGCGGTCCCTTGGACGCCTGCTCAAAGAACTTGGCATAGACCGGATGCTCCTCGAGCTGGCTCACGCGCATGTTGAGGAACTCGGCGGAACCCGGCACCAGCATGGGCAGCACCCACTGCTTGGCGCGCTCGGGGTTTTCCCAGTTGTACTCGAGCAGACCCGTGTAGCTCATGTCGTCGAGCATTTTTTCGATATCGGCCTCGGGCATGCCGGTGAGCTTGACCATCTCGGGCAGCGTATAGGGACGGCGCATCTTCATCTTGCAGAGCACTTCGGCCTGCTCGTCGGTTGCGGCCTCGGCAAACGACCAGTACTCGTAGCCCAGCAGCTCGTCGCGGTGCAGCAGGCGGTTGGTGCAGTGCTCACACAGTTTGACGATGGCCTCGCGCGGATGCTCCGGTATCGGCGGCACGAACTCCGCGCCGATATCGGGCTCGGTATAGCTAATCCCCGGTCCGTTGAGAATCATAGTCGTCCCTTCTCTTGCCACAGCCCGGCGAGACCGCGGCGCCCCTCTTTGTACGGGTTCGACATGCCCCCATGCCGTTCACCCGCTATTGTTGACATTGTGTCAAAAACAGTATTGACGAACCGTCAACAATATTCAAGACTGTTAGGCGAACGGTCAGGCAAAAGAGGATGAAAGGCGGCAAAACATGGGCAACAACGCAGCAGATATCTCTGTGGTCGATGCCGTCCCCGCATCCGATAGCGCGGCAAAACGCCTGACGGGCGACGAGCGCCGTCGCGAGATCCTCGCCGCTGTGCGCGCCGTGAGCGCCGAGCTTGGTGTGTCCCATCTTTCGGTATCGGCCGTGACCAAGCGGGCTGGCTGCACGCGTTCGCTGTTCTACCACTACTTTGCCGATATGGATGCCGCCGTCACCGCCGTTATGGACGAGGCAATCGACGGCTTTATCGCCGAGCTCGAGCAGTGGAACGCCAGCCGCACGGTTGGCGACATCGAAGGCGCACTCGACACCGTTGCTCCGCTCTTTAAGCGCCTGGTCGTGAGCGGCCACGAGTTGCCGAGCACGCTCACCTCGAGCAGCGGCGCGCTCTACGGCGGCTTTTTGCACAACGTGGTCCAGCGCGTGGCGCAGTATATCTGCGATACCACCGTGGTGGATTTTGTCGCCCATCACGAGCTACGCATCGACCATGTCTACGAGACGTTCTACACCCTCATCATGGGGCTGCTGATGTATATCCGCACGCACCCCGATGTGCCCGACGAGACAGTCAAGGAAATCATCGCCTCGACGCTCCATATCGAGGGCTATACCGCCAAGTATCAGGAGCGCAAGCCCCAGAACTGACGACATTTGTCCAAACTGCCCGCGATCAGAAGAGGGGCCGCGGGCGTGTGAAAGGAGAGCAGCATGCTGTTCGATGTTTGGGGTAGCGATACCCTTATCCACTGGGCCGGCTGGGCCATGGTCTTTATTGGCCTGATTGTGCTCAACGAGGTCGGCCGCCGCACCAAGCTGGGCGCGGCCATCATCTTTGGCGTGGCTCCGCTGGCCATGACCATCTACTGCGTCGCCATCGCCATCGGCGTCTCACAAGACGCCGAGTGGGCGCTCACCAACCCCACCCATGTGTACCAGAACAGCTGGTTCCACTACGCCAAGGTGTACGCGGCGCTGGCCGGTTGCTGGGGCTTTATTGCCATTAAGTACCAGTGGGGCAAGATCGGCAAGGCGCATTGGTTCCGCGCGTGGCCGTTTGTGATCGTCGCCATCAACATCATGATCGCCGTCGTGTCCGACTTTGAGAGCGCCTATCACTTCTTTGTCCTGGGCGAGTCCACCTGGGTCACCTCCGAGGGCGCCACGCAGCTGGCCGGCTGGAACAACGTGTTCAACGGCATCGCGGGCATCATCAACATCTTCTGCATGACCGGTTGGTGGAGCGTCTACGCCTCCGAGGATCAGACCGACATGCTGTGGCCCGATATGACCTGGGTCTACATCATCGCCTACGATATCTGGAACTTCTGCTACACCTACAACTGCCTGCCCACCCACTCCTGGTTCTGCGGCTTTGCACTGCTGCTGGCGCCCACCGTCGCCGCCTTTATCTGGAACAAGGGCGGTTGGATCCAGAACCGCGCCTTTACGCTGGCCATTTGGTGCATGTTTGCCCAGGTGTTCCCGTACTTCCAGGAGGAGTCCATCTTTGTGACCCACTCCACGCTCGACCCCAGCGCCGCTACTGCGGTCTCGATCGCCGCACTGGTCGCCAACGTCGCCGCGATCATCTACATCGCTTACCGCGCCAAGAAGCTCGGCCGCAATCCCTACAAGCAGGATGTCTTTGAGGGCACCAGCGATTGGGAGAAGGCTACCGCTCGCCGCGCCAAGGTGGATTACGCACACGCCGAGTAACGCGCTCGCTGCCGTCCGCATTTGGATGTAGGCGCGTCTCTTTGGCTCCGTAATCTCGCGTTATGCGCAGCCCCCGGAAAGCAATTCGTTTGCTTTCCGGGGGCTTTTTGCTGTCGCGCGTGCATTCATGCACATATTCACAATGTATCGCGCAGATAAAATCGAATTTCCGACTGCACGCCAGCTCTATGTGACCTTAATTTTGGGTACATTGTTGTCCCGATATTGAGCTTGGGGGATATATGGAAAATGAGACGAGGGGCCAAGAGGACGCGGCCCAAGATGCAGCGGCGTGCGCCGAGGCCTTGGAGAGCCTAGACCGGTTTTCGCTGGACGAAGTTGCGTTTGACGAGACAATCGTCGACATCCAGGATGCGGCGGGCGATGGCATACCGGATACGGGCGACGACGTCGAGGATGCTCGCGATGAAGCCGATGTCGAAAAAGGCGATGACGAGGGCAATGGCCAACCGGAACCCAACGCGGGAGATGAGACCTCCCTGCTTGGCGACTTGCCCGTCGACGAATCGCTCACCCGCGAGCTCCCCGGCTTGGGCTCTGCGCCAGTCGTCGACGAGACCATCGCCATGGGAGATATTCCCCTGCCGTCCGCTCCCTCGGCACACGAAGCCGAGGTTCGTCATCGTAAGATGTCGCCCAAGCGCCGCAATCTGATGGTCGCCGGTGTCGTGGCCGTCGCGCTCGTCGCCGGCGGCGCGGGCTATGCGGCTTGGAACGGATACCAGCAAGAGCAGGCCGCCGTAGTTGCCGCAAACGCCCATACCATGATGTCGGTGCAAATTGGCGTACATGCCGCGGGACTCGACTGCTCCACCGGCTCAAAGATCCCCGTGCAGGTGAGTGGCCAGGACTCCGACGGCTCTTCTGTGAGCGAAACGCTCTACGTTGACGAGCACGGCCGCGGCATCAAACTGCTGCCCGGCGATTACACGCTCTCCATCGCTGCCTCCCCCATCGCGGCCGACGGCACCATCTATACCGTCCCGACCACCAAGACGCAGGTCACCGTTAAGAGCGATGGACAGGATTTAAGTGCCCAGGCTGCCTTTAAACTCAAGGTGCCTTCGGCCGACACGGTAACCAACGACCAGATCGACGCCGCCGCCAAGTATGCCGAGGAAGGCGGCGCGAGCTCCGCCGCCACCGCCAAGGTGCTCCAGCAGGCGGCAACCGCGCGGCGCGACGCCGCCGTCAATGCCGTGAGCGCGCAAAAGGCACAGGCAGCCCGTGATGCCGACGCCCGTCACAAGGCAACCGACCTCTACCAGCTCGATATCCCCGTCGAATGGTGCGGCAAGGTCGAGACTTGGCAAAATGGCAGCACGCTATGCATCTATCTTGCCGGCGACAGCGATACGCCGATTGTGACGCTCGTCGCGGTGCGCGAGGGCGAGAGCTTTACGCCCGATGAGGGCGATACGGTTTTGGGTGCGGCCAATCTAGGCAACGGTTATACCGTCTACGCCAGCGGCCCCGTCTATCCGTACGTGGTGCCCCAGACCATCAACGGACGGACGCAGAATCCCGTGTCGACCTACCCCATGGACACGGCCATTGAGCTTGTCGAGCTCACGACCGGCAACCGCTACACCTATAGCCAGATCAAGAACGTACTGGTCGGCAAAGACGGCAAAGCCGACGCCGCGACCAAACTCGAGACCGACTACCTCGCCCAGATTCTCCTGCCGAGCATCAAGGCCCAGGACTAGCGGACCATGACACCCGAGTCCTGGCCTCGCAAATCCATAGACGATTAGGAAAGGAGCCACTTCCATGCGGGCACAGCGTGTACCACACCGTGTTCACATGGAATATCGGCCTGTTCATCCATAGTAACGATTACCGACTCGCCAAGATCAAACTGGGCCATCGAGGCATCGAGGGCTGCAATTTCGCGTTCGCGCGTTTTCTCGCTTGCCATATCCACACTCACCTGAGTCAGGCTATAAGCCTGCATGAGAAGTGCATCCCCAGCCACAAAGTCAACCTCATGGCTTTTATTCTTCTCCTTGACCAGTAGGCGGCAGACCGAACCGACCCGCACCGCAGGAGTCCTTCTTCTGAGCGCATTGAACACCGCAGTCTCGAGCCTCTGGCCCTGGTCCAATGCCGATGCGGGAGAGAATGCTCCAAACATCGCAGGATCGACAGCGTAGACTTTAGACGCAGACCGCGTATTATTTGCAAGTGAACGCGTAAACTCCGGCACAGAAAACAGCAGGTAGGCGTCCTCGTAATACTCAAGTAAGTCGCTGAGCGAATTGCGACTGACGGGTATCTGCCTGCTCTTGAACTCGTTGTACACCTTGTTCACCGACAGCTCTCGTCCCGAAGATGCCATACACCGCGTCAGAAACAGTGAGGCCAAACGAGGGCTCTTGACGTCGTTACGCTCCACAACGTCCATAGCGACCGTTCGCGACGCATATTCCTGTAGCAGCTGAATCGCGTCTGCGGGCGTCTGCTCAAGTGTCGCGATGAATCCCCCTCGCTCGAGATATCCGACCAGATGGTGTCGGAGCAACGCTGCAGCGCTTGAGGAGAAGGGCGCGTTCGACTCAGGAACGCTCCCCGTCTTATATCGGACGTATTCCGAAAAACTCAACGGAAAAAGCTCTCGCACAAGAGAACGGCCCCTGAACTCGCTCTTAAGTTCTGAGGACAGCATCTTAGAAGAAGATCCCGTCACGTAAACGGTCGCCTTCTCCGTATCGACCACGCGTCGCAGAAACGCACCCCATTCGGGTATTTCCTGGATCTCGTCAAAGAAAAGGTAGGCGCCCTCGCCTCGAGCAGCAGGATATAGTGCATAGAATGTATCGAGCACGTCCGCTAGTAGCGATGGCTCATACGGACGCAAGCGCTCATCCTCAAAATTGAAATATAGCATCCGGTCAAGCTCGACGCCTTGGCCCTGAAGCCGCCGCATCTCCTGATACAGGCGATACGTCTTTCCACAACGACGGGCGCCCACAATCACATATACGATGTTGTCGCGCTTTGGCTCCTGCGGGTTGCCCAGATCAAGGTCGCGCTCAAAGACCTGCGGAATCCCCTGTTGCTCAAAGTCCTTTATTTTTTGAGCCACCAAGTCGTTGAATGCCATAATTCTCCAATCTTGCTCTCCTGCTAATCAAGATTATAACGATTCTTGATTAGCAGGAGAGCAAGATTGTGCGTATCTTGATTAATGGATAAGCAAGTTTTCTATTAGTGGCCCCTCCCGGAGGATATCGAGCGGCCGAGGGGGGCAGGCATGAACGCCTCTAGCCGAAAACAAAGTAGCTAAAAAGCCCCGTCCCAAATGAGCTACTTAACGCCAGGGGTCAGCTTCGAAGAGGGGCTCGCGCTCGGGGCGGCGATCGCTGTAGGGATCGTAGCCGTCATCGTCCTCGTTCTCGGCACGGATGTAGGGGTCGCGCGGCTTGGGCGCCGGCTTGGACGTGGGCCTGGGCGCCGGCGCGCTTGTCTTGATCTCGTCTTTCATCTGCATAGCTCCTTACATCGCATCCGTTCGGCATCATCGATTGTCGCACGAAAAAGGGCGGCGGACCCAATGGATCCGCCGCCCTTGGCGTTTAGAGACGGCTGGTAGATTTTAAGGCATATCCCAAAAATCTACTCGGCGTCGGGGACCTCGTAGGTGGCCGCCGGCGTGTTATCGCACACGACGGTAAAGCCGCCGTCCTTGTCGACATCGACTGTCACCTGATCGCCCTCGCGCACCGTGCCGTCGATGATAGCGGCGGCGATGGCATCCACGACCTCGCGCTGAACCAGACGCTTGAGCGGACGGGCGCCAAAGACCGGGTCCAGGCCGCCCACGGCGAGCATCTGCTTGGCCGCCGGGGTGATGGCAAGCGTCATGCGCTCCTTGGCCAGACGCGCGCGGACGTCGGCGAGCTGGATGTCGACGATCTTCTCGATCTGCGCCATGCCGAGCGGATGGAACACCACGATATCGTCGATACGGTTGAGGAACTCGGGGCGGAAGGTTTGAGCCATGGCCCCGTCAACCTGATGGCGCATCTCCTCCTCGTCCTTGCCGGACAGATCGGCGATAGCCTTGGAGCCCACGTTGGACGTCATGATGATAATCGTGTTCTTGAAGGACACTTGGCGACCCTGACCGTCGGTCAAACGGCCGTCGTCGAGCACCTGCAGCAGCACGTTAAAGACATCCGGATGAGCCTTCTCCATCTCGTCGAGCAAGATCACGGAGTAGGGACGACGGCGCACGGCCTCGGTGAGCTGGCCGCCCTCGTCATAGCCCACGTATCCCGGGGGCGCACCGATCAGACGCTGGACGCTGAACTTCTCCATATACTCGGACATGTCGATACGCACGAGCGCGCGCTCGTCATCGAACAGGCACTCGGCCAGCGCCTTGGCGAGCTCGGTCTTGCCTACGCCGGTGGGGCCCAGGAAGAAGAAGCTGCCGATGGGCTTGTCTGGGTCGGAGAGACCCGCACGGCTGCGACGCACGGCCGCGGCTACAGCGGAGACGGCCTCGTCCTGACCGATAACGCGCTTATGCAGCTCGCCCTCCAAGCCCTTCAACTTGTCGAGCTCGCCCTGCATCATCTTGGACACGGGCACACCGGTCCAGGCGCTCACGACCTCGGCGATCTCGTCGGAGGTCACCTGTTCGTTGAGGCCCTCGCCGTCCTGCTGCTTTTGCGCCTCGAGCGCAGCCTCGGAATCCTGAATCTGCTGCTGCAGACCCGGGATCACAGAATAGCGAAGCTCGGACGCACGGCCCAGATCGCCGTTGCGCGTCGCGCGCTCCTCTTCGCTCTTGGCCGCGTCAAGCTGGCCCTTAAGCTCCTGCACGTGGTCGATGGCGTTCTTTTGGTTGAGCCAGCCGGCCTTTTGCACGTTGAGCTTTTCCTGGACTTCGGCAATCTCTTGGCGCAGAGCCTCCAAACGCTCCTTAGAGGCGTCGTCGGTCTCTTTCATGAGCGCCTGTTCCTCGATCTGCAGCTGGGTGAGCTGACGCGTGGTGGCGTCGATCTCGACCGGCATGCTGTCGAGTTCCATGCGCAGGCGGCTCGCGGCCTCATCGACCAGGTCGATAGCCTTGTCGGGCAGGAAGCGGTCGGCGATGTAGCGGTCGGAGAGGTCGGCGGCAGCCACGAGCGCGCTATCGGTGATGTGTACGCCGTGGAAGATCTCGTACTTCTCCTTCAGGCCACGCAGGATTGAAATGGTGTCCTCGACGGTAGGCTCGCTGACCATCACGGTCTGGAAACGACGGGCGAGCGCCGCGTCCTTCTCGATGTACTTGCGGTACTCGTCGAGCGTGGTCGCGCCGATCGCGTGCAGGTCGCCACGAGCGAGCGCCGGTTTGAGGATGTTGCCTGCGTCCATGGAGCCCTCGGTGGCACCCGCGCCCACGATGGTATGGAGCTCATCGATGAACAGGATGACCTTGCCTTCGGATTTTTGCACTTCCTTGAGCACGGCCTTCAAGCGGTCCTCGAACTCGCCGCGGTACTTGGCGCCGGCGACCAGCGCGCTCATGTCGAGCTCGATGAGGTCGCGGTCGCGCAGGGTGCTCGGTACGTCGCCGGCCACGATTCGCTGAGCAATGCCCTCGACGATGGCCGTCTTGCCGACGCCCGGCTCGCCGATAAGCACGGGGTTGTTCTTGGTGCGGCGGGACAGAACCTGAATAGTACGACGGATCTCGTCGGTACGGCCGATGACCGGGTCGAGCTTGCCGGCGCGAGCCAGATCGCAGATGTTGCGACCGTACTGCTCCAACGCCTCAAACTGCGTCTTGTCCTCGGCAGACGTCACGCGGTCATCGCCGCGCAGTTCCTCGTAGACTTGCTCGATGCGCTCCTTGGTCACGCCGGCGTCACGCAGCACGCGACCCGCCTCACCCTTGTCCTCGGCAAGTGCCATCAGCAGATGCTCGGTCACCACAAAGCTGTCGCCCATCTTGGTGGCCTTTTTCTCGGCCTTCTCGATCACGCGAACGAGCTCGTTGGACAGGCCCATCTGCTGACCCTCGCCCGACACCTTGGGCGCATGGTCGATGGCATCTTGTGTGGAGCGTGCGAGCTGAGCCGGGTCGGCACCGATGCGCTCGATGATCACGGAGATATTGCGCTCGCCGGCACCGAGCAGGGCAGACAGCAGGTGGATCGGCTCCACCGCGCCGGCCTGTGCATCGGCAGCCGTGCTCATGGCGGTCTGCAGCGCCTCGCGCGACGTCATTGCTAGCTTATCGATTCTCATGGAATCACCTCTCTTGGGGCGGCCGCCCTACGGGGCGGCTTCACGTTGTTCGAGAAGTATTGTTGCCAGCTTTACGCGATCTTATACACAAATCTAAGTCTCTATATATAAGATTTTCTGAGTGAATTACGGATAGGGTACTGAGATGTCAGCCCGCCGCTGCCCAGGCGCGCTACCGTCTCGATCTGTAACATCTAGCAGCCATTTTTGATCCTAGATGTTACAGATCGAGACAGACCGAAAACCACCACAAAGAGGACAGGCACCTTTGTGGTAGTCGCGGTCTCTACTCCTTCGCCGAACCCGTACTTCCCGATTCGACGGTCCAGGGCATCTCATCCTCGAACAGCCATGTACGGGCAGACCCACTATCGCGTGCAGTCTGCGGGTCAGGCAAGCAGGTCTGTTTATAGGCATCTTGGATACACTGACCCATAAAATCGTTGAGCTCGGTCTGGTCGCCCTCCATGACATAGGCGACATCGCCGTCCATGATGTAGATGCCCGGACCCTTATTGCCCTCGTAGCCCGGATCGTACGAGACATCACATAACTTTGCGCCGTTTGCAGTGTCCAGCTCGATGGAAGAGTGGCATCCGCCAACCATGTCGTTCGCTTTTGCCCGATAGGACGCATATCCGTACCAACGCTTAAATGTTTTGCCCTTGAGTAGCTCGGACGCCCTATCGATCAGGCTTGTATCCGTGGTATAGCGCATGGCCCCAAGCTGAATACGCGGATAATTGCTAATACCCAGCACAGCCGGCTGCTCATCAAAATCAACGGTAATGGTCTCGGGCTTGTCGTCGCCGGTCAGAAGTTCGACAGATTGAGTCACAGGCTTGACCACCGGCTCCGTCACCGCAGCAGGTAGAAACGCCATGCCGACAGTGCCCATGCCAACCACGGTAATCGCAAGCGCCAAAACAATCAATCCAATACGGGCAGGAATTCTCACAGCAAAGCACCTCGCAACGCAAACCTTCGCTACCTGCACTAATGATATCGCCAGCCAGCATTATTACCAAAAGAAGCCGCGCGCTCCTCACCACCACAAAGGGGACAGGCACCTTTGTGGTGGTTTTCGACGCTAACGGTCGACCATCTCGCACCATGAGATTAAACTTGAATTGTTCTCTGAACATATCCATTTCTGCCTATCCTCAACAGATCTTTGTCTCGAGGAGCGCATATGAAGCCGCCTCATTCCACCGGTCGCAACGTCATCGCCATTCTCGCCATACCCATCGTGATGCTCTTCCTTATCGTCATCACGCCCTTTTCCCTTGGTATCACCTCGCCCTTCGATTTATGCGGAATGGTCGACGCCGGCTCGCGTGCCACCTCGCTCTCCTTTATCTGTCGCGGCGTGTTTTACGAAGATGGAATTCCCACCGGAATTTGGCAGTCAAAGTTGCCACTGCTCGGTCAGATCGACGGATGCTCCCCCTATTTCTGCCTTGGACCTCAGGCGCTAAACTATCTAATCGACGACCAGCCACTCGACTCCATCACCCTCGCCTACGACTACGCACCAAACACCGATGAGCGCCACATGAACCAAGTCCTCGACAAGATGCTTGGACAGTGCGGGCTCACCGAGGAGGCCGGTCGAACCATCTATAGCAACCAGAAATTAAAGCGAACAGAACTCCGCCGTGTCGGAAAAATCAAAGGGCGAAACGGGGCCGCCTACTGGGATGCCTGGGCAACACGCGACAAGGGCGAATTCGGACACAGCACCTATATGGTCACTGTCTACACCAAAGACGGAATTAAGGACAATGTTGACGATTTCGCGTCCTCCAAACTCGGCATCCCCAAAACAACCAAACCCGCCAACCCGGATGAAATCCTGTAGGGACATTTATTGAACTGCCCCTCAACGAGCGCGGCAATATCGAGCTCGCCCCACCACCACAAAGGCGCTTGTCCCCTTTGTGGCGGTTTTCGACAAAAAGAAGCCGCCCCATTAAGAGAAGCGGCTTCAAGCAAGTCTTTTTTAGCGTCCCTCAAGACCCAACGAGAACGCCGAAATGTAGCCCGGGGCTTACCCTTTCCCGAACGCGACCCTCGCGAAGCGCGTGAGCGGGCGGGAAAGGGTAAGCCCCGGGCGGACAATTAAGTGCGTTACTCGGCAGCGGCCTTGAACTTGTTGTAGTTGATCAGACAGCCGGCCTTGACGATGGCACGCTCTTCGGCCGTCATGTCGGCAATGTAGAGCCCAATCTGCTCGACCGCACCATCGGCGCGCACCACGTAGGCGGCGATGTTCTTCAGGTCGCCATCGAACGCAGTACGAATCCCCGGCACAAAGACGTAGTCGCCCACCTCAAAGTTGGGCTCCGCCTCCATCTGGAAGGGCACCATGCCCCAGTTCATCACGTTGGAGCGATAGCGCTTGGTGGCGTACTCGTGGACGACGTTGGCCAGGCCGCCGATCACGCGCTGGCAGCTCGCAGCCTGCTCGCGGGCAGAACCGTCGCCCGGCTTCTTGGCGTAGAGCATGGAGCCGTACTCGGTCGCCTTGGCATCGGCCGCGACACCCGCGCCGGCCAGCGCCTCAAACACGCCCGCAAGCTCGGCATCGAGTGCCGCCAGGTCGCCCGCGGCCTCACCGGCAACGCGGCGCTTTTCCACCGCGTCGACCTCCTTGGAGCGACCGACGTAGGCCGGATCGCGGCGGCTGAGCGTAAACTCGGCCAGGCCCAGCGGGTTGGAGCGGAAGGAGCTCGTCTCGCCCGAGGGAATGAGCTCGTCGGTCGTGGTGACCGGGTCCATGATCTTGGAGCACACCTTGAGCAGGATGTCGTCGCCGAGGGGCTCCATCGCGGGCCACGGCTTGATGTTGGGACCTTCGACCAGCTCGTCGGCAGGCTCTGCCTTGCCAAAGCCCCAGTACACGCGCTTTTTGTACGGCGCGTCGTCAAAGGTGTACTCGCAGGCCTCGTCCCAAGTCTCCTCGGGCAGGTCGGTCGCCGGCGTCAGGGCGCCGCCGTTGGCAGCCGTCGCCGCAATGGAGCGGGCGTCCATCAGGGCCACGGCGCTCAGCTGGCCATTGCCCGGCTTGGAACCCTCGCGGTTGGGGAAGTTGCGCGTGGTGTGGCGAATGGACAGGCCGTTGTTGGCAGGCGTGTCGCCGGCACCAAAGCACGGGCCGCAGAACGCCGTACGCACGATCGCGCCGGCCTCCATAAGGTCATACATATAGCCGCGGCGCGTAAGCTCGAGCGCCACGGGCTGACTCGTGGGATAGACCGACAGCGAGAACTCGCCGCAGCCGGTGTTGGCGCCCTTGAGCACACGGGCAGCCTGCACCACGGAGTCATAGTTGCCGCCCGAGCAGCCGGCGATAACGCCCTGCTGCACGTGCAACTTGCCGTCGACGATCTTGTCGAGCAGGCTAAAGTGCGTCTTGCCCTCGCCGATCTTGGCGGCCTCGAGCTCCACCTCGTGCAGGATGTCCTCGAGGTTCTCGTTGAGCTCGTCGATCTCAAAGCCGTTGGAAGGATGGAACGGCAGTGCGATCATGGGCTTGATGCTCGACAGGTCGACCTCGACGCAACCGTCGTAGTAGGCGACATCGGCGGGCTTGAGCTCGCGATAGTCGTCGCCGCGGCCGTGCATGGTCAAAAACGCGTGCGTGTCCTCGTCGGTGGCCCAGATGCTCGACAGGCAGGTGGTCTCGGTGGTCATGACGTCAACGCCGTTGCGGTAGTCGGTCGTCATGCTCGCGATGCCCGGGCCCACAAACTCCATGACATTGTTCTTGACGTAGCCCTTGGCAAAGACGGCGCGAATGATGGCGAGCGCCACGTCGTGCGGGCCGACGCCGGGGCGCGGGGCGCCCGTGAGGTAGATGGCCACGACGCCGGGATAGGCGACATCGTAGGTGTCGCGCAGCAGCTGCTTTGCCAACTCGCCGCCGCCCTCGCCCACGGCTATGGTACCCAGGGCACCATAGCGGGTGTGCGAGTCGGAACCCAGGATCATCTTGCCGCAACCGGCGAAGTTCTCGCGCATAAAGGAGTGGATGACGGCGATGTGCGGCGGAACGAAGATGCCGCCGTACTTCTTGGCTGCGGAAAGGCCAAAGACGTGGTCGTCCTCATTGATGGTGCCGCCCACGGCGCACAGCGAGTTATGGCAGTTGGTGAGCACGTAAGGCAGCGGGAACTGCTCCATGCCCGAAGCGCGCGCCGTCTGGATGATGCCGACAAAGGTGATGTCGTGGCTCGCCATGGCATCGAAGCGAATCTTGAGTGCCTCGGGGTCGCCCGACGTATTGTGTGCCTGGAGGATCGAATACGCGATGGTGCCGCGCTTGGCATCCTCGGGTGTCTGCGTAATACCGCGCTCGGCAGCCTCGGCCGCAGGCACAACCTCGCTGCCGCCGCGCAGGTAGATGCCGTCCTCGTACAGCTTGACCATACTGTCTCCCACTCTGCCCAAACAATTTGGGCGCATAGCATACATTCGTTCAATATCGTGCCATAGAACGGTTGCGAGTGGGTTACGAATCTCTGCGTTCACTTTATCTCAGTAAAGCATAGGACGAGTTAGGTCCTGGGGAGGCAGACTTAGACGCTCAAATGACGAGAGTGGATAATCTCCCACTTTGAGCCTGCAAACAGGCAAAAAACGGGAGATTATCCACTCTCATTCTGCAGGTACTCATTTAAGTCTGTCCCCAATGAGTGCCTACAGGTCGCCGCCCGTGCCCAGCAGTTTGCGCATGACTTGCTCGGGGTTGACCGAGCCGTCGCGCGGGGCCAGGGCGGTGATCTTCTTCTGCATCTTATACTCGTGCAGCTCGTCCTCGAGCTGGCGCACGCGGGCGCGGAGCTTTTCGTTCTCGCGCTCGCGCTCCTCGGCACGCTCCTTCATATCGAGGATGCGCACCACGCCGGCAAGGTTGATGCCCTCGTCGGTCAGCTGGTTGATGAGCTCCAAGCGCTCGATATCGGCACGCGAATACAGACGCGTGTTGCCGCCCGAGCGCTGGGGGTTCACCAGGCCCTTGGACTCGTAGACGCGCAGAGTCTGCGGATGCATGCCGGTCAACTCGGCCGCCACGCTGATCATGTACAGCGGTTTATTCCTATTGTCCTCGGCCATGCTACCTGACCCCTTTCCGTCTCGTTATCGTCCATCATAAGCCCGCGGGCGCGGGTGTGCGCCACGACCGCCCTAGTATGTCGCCTTGTAACGGTTGACCTTCTCGCGGTAGTCGCGCGTGTCGGCCTCGCGCAGCTTGGCCATGGCATCGCGCTCGTCATCGGATAGGTTCGTGGGGACCTGCACCTTGATCTCGACGAGCAGCGCGCCCGTACGGCCACGGTGTTTAACGTCGGGCGCTCCCATCTCCTTAAAGCGGAACTTCTTGCCCGTCTGGGTACCCGCGGGCACCTTCAGACGGACCGTCGCACCGCCGGGCGTGGGCACGTCCACCGTGCAGCCGAGCGCCGCCTCGTAGACCGAGACCGGTACCTCCATGGTCACATCGGCGCCTTTGCGCTTAAACAGCGGGTGCTCCTCCACGTGCGTGGTCACGACCAGGTCGCCGCGCTCGCCGCCGGCAACGCCATACTCGCCGCGACGCTTGTAGCGTAGCTTGCCGCCGTCGACCGCACCCGCAGGCACCGAGACCGTAATGGTCTGCTGCTCGCCTGTCGAGGGAATGCGATAGGTGACCTTGTGCGTCACGCCGCGGAACGCGTCCTCGGCCGTCACATCGACGGTCAGCGACAGGTCGCCGCCCTTGCGAGCACGGCTGCGGCCCGCGCCGGCACCGGCAGCGCCCGCAGCCCCGGCAAAGCCCGAGCCCCAATCGCTGCCCCAGGCGCCGTTGCCGCTAAAGATGCTGTCGAAGATATCGCCCCAGCCGCTGGCGCCCGCGCCGGCACCGTAGCCGCCGCCATACGCGCCGCCCGCGCCCGGCATGCCGCCGAACATGAGCATCTGGTCGTACTCTTTGCGCTTCTTCTCGTCCGAAAGCGTTTCGTAGGCCTCGCTAATCTCCTTGAACTTGGCCTCGTCGCCGCCGGCATCGGGGTGATATTTTTGCGCGAGCTTGCGAAACGCGCTCTTGATCTCTTTGTCGGAGGCGCTCTTGGATACGCCCAGGATGTCATAGAAGGTTTTGCCTGCAGCCATCGTAGCTCCTCTCCTGTTATATCCGCCGCTCCTGTGGACGGCGGCTTATGCTGTCATGTGGCACTTGGCCAGAAAGGGCCCCGGGTGTTGCCCCGGGGCCCTTCTCAATTACTCCTCGGTGCTCTCGGCCGTATCGGCCGCAGCATCCTCGGGCGCCGCTTCGGGCTCCGGTGCGGGGCGCTTCTCGCCACCGTAGGTCACCGTCACCATCGCGGAACGCAGGATGCGATCCGCCATGCGGTAGCCCTTCTGGTACACGTCGTTGACGGTCTCGTCGTACTGCGATGCGTCCTCGACGCGACCCACGGCCTGGTGCTCGAGCGGATCGAACGCCTCACCCTTGGGATCGATGGGCTCAACGCCCTCGTGAGCAAACACATCGAGCAGCTTGGCATGCACCGCGTCGACGCCATCGACGAACTGCTTAAAATCGTCGGAAAGCTCCTGGCTACGGGCATGGTCGATCGCACGCTCGATATCGTCGACCACCGGCAGCAGCGCGGTGACGAGCTTCTCGGTCGCGCGCTCGCGCTCGGCGATGCGCTCGTTGGCGGTGCGACGACGAAAGTTCTCCCAGTCGGCCTGTAGACGGGCAGTGCGCTCGGTGGCGTCCTTTGCCTTGTCCTCGGCGGCCTTCTGAGCCTCTGCCGCAGCATCGAGCTCGCTGCGCACGTCGGTAAGCTCCTTTTGGGCCTGCTCGAACTTGAGCTTAAAGTCGTTGTCGGCGGCTTCCTCACCGGCGCGGATAGCGGCTTCCACCATCTCGTCCTCGGTCATCGTCGCCTCCTTGTTGGAATCCTCTACCTGGTTCTCGGCAGCCTCGGCGGCCTCGGCCTCGTTGGCCTCGGTATCGTCGACGGCCTCTACGGGAATCTTCACGTCCTTCTCCTCAGAGTCAACGGGGGCGGCGCCAGCGGCAGCCGCCTCCGTGCGAGCTTTACGGGCGGACATGATTACTTGTCCTCGTCGTCCACGACCTCGTAGTCGGCGTCGACAACGTCATCGTCGGCAGACTGGGCACCGGCGGCACCGTCGGTCTGCTGCTGAGCGTCGGCGTAGACAACCTGAGCCAGCTCGTAGGCCACGGACTGCAGGGACTCGCCAGCGGCCTTGATAGCCTCGACGTCAGAGCCCTCGAGCGCCTTCTTGGCGTCGGCGATAGCAGCCTCGGCCTTGGACTTCACGTCGGCGGAAACCTTATCGCCCAGCTCGTTGAGGGTCTGCTCGGTGGAGTAGCACAGGCTATCGGTCTGGTTGCGGACCTCGACCTCTTCCTTCTGCTTCTTGTCCTCCTCGGCATGAGCCTCGGCGTCCTTGACCATGCGATCGACTTCGTCGTCGGACAGAGCGGTGGAACCGGAAATGGTGATCTGCTGCTCCTTGCCGGTGCCCTTGTCCTTAGCGGAGACCTTGACGATGCCGTTGGCGTCGATGTCGAAGGTGACCTCGATCTGCGGCACGCCGCGGCGGGCAGCCGGGATACCGGTCAGCTGGAACTTACCGAGCGACTTGTTGTCGCGAGCAAGCTCGCGCTCGCCCTGGAGCACGTTGATCTCGACGCTGGTCTGGTTGTCGGCAGCGGTGGAGTAGACCTCGGTCTTGGAGGTCGGGATCGTGGTGTTGCGGTCGATCATCTTGGTCATGATGCCGCCCATGGTCTCGACGCCCAGCGACAGCGGGGTAACGTCGAGCAGGAGGATGCCCTCGACGTCGCCGGTGAGCACGCCGCCCTGGACGGCAGCGCCGTCGGCAACGACCTCGTCGGGGTTCACGGACATGTTGGGCTGCTTGCCGGTCATGGTCTTGACCAGATCCTGGACGGCGGGCATACGGGTGGAGCCGCCGACGAGGATGACCTCGGTCAGATCGGAAAGCTTGAGCTTAGCGTCGCGCAGGGCGTTGGTGACAGGCTGCTTGCAGCGCTCGAGCAGGTCGCGGGTGATCTTCTCGAACTCAGCACGGGTCAGCGTGTAGTTGAGGTGCAGCGGGCCGGACTGGTTCATGGTGATGAACGGCAGGTTGATGGTGGACTGCTGGGCTGCGGAGAGCTCCTTCTTGGCGTTCTCGGCGGCCTCCTTCAGACGCTGCAGGGCCATGGGGTCCTGACGCAGGTCGACACCGTTCTCCTGCTGAAACTTATCGGCCATCCAGTCGATGACGCGCTGATCCCAGTCGTCGCCGCCCAGGTGGTTGTCGCCCGAGGTGGACAGAACCTCAAACACGCCGTCGGCGAGGTCGAGGATGGAGACGTCGAAGGTGCCGCCGCCCAGGTCGAAGACCAGAATGCGCTGGTCGGTGCCCTGCTTGTCCAGGCCATAGGCCAGAGCAGCAGCGGTCGGCTCGTTGACGATACGCTTGACGTTGAGGCCGGCGATCTTACCGGCATCCTTGGTGGCCTGACGCTGGGCGTCGTTGAAGTAGGCCGGGACGGTGATGACGGCGTCGGTGACGGTCTCGCCCAGATACTTCTCGGCGTCAGCCTTCATCTTGGCGAGCGTCATGGCGCTCACCTGCTCGGCGGTGTAGTCCTTGCCCTCGATGTCGACGACGGCACGGCCACCCTGGCCCTCCTTGACCTCATACGGCACGGTCTTGATCTCGGAGGTGCACTCGGAGTACTTGCGGCCCATGAAGCGCTTGATGGAGAACACGGTGTTCTTGGGGTTGGTGACCGCCTGGTTCTTAGCGGCCTTGCCCACGACGCGGTCGCCGTCGGCACGGAAGCCCACGACGGACGGGGTGGTGCGGTCGCCCTCGGCGTTCACGATAATGGTCGGAGAACCGCCCTCGAGGACGGCCATAGCGGAGTTAGTAGTACCAAGGTCGATACCAAGAATCTTACTCATTAGAAATTCCCTCTCTCTTGTGCGTTCGCGCCGCCTCGACGGTCTGTCGCGCGGCGCTTCGGCTTGTCTTTCAGGATGTAGTGTATCCCCTTATGGGCCGGAATATACAAAATCTAAGTCAATTCATATAAGATTTCTTATCTCTGAGAGTTTAGGTTCTCAAATGCGCAGGTAAATGCACTGTTTGAGTTCTCGGCAGATCTATTGAGATCTATGTAGAGATGGCTGAGGTTTGCGTCCGGGGGTGCCTGGGGGCCGTCTTGCGGCAAGCGCATCCCGGTTTGAGCGTAGATTCCGGGTCGCAGTTTCCGTCTGAAGGCTCAACCGGAAACCGTATCCCGTTTTGAGAGCTGATACCGGGTCGCAGTTTCCGCTAGCGGGCCCAACCGGAAACTGCGACCCGGTTTTCGGCCAAATAACGGGATGCCCTTTCCGCAGGCGCGCTCAATAGGTCAATATTACAAGTCACCTATAGCTAACATTTGCGCAGCTCAACGGCCCCACCTGCGCGTTTTTTAGTAAACCTTGGCATACTCGGCGAACGGTATGAAGATGCCGGCCAGAGGGTATTGCAAACGGTCGCTCCCGTGGTATGTTTTTGCCCGAATCAAACCGGCGCGCATCGCCTGTAGCGTCGGTCAACAGAGAGGAAACTACCATGGCTCATCCCGTAATTGATGCCGACGAGTGCATCGCTTGTGGCGTTTGCGTCGACTCCTGCCCCGCTGGCGTTCTGGAGCTCCAGGACGTCGCTACCGTCGCCGACGAGGACTCCTGCGTCGCCTGTGGCGCTTGCCAGGACGCTTGCCCCGCTGGCGCGATCACCGAGATCGTCGAGGAGTAACAACTCCCCCACTTGCACACTCAAAAGTACACCGTGCACAAAAAGGAGGCTTCCGCATCGCCGCGGAGGCCTCCTTTTGTTTGTACAGGCAGCTAATTGGGGACGGGGCTACCTTGGCAGTTGCGGTGGAATAGTTCCTGGCTCATTGCTTAGGTGCCGATTGTAGGAACTATTTCACCGCAACTTATAAAGACAGTATCGGGTTAGGACAAATCATCCTCGTAGGGCATTAAATCGGCAAGGTAGCCCTTCTCCTTGAGCATGGCCTCGATCTCGTCGAGGGTCTGTTCGTCCTCCGCCGCAATGCGATGGAAGTGATAGCCGCTCGTCACCGTTAGTAGTGGAAAGCTCTTGCCGCTCTCGATATCGTGCAGGTAGCGCTCAACATCGCGACGATTGCGAATGTCCAAGTCGGCCGTGATCTTACCGTACACGCGGTGATTGACGATCACGTTGAGCACGGCGCCACCGGCGTCGACGATACTCGTGAGCTCATCGCCTGCCTGCTCCACGCTGTGGCGAACCTTGACCAAGCGCGTGGGCACGGCGGGGCTGCTGGGGGCCTCCTGCAGCACGTAGCCGCGGTTGGTTGCCACGACATCGTGCCCATCGGCGCGCAACAGGGCAATATCCTGAACCACGACCTGGCGGCTCACGCCAACCTCGCGGGCAAGTGCGCTGCCCGAAACGGGCTCCCTGGCTCCCTCGAGCACGCCCATGATGGCACGACGGCGCTCGCGGGCGTTCATTATTTACCGTCCAGCAGACGCAGGTGCTTAAGCGAGAGGTCGAGGATCGGGGCGGAGTGTGTCAGCGCGCCCGAGCTAATAAAGTCGACGCCCAGATCGGCCAGGGCGCGAATATTGCTGGCGTCCACATTGCCCGAACACTCAGTCTTGGCGCGACCGGCGATAAGCTCGATAGCGGCGGCCATGTCGTCGTGGGTCATGTTGTCGAACATGATGATGTCGGCGCCGGCTTCCACGGCCTCGCGCACCATGTCCAGGTTCTCGCACTCGATCTCGACCGTCGTGGTAAACGATGCATGGGCGCGCGCCATCTCAATCGCGCGCGCCACGCCACCGGCGGCGTCGATGTGGTTGTCCTTGAGCATGACGGCCGTCGACAGGTTGTAGCGATGGTTGCTGCCGCCGCCGATCTCAACCGCCGCCTTCTCGAAAACGCGCATGCCCGGCGTGGTCTTGCGTGTGTCGACAAGCACGGTCTTGGTACCCTCGAGCGCCGCTGCCATTCTGTGCGTATAGGTAGCGATACCGCTCATGCGCTGCAGGTAGTTGAGCGCCACGCGCTCGCCCGAAAGCAGCACGCGCGCATCGCCGCGCACCTGGCCCACGTGGTCGCCGGCGTGCACCTCGTCACCGTCGGCAACATCAAACAGCACCGAGCTCTGCGAATCCAGCAGCTCAAAGGTGCGGGCGAACACATCCAAGCCCGCGATGATGCCATCGGCCTTGGCGATGAGCTCCACCGTGGCGGGGCGCGCCGTGGGGCACACGCTCGCCGTGCTCACGTCCTCAAACGTAATGTCCTCGCGTAGAGCCTGCAGAATCAGATCATCGACGACGAGCTTCATGGTAATGGGATTCATGGTCTACTCCTCCACGGCCTGCGTGCCGGCGGCACGGGCCAAATCATCGATTGCCAGGGAGTCGGCGCTCAGGGCGCGATGACGCCCGTCGAGCGCGGGCTCGCCCGCCTGCTCCACGGCGAGCGACTCGCCGGTGCGCATGTACCACGCGGCGCGACGACCCCAGACCAGCGCCTCGAGCAGGCTGTTGGAAGCCAGGCGATTCTTGCCGTGCACGCCGTTGCAGGCCGTCTCACCGGCTGCGTAGAGCTCGGGCATCGAGGTGCGGCCGTCCTTGTCGACCCACACGCCGCCCATAAAGTAGTGCTGCGTAGGCGTAACGGGGACGGGCTCGTCCAAGATGTCGCGGCCGTCCTCCAAGCAGCGTGCGCGAATGTTGGCAAAGTGCCCGGTCACTACATCGCGCTCGACGGGGGCAAAGCTCAGCCACTCGTGCTCGGTACCGTCCCGCTTCATCTGCTCGCGAATAGCGGCAGCGACCACATCGCGCGGCTGAAGCTCGTCGGTAAAGCGCTCACCGGCGGCGTTGAGCAAAATCGCGCCCTCGCCGCGGCAGCTCTCGCTGATCAGGAAGGTGCGGCCTGGCTGCGGCGAGAACAGTCCCGTGGGGTGGATCTGCACGTAGTCCAGGTGCTCCATCTTAATGCCATGCTCCTGAGCGATGTAGCAGGCATCGCCCGTGAGCTGCGGATAGTTGGTCGAGTGGTCGTATATGCCGCCGATGCCGCCCGTTGCCCACAGCGTGTGGCGGGCATGGATCTTAAACGGCTCGCCGGCATGCGCGCCCTCGGCGGCATTTATCAGCTCGTCGGCGGGGCGGACCGAGTTGTCCTCGTCCACGGGAACGGCGACGACACCGGCACACACCGTGGCGCCGTCACGCTCGCCCGTCAGGATGTCGGTCATGGCCACGTGCTCCAAAATCTGCACGTTATCCAGTTTGCGAACGGCCTGAAGCAGCTTGGTCGTGATCTCCTTGCCCGTAATGTCGGCATGGAAGGCAATGCGGGGGCGGCTGTGCGCACCCTCGCGGGTAAAGTCGAGGCTGCCGTCGGCCTTGCGCTCAAAGTCCACGCCCATCGCCAGCAGGTCGTTGATGACCGAGCGGCTCGAGCGGATCATGATGTCGACGCTCTCGCGGCGGTTCTCGTAGTGGCCGGCGTGCATGGTGTCCTCAAAGAAGGCATCGTAGTCCGAGCCCTCGGGCAGCACGCAAATGCCGCCCTGCGCGAGCATCGAATCGCACTCGTCGACAGCGCCCTTGGAGAGCATGATCACGCGCGTGCTCGTCGGCAGATTGAGGGCCGCGTACAGGCCCGCCACGCCGCAACCGGCAATGACAACGTCGCACTCCATGTCGGGGTATTGTTTGGTTTCCACAGGAATCCTCTCCCTTGTTATGTGACATAAGGGACTGTCCCTCATGTCACATTGGCTTAGCGCGCCGCGTACTCGAGCATGCGGTCGAGCGTAAGTTTGGCCTGGTCGGCGGCCTCGTCCGACACGCCGATCTGCACCTCGCCCTCGCCCGTCTCCAGGCAGCGCACGAGTTTTTCGAGCGTGATGAGATCCATGTTGACGCAGGTGGGCTGCACCGCGGGGAAGTAGAACTTTTTGCCGGTGCCCTCGCAGCGGCGCTCGAGCTCGTAGAGCACGCCGCGGACCGTCACGATAATGAACTCGCTCGCGTCGGACTCCTCGGCGTACTTGATGATGCCGGCGGTGGAGCCGATGTAGTCGGCCTCGGCCAAGACGTCGGCCTTGCACTCAGGATGCGCCAGCACGAGCGCGTCGGGGTGGGCCTCCGTCGCGTCAACGATCTGCTCGACGGTGATGATGTGATGGCGCGGGCAGTAGCCGTTGTTGAGGATGACGTGCTTTTGGGGCACCTGCTCGGCTACGAAGCGGCCCAGGTTCTGGTCGGGAATGAACAAGATGTGCTGCTGCGGCAGCTCGGAGACGATCTTGACGGCGTTTGAGCTGGTAACGCACACATCACTCCAGCTCTTGATCTCGACCGTGGAGTTGACGTAGCAGACCACGGCCAGGTCGTCGCCGTACTCGGCGCGCGCCGCATCGACCGTCTCGCGCTTGACCATGTGCGCCATGGGACAGTCCGCGCCCGGCTCGGGCAGCAGCACGGTCTTGGTGGGATTGAGCAGCTTGGCGCTCTCGCCCATAAACTCCACGCCGCACAGCACGATGGTCTGCTGCGGCAGGCTCTTGGCAAGCTTTGCCAGGTAGAAGCTGTCGCCGACGTAATCGGCCACAGCCTGAACCTCGGGCGCCACGTAATAGTGCGCCAGGATCACCGCGTCGCGTTGGGTTTTAAGTTGCTGAATGGCCTCGACGAGCTCTGCGGGCACCAGCGCCGCGCGCTCCGTTGCCGTCGTTGCCGATGCCAGGCCGGCCGCAATATCGCGTGCAAGCTCCGATGCATCCATGTTCGCGCTCTGTGCCATCAAGGCCCCTCTCTTTTGGCGAATCTTGGGGCTTTAGTATGACACCTAGGTTTACAGCTGACAAGACAGCTGTAAACCTAGGTGTAAAGTTGAAATAAAGATTCAATCTTGGGGCGGATCCATTTTCGAACTGGCAAGCTGAGGATAGCCGAAAATGGACCCGCCCCAAGATTCGAGCGGCCCGTTTTGTCCTGGGCCAAGGGGCGGTGGTCAAAAAAGGCCAAATATGAGTACTGTCACCAAATTAGTAGCAGCGATTTTCCGGTCCAGAGCAGCAAAATCGCCTTGTTTGGAGCCCGATCACGACTCTGAAGGACGAAAATCGATGCACTTTTGGCCGCTGGCACCGATTTTGGAGGCCATTTGGCTGCCACTAAACTGGTAACAGTACTCATATTTGGCCTTTTTTGACCACCGGGTTTCCGGCAAACCCCAAAAGCGGGTCCGGATCGCTCGATCCGGACCCGCTGGGGGTAGCGAGCACAATCGAGGTGTAAGAAGCAAGAGAGGGCCATCGCCTAGAATCGTCAGCGCCTAGATATTCAACGAGAGGAAAGACAGTGGTCCGCAGCGACATGCTACCCCAGCCGGACCGGGGGCTCGGCCTCGACCGGCCCCAGACCGAGGCATTTCACCGACGAGTTCAAGAGGAAGATAGTCGATCTCCACAACGCCGGAAAGCCCAGGCGCGAGGCCATGGACGAGTGCGACCTCGACAAGAGCACCGTGGAGAGGCGGGTCAAGTCGATAAACGAGACCGGCTCGCCGCGCGCCGCCGACAACCGCACGCCCGAGTAGAACCGGATCCTGGAGCCCGAGCGCGAGAACCGCAGGCTCCGGATGGAGGTCGACGTCTTAAGACGAGCGGCGCCAGCATACGCTCGGAAGTCAGGGCCATGGCGGCCAACGGGGGGGGCCGCTGCCCCATATCGGCGCAGCGCTGGCATCGAGGCCTTCTGACCTGTGTCAAGATTTCGGACACGCAAGCTCGAGGAATCAAGCGGCCATAGGCATGGCCTCGGGCTTGGGCTCGGTTCTCTCGAAGAAGGCCGCCATGGCCTCGGCCGGCACCTTGTAGCCGATCGTCGAGCGGGGCCTTCGGCGGTTGTAGTACGCCTCGATGAACTCGACCACCGCGTGCTTGGCGGAATCCCTGGTCGGGAAGCTGCGCCTGTAGTACATCTCGTTCTTCAGCGTGGCGAGGAACGACTCGGCCACCGCGTTGTCGTGGCAGTTGCCGGTGCGGCTGCAGGACAGCCGCACGTCGTTGTCGCGCGCCCATTCGGCCAGAAGCCTGCTGGTGTACTGGGCGCCGCGGTCGGCGTGGAATATCGCGTTGCCGGCCACGTAGCCGCGCGATTTGGCCGACGCCAGCGCCGAAACCACGATGTCGGCGGTCATGCGCTCGGAGAGCGACCAGCCCACCACCATGCGGGTGTTGAGGTCGATGACCGTCGACAGGTACAGCCATCCCTCGCCGGTGCGCAGGTAGGTGATGTCGCCCACGAGCTTGTAGGTTGGAACGGGACTGGTGAAGTCGCGGCTCACCAGGTCGGGCCGGGGCCTGGCCTTCGGGTCGGGGATGGTGGTGCGCTTCCTGGCGTTGGGCGTGCAGCCGCGTATTCCCAGCTCGTGCATCAGCTTGCGCACCCTGTACAGGGTCAATCCGGAGAACTCGCCGGGCAGGAAGCATTTCACGAACCGGAAGCCGAACCTGCGGTCCGACTCCAGCCACACGCGCCGGACCGCCTCGCGCTCGGCCGACCAGTCTTCTCGCGGGCAGCCGTTGGAGAGCCACGAGTAGAAGCCCGATCGGCTCACGCCGAGCACGCGGGCCATCATTTTCACCGGGAATTCGGCCTTCTCCGCCAACATCATCCGGTAGCATGCGGCTACGCCTGGCTTTTGGCGAAGAAGGCCGCGGCTTTTTTTCAAGAAGGCGTTCTCCATCTCGAGCTCGCGTATGCGCCTTTTCGCCTCGCGAAGCTCGCGGTCCTCGGCCTTGGGGTCGGGCCCGCCGGCAAGCTCGCGCCGGCGGCTCTGCACCCACTTGTTCACGGTCTTGGAATTCAGGCCCAGTTCTGCGCAGCATTCCGTTATCGGCCTGCCCGTCGAGATGATGTAGTCGGCGGTCTCGCGCCTGAACTCGTCGGTGTACTTGGCGGCTGGGTTGGACATAGCATACCGTCCTCTCGGTCGTCGATGAATGCATTCTAAAGGATTGGGCCTCTAGCATGCGTGTCCGAAAAGACGATACAGGTCAGACAACCCAATCAGACGTCGTCTCGAGCGCGTCCTCTGCACGGTCGAGCGTGCTTCTGGCCTTGGCACCCTGTTTGAACCACGTGCGCAGGTCCTCGAGCGTGCTGCCCGCTGCATACACCTTGATTTTTCGACCGCCCTTCGTAGTCACCGTGCAGCGGTCGCCGCTCTCGCTGTCCTCGTGCGCCGTGACCTTCTTGAGGTAATCGCGGCGGAACGCCACGACGCGGGCATTGCTGATCTCGATGAACCAATCGTCGTCGACAAGCGAAGTGCCCGTGGCACCTCGACTTGCCATCTCCTCGGCGAAGGAGAAACCGAGTTCGCGCTCCTGCCTGCCGATCTCGTAGATACCACGGGCGGGCATGCTGAGCATAAGCAGGGGCAGGAGTCCCCCTATGAACAGGAAGAGGAACGGAACGAGCAAGAGCAAGCGGGCTCCGGCATCGGTGAAAACAGCCATGAAGGCGATCACGAGCGAGAAGACGAGCGCCATGCCGTTGAAAACAATCGTCAACGGCTTGACGGCAGACCAACACAGGCCCGCCTTGGTCATGGGACCGTCGACGGCGTCCGAGACTTCGATGCCCTCTTCCTCCAGACGGGCGAGGAGGTTGAGCGAGCACACCCCCTCGAGGCTTATCGAGCAGAACTTTCGATCGCCCTCGAACAGGTCGATCCTCATCATCTGCGTGTGAAGCGTTGCATGGGTGATGTTGCCGAACGTCGTCTCCTTGCGGATGCCGAAGGCGTTACGCGAGAGAATTCGCTCACCGTCCACGTCGATGCGCGGGATGCTCAGCAGGGCCCAGATGGCCATGCCCGCGAGCGCCATGGCGTGACCGAACCACACAAGTTCGTGGTCCCACTCGCCCAACGAGACGCCCTGCCAGACGTAGACACCCAGCATGAGCAGTTCGAACGCGACGGCGCAGCAGGCGATGATCGTGCGAATGGCAGCGGGCATGCGCACCGTGAAGCGATCGAGGCTGTCCGTCGCCTCACTGCGCTCGCGCGCGCCGCGACGGGCGACCCATGCAGTGAGCGGACCGACGATGAACACCACCATCGCCACGCGCAGGAACGATTCGAGTATGTCGCCCATATTAACCACCATCCCAATAGAAAACGTGAATTTGGGAGACTATAGCAGAGCGAAGCGATCTGCACGGCATCGTCCGGGTGTTTTCGGCATACGGTGGAAACCAGCGGCAGCGGACGTTGAGAACTCACCCAAAAGACGCGATTCGACCGAAGCGATTCTTCTTGACTTGGTCTCAATGTGATACGACATACGCCACTACCTGCGCGGTCTTGCGGCCCTGATCGAAGAGGGTCACACCGATGAGGCGCTCGAGCGCATCGACGCGCTTTGCGAGACCAACGACCGCACCGCTGTGCGCCGCTACTGCGCCAACGAAACGGTCAACATTGCGCTCTCGTCGCTTTCCGCGGACATCAACGCGCACGGCATCACCGCCGACCTGCGAGCCGCCGTGCCCGAAACCGTCCACGTGGGCGATGCCGATCTGTTCAGTGTGGTATCGAACGCCCTGGACAATGCCATCGCCGCGGCGAGCACCGCCCCCGAAGGCAAGCGGTTTGTCGACCTGGACCTTCGCTACGAAGACGGTCAGCTTCTATTGCTGGTTTCCAACACATTTGGACGGGCGCCGCACATGGTCGACGGCACGCCCGTGGCTCAGCACGCCGGTCACGGCTTTGGCACCAAGAGCATTAAACTCGCCGTGGAGCGCATGAACGGCAACTGCCAGTTCCGCATTAACGGCGATCGGTTTGAGCTGCGCGCTGTGATGTAAGGGCGCGGGCGCGACGGATTTGCGTTCCGCGGGTACGGCTCGCCCGCTCGGGGTCGTTTGTCGACGCGGGCTCGCTACAGCGGAGCGGCCGCCGGAGTCAGCTGCTTGATGTAGGCCCACATGCGCTGCTTAGCGGCCTTGTCGGTGAGTGCCGCCTCAAAACCGTCGAGCGCGAGCACACGGCGACCCTGCACATGGGCGACCAAGCCGGGCTTGAGCATGGCGGTGTCGAAGTCATCGATCGCCACGAGCATATCGGCGTAGGTCTCGCGCATGGCGTCAGCCGCGTTGTTGTCGAGCAGTAGCACCGCCTCGGGGTCCAAAGCCTCAAGCGCCTCACGGAACAGCTCGCACGGCAGCGTCTCGCCCACAGCGACCGCTCCGTCACCTGCGCCGGCGACGCTTGCCAGCACGCAAAAATCCTCGGGCGCGTAGCCGATGGCCCCAAGCGCCTTGCGCAACGCCGCGCCATCCGGGCCAGCGGCAAGCTCGCCACCCGAACGCTCGGCCTCGTCCAAATCGCCTTTGACCAGCACGATCGGCGAGCACGCGTTGCCCGCGATACGCACGCCACGGACCGCAAGCGATGTGAGCTCCTGCTCGGCCGCCTGGGCGATGGCTTCTTTTTTCTGGCTTTGTGACGTGGACATGCGCTCTCCAATCGTTTGCGTGCCCACCATTATATAAAAGAGCCGCCTGCGAGTGGTTGCTTTGCGGGCGGCTGGGTATAAGCACGGTCGTACTGAGTTTTACGCGGCCAAGCCGCGTCACATTATGGAGGTCACCATGGCTGACATTAAGCAGATTACCCCCGAGAACTTCGATTCCGTCGTTAGCGACAGCCTGCCCGTGCTGGTCGATTTTTGGGCACCGTGGTGCGGGCCCTGTCGATCCCTCTCGCCCATCGTTGACGAGGTTGCCGATGAACTGGCGGGCAAGCTTGCCGTTGCCAAATGCAACGTCGACGACAACCAGGACCTGGCCATGAAGTATGGCGTCATGAGCATCCCCACGCTGATTGTGTTTAAGAACGGCGAGGAGATTGACCGCTCGGTTGGCGCTCTGCCCAAGGCGAGGCTGCAGGCGCTGCTGGAGAAACATCTGTAATACGCTTGTTACATGTTGCCGTCTGTCTGCCGTCCATGAGCGCTTTTACGCCGCTCGCCGGACTTCTGAATGCACCGAGTGCAACCACGGATAGTATGGTAGTCACAAACAGCCCCCAGTGAACGGGTGCGGGTCGCACAGACTCGCACCCGTTTTCTTATGCAGCTGCGCGCAAAGCGGGCGTAGTAAAATCTGAAACACTGAACTGCCCCATACAAAAGGAGATTTCCCATGCATGATGTTGGAATGAACATGAGCCAGCTTGCCATGAGCGTCAAACAGGTCGACGACACCATCGAGCTCGCTCACGAATGGAGCCATCAGTTGCTGCATGCGACCGAGAATTTTGACATGGAGCGCATCGGCGCCAAGCTCGAGGCCGCCATGGCCGCGTTGCACGAGGCGCATGACGCGCTCGAGGGCTACGAGGAAGCCATCGAGGCCGACCACAACTCCGTCGGCTCCGTGAAGCTGGTGTAAGGTGGCCGAACACGAGCACGGCTGCGGGTACGAGCACGAGCATCCGCACGGGGCGGACGGTGACGCGGGCTGCCACTGTAGTGGCTCCGGCTCCGAGCTGGTCCGTTTTTCGGTTACCGCACCGGATGACCTGCTGCGCCGTTTTGACGAACAGATCGCGCGCCGCGGCGACGTGGCCAACCGCTCCGAGGCCGTGCGCGACCTGATTCGCGCCTCGATCGCCAAGGAGCAGATGCGCACGCCCGACGAGCATGTTATCGGGTCGCTCACCATGATCTACGACCACCATACCGGCGACCTGACGCGCCGTCTGGACGAAGTGCAGCACGACTACACCGACGAGATCGTATCGACCATGCACGTGC